>NZ_FBXK01000005.1:1276666-1595833 GCF_900013425.1 Sphingobium sp. Z007
GCCAAGCTGTGCCGACTTGCCCATCGCGCCGACGAACAGCAGCAGACAGAGGACCGTCATGGTATCGAAGCGGTGGCCCAGAAAGCCGATGGTCGAACCGGCCATTGACGGGGCCATTTCCAGAATTTCCGGGATCGATATGGTGTTGAACACCAGATAGGTGCCGAAAATCCCCATCATGAAGCCAAGGTCGCCAACGCGATTGACGACGAACGCCTTAATCGCGGCAGCATTGGCGCTTGGCTTGCGGAACCAGAAACCGATGAGGAGATAGGACGCCAGGCCCACGCCTTCCCAACCGAAGAACATCTGGAGCAGGTTGTTCGCGGTCACGAGCATCAGCATCGCGAAGGTGAAGAGCGAAAGATAGGCGAAGAAGCGCGGCTGATCCGGCTCTTCTTCCATATAGCCCCAGCTATAGAGATGGACGACGCTCGATACGCTGGTGATGACCACCAGCATGACCGCCGTCATCGTGTCGACGCGCAGCGCCCATTGCGCATCGAAGCTGCCGCTTTCGATCCAGGTGAAGAGCGGCGTCACCGATGCTTGCGCATTGCCGAGCAGGAAGGGAATGAAGATCGCCCAGCTCATGGCGCAGGCTGCAAACAGCGCACCAGTGGTGATGATCTTTGCGGGCAGCTTGCCAAGGGCCTTGTTGCCCAGGCCAGCGATGGCCGCCGCCAGCAGCGGAAGAAGAACGATAAGCTGGATCATGAGTTCAGGCTCAGCCCTTCATCCGGTTGACATCGTCGACGGCAATGGTGCCGCGACCACGGAAGTAAATGACGAGGATGGCAAGCCCGATGGCCGCCTCGCCCGCCGCGACGGTGAGCACGAACATCGAGAAGACCTGGCCGACCAGATCGCCCAGAAAGGCGCTGAAGGCGACGAGGTTGATGTTCACGCTCAGCAGGATCAGCTCGATCGCCATCAGGATGATGATGACATTCTTGCGGTTGATGAAGATGCCCAGCACCCCCATCACGAAGAGGATGGCGCTGACCACCATATAATGTTGAAGGCCGATCACAGCTCCACCCCCTGCCCGACGGGCTGATTGATATTGCGGACCGCATCCTGCGGACGGCGACGGTTCTGCTTGGCGATATTCTGCCCCTTGGTGCCGCCGCGGGTGCGGTGCGTCAGGACGATCGCCCCGATCATCGCGACCAGCAGGACGATGCCCGCCGCTTCGAACAGGAAGATGTAGCGCGTGTAAAGCAGCGTACCTACCGCCTTGATGTTCGAAACATCAGGCGCGGTGGGCGCTGCGCGCTGCGCCAATTCGATCGGGCCTACGCTCCACAGACCGATGCCCAGCACGATTTCCGCCATCAGCACCAGCGCGATCAGCAGGCCGAACGGCAGATAGCTGACGAAACCGGCGCGCAATTCGGCAAAGTCGATGTCCAGCATCATGACGACGAACAGGAACAGCACCGCAACCGCGCCGACATAGACGATGACAAGCAACATCGCGATGAATTCGGCGCCCAGCAAGATCATCAGGCCCGCCGCGTTGAAGAAGGCGAGGATCAGCCACAGGACCGAATGAACTGGGTTGCGCGACAAGATGGTGAGCGCGCCGCTGCTCACCACCAAAATGGCGAACAGGTAGAAGGCGAGGACGTGAATCACAGGTGCAATATTCCCTTTGACGCGCGCGGCTTAACGATAGGGGGCATCGGCGGCAAGGTTCGCGGCAATCGCGCGTTCCCACTTGTCACCATTTTCAAGGAGCTTGGCCTTGTCATAGATCAGCTCCTCGCGGGTTTCGGTCGCAAACTCGAAATTCGGGCCTTCGACGACCGCGTCCACCGGGCAGGCTTCCTGGCAGAAGCCGCAATAGATGCACTTGGTCATGTCGATGTCGTAGCGCGTCGTGCGGCGGCTGCCATCCTCGCGCGGTTGCGCCTCGATGGTGATCGCCTGCGCCGGACACACCGCTTCGCACAGCTTGCACGCGATGCAGCGCTCTTCCCCATTGGGATAACGACGCAGCGCATGTTCACCCCGGAACCGCGGACTGATCGGGTTCTTCTCATAGGGATAGTTGATCGTCGCCTTTGCCTTGAAAAAATATTTCAAGGTCAGCCAGTGCGCCTTCACGAACTCCCAGAGGGTGAACGACTTGATATAATAAGCGAGGCTCATTGTGCGCCTCCATAGCGCGTCAGCATGAGGAAGCCCGATACCAGGAAGACGAAGAAGAGCGAGGTCGGCAGGAAGATTTTCCAGCCCAGCCGCATCAGCTGGTCATAGCGGTAGCGAGGCACCGTCGCCTTCACCCAGGAGAAGACGAAGAAGAAGAACAGTATCTTGGCGAACAGCCAGAGGATGCCCGGCACATAATAGAGCGGCGCCCAATCCACCGGGGGCAGATAGCCGCCCCAGAACAGGATGGCGTTCAATGCACACATCAGAATGACGTTGGCATATTCGCCCAGCCAGTAGAGCGCGAAGGCCATGGACGAATATTCGGTCTGGTATCCCGCAACCAGCTCGCTTTCCGCTTCGGTCAGGTCGAAGGGCGCGCGCGCCGTTTCGGCCATCGCGGAAATCAGGAACATGATCGCCATCGGGAACAGCAGTGGGTTAAAGCCATTGCCATTCAGGAACCCATAATAGCCCTTCTGGCTCTCCACGATCGCGGTCAGGTTGAAGCTGCCGGCCCACAAGACGACGCAGATCAGGATGAAGCCGATCGAGACTTCATAGCTGATCATCTGCGCGCTTGCGCGGATCGCGGAATAGAAGGGATATTTGGAGTTGGACGCCCAACCCGCCAGCACCACGCCATAAACGCCCAGCGACGAAATGGCCAGAATGTAGAGCAAGCCAACATTGATGTCCGCAAGCACCACGCCAACCTGGAATGGCACCACCGCCCAGGCCATCAGCGCTACGGTAAAGGTGATGATCGGCGCAATCAGGAACAAGGCCTTGTTCGACGCCGACGGGATGATGGTTTCCTGCAGAAAGACCTTCAGGCCATCCGCGAAAGACTGGAGCAGGCCGAAGGGACCAACGACATTGGGACCGCGGCGCAGCGCCATCGCCGCCCATATCTTGCGATCGGCATAGATAATCATCGCAACCGCCAGCATGACTGGCAATGCGATCACCAGGATGCCGATTATGGTCGATAGGAACCAGGCGCCTTCGAAGCCCATGCCCAGATTTTGGAAGAAAGCGGTCACTCTGCGGCCTCCGCGTAGCTCTCACCATGTACCAGTTCGGCCGAGCATTGCTGCATCGTCGGGCTGGCGCGGCAGATGGCGTTGGTCAGGTAGAAATCCTTGATCGGCGAAGCCAGTTCGCCGGTCGCGCCGGTTGGCAATGATGGGATGGACCAGCCATAATCGGCCAGACCCTCGACACCCAGCGCGGGGACCGCCCTGACCATTTCGGCGCGCAGTTGCTCGAAGCTGTCGAATGGCAGCTTGGCCCCCAGTGCTTCGGACAGCGCGCGCAGGATCGACCAGTCTTCGCGAGCGTCACCCGGCGCGAACACGGCCTTTTCGCCGCGCTGCACCCGGCCTTCCAGATTGACGTAGGTGCCGGCCTTTTCGGCATAGCTGGCGCCCGGCAGGATCACGTCCGCCGCATGCGCGCCCTTGTCGCCATGATGGCCGACATAGACCTTGAAGCTGTCGGGGAAGGCCGAATAGTCAACCTCGTCAGCACCCAGCGAAAGCAGCAGCTTGGGCTTGGCGGCCGCGACGGCCTTGATGCCCCCCTGCGTCGCATAGCCGAGCATCAGGCCGCCCATGCGAGCCGCCGCAAAGTGAAGGACGTTATAGCCGTTCCAGCCCTCTTTCACGAGGCCCAACGTATCGACCAGCGCCAACGTATCGCCATGCGCGCCGTCCTTGGCCAGCACGCCGCCACCTACGATCATCGCCGGACGGACGGCCTTGCCGAACGCCTCGATTACTGCGTCAGGCAGCTTGCCCAGCAGCGACGCCTCGTTGCCCAGCCATTCGACCTTGTAGGTCAGGTCGAACTCCGGCCCGACCACGAAGACCTTTGCGCCCTTCTTGATCGCCTTGCGCAGCCGCGTGTTCACCAGCGGCGCTTCCCAGCGCAAATTGGTGCCAACCAGCAGGATGACGTCAGCGGTTTCCAGATCAGCGAGCGGCGTATTGAAAACCACCGACGACAGGCTCGACACGTCATAGGCAAGGCCGGTCTGACGCCCTTCCAGCATCGTCCCGCCCAGCTTCTCGACCAGCGCCTTGCCAGCAAACATCGTCTCGCAGTCGAGCAGATCACCGGCGATCGCCGCGACGCTGCCACCATGCTGCACCGCTGCAACGGCGGCAAAGGCTTCCGCCCAGGTCGCAGGCACTAGTTTGCCGTGCTTGCGGACATAAGGCTTGTCGAGACGCTTGCGGACCAGACCATCGACATTGTGCCGGGTCTTGTCCGACGCCCATTCCTCGTTCACGTCGTCATTGATGCGCGGCACGGCGCGCAGCACCTGACGGCCCCGGCTGTCGAGGCGGATGTTGGTGCCGACCGCATCCATCACATCGATAGCGTGGGTCTTCTTCAATTCCCACGGCCGCGCTTCGAACGCATAAGGCTTGCTCGTCAGCGCGCCGACCGGGCAGAGATCGACCACATTGCCCGACAATTCGCTCTTGGCGGCATGTTCGAGATAGGTGGTGATCTGCATATTTTCGCCGCGACCGATTGCGCCGATCTCCGGCACGCCCGCGACTTCCTCGGCAAAGCGCACGCAGCGGGTGCACTGAATACAGCGGGTCATGACCGTCTTGACGATCGGACCCATATATTTCTCGGTCACGGCGCGCTTATTCTCATCATAGCGCGACACGCCGCGGCCATAGGCGACCGACTGGTCCTGCAAATCGCATTCGCCGCCCTGATCGCAAATCGGGCAATCGAGCGGATGGTTGATGAGGAGAAACTCCATCACCCCTTCGCGCGCCTTCTTGACCATTTCGCTGTCGGTGCGGATGTCCTGACCTTCGGCTGCTGGGAGCGCACACGACGCCTGCGGCTTGGGCGGTCCGGGCTTCACCTCTACCAGGCACATGCGACAATTGCCCGCGATGGACAGCCGTTCATGATAGCAGAAGCGCGGAATTTCCTTCCCCGCCAACTCGCACGCCTGGAGGACAGTCGCGCCCGCCGGGACTTCGAGTTCTACGCCGTCAACTTTGACCTTCGGCATGATTACTCCGCTGCCTCCATGAAGGGGGCGCTACCCTTGTGTTCGTTGATCCGGCGCTCGATTTCCGGGCGGAAATGCTTGATCAGCCCCTGGATCGGCCAGGCCGCCGCGTCGCCGAGCGCGCAGATGGTGTGGCCTTCGACCTGCTTGGTGACCTGATGCAACATGTCGATTTCCGACAGGTCGGCATCGCCGGTACGCAGCCGTTCCATCACGCGCCACATCCAGCCTGTGCCTTCACGGCACGGCGTACACTGGCCGCAGGACTCATGCTTGTAGAAGTAGGAAAGACGCGAAATGGCGCGGACGATGTCGGTGGACTTGTCCATGACAATCACGGCGGCGGTGCCAAGGCCCGAACCGACGGCTTTCAGGCCGTCAAAGTCCATCGGCGCTTCCATGATTTCCCTGGCAGGCACCAGCGGCACCGAGGAGCCGCCGGGAATGACCGCCAGCAGATTGTCCCAGCCGCCGCGAATGCCGCCGCAATGGCGGTCGATCAATTCGCGGAACGGGATCGACATCGATTCCTCGACCACGCAGGGCTTATTCACATGGCCACTGATCTGGAACAGCTTGGTGCCGCGATTGCCCTCGCGCCCGAAGCGGTTGAACCAGGCTGCGCCGCGCCGCAAGATCGTCGGCGACACCGCGATGCTCTCGACATTGTTGACCGTGGTGGGGCAGCCATAGAGGCCCGCGCCCGCCGGGAAAGGCGGCTTAAGCCGGGGCTGGCCCTTCTTCCCTTCCAGGCTTTCGATCTGCGCGGTTTCCTCGCCGCAGATATAGGCGCCTGCGCCGCGATGGACGAAGACGTCGAAATCATAGCCGGAGCCGCAGGCATTCTTGCCGATAAAGCCCCGTTCATAGGCCTGCTCGACCGCGGCGAAGAGAACCTTCGCCTCATAGATGAACTCGCCGCGGATATAGATATAGGCGGCACGCGCGCGCATCGCGAAACCCGCGATCAGCGCACCCTCGATCAGCTTGTGCGGATCGTGGCGGATGATCTCGCGGTCCTTGCAGCTGCCCGGCTCGGATTCGTCGGCATTGATGACCAGGAAGCTTGGACGGCCGTCCTTGCTTTCCTTGGGCATGAAGCTCCACTTCATGCCGGTCGGGAAGCCCGCGCCGCCACGACCGCGCAGGTTCGACGCCTTGACGATGTCGATGATCGCGTCCTGGCCGATTTCCATCAGCTTCTTGGTATTGTCCCAATCGCCGCGCTTCATAGCCGCGTCGATGCCCCAATCCTGGAAGCCATGGACGTTGGTGAAGATACGGTCCTTGTCGGACAGCGGCCCTACGAACGCAGGGGGCGCGGGAGGTGCGGTGTCGTCGGCCATTACCGGCCCTTTCCGATCAGTTTTTCAGCCACGAAATAAGCTACCAACGCCAGCGCCAGGCCGATGACCAGGCCCAGCACCGCGCCGATGATCTTGAGCGCGATCACGAACACGATGATGCCCAGGATGATGGCGATCAACGCGCTCATGCTGCGGCCCCCGATACACCACATCCGTTCGTGTCGAGCGAAGTCGAGAAACGCCCACGCAGCGCTAGCCGCTTCTCGACTACGCTCGAAGCGAACAGGGATTGGGGAAACGCCAAACGGGTCATGCCCATTCACCCCGATAGTCGTGATTTTCGGTAACCATCTCCTTGAGCGTCGTCGGGCCACCCTCCGGCGCGCTAGTCTGGCGGTCGATCTGCGGGCCGATTTTGGGCTGGCCGCCTGTGGCCAACGTTTCCAGGATCGCGCTCATGCTGTCGTAGGTCAGGTCTTCGTAATTATCGTCGTTGATCTGGACCATCGGCGCGTTGGCGCAGGCGCCCAGGCATTCGACTTCGGTCAGCGTGAACAGGCCATCGGGGGTCGTGCCGCCCTTGACCAGACCCTTATTCTTGCAGGCCGAGAAGACATCGTCCGATCCGCGCAACATGCAGGGCGTCGTGCCGCACACCTGCACATGATAACGGCCCACCGGTGCCAGATTATACATGGTGTAGAAGGTCGCGACCTCATAGACGCGCATGTACGGCATATCGAGCTGACGCCCGATATATTCCATTACCGGCACAGGGAGCCAGCCCTGGGTCTGCGTCTCAGCCCCAACCTGCCGCTGGGCGAGATCGAGCAGCGGCATCACCGCCGACTGCTGTCGACCGGCGGGATAGCGCGCGATGACCTTCTTGGCCTGATCGGCATTTTCGGCGGTCCACTCGAACGCGCCCCAGCGCGCACGGGTTTCGGTTTCTTCGGGGATATGGGGTGCGTCAGCCATTTTTCTTAGCCATTGATCGAACGAAAGACTTAAACATCACGAAAAGCAATGCGCCCACCGCAGCTACATACCAAAGGGCAGTCGCAACGGCCCACACATTCCAGAGCATACCCCGTTCAAAGCCGAGCACGTCTGACAACATTAACGGAACTGCGGGAGCCATGGCCACCAACAACACTTTCGCCTCGTTCCGATTAGACCGGCGAAGGCCATCAAATCGCTTTGCAGCAGTCTCACCTTGCCCCAAATCAGCCAAAGCGCGATGCTCCCGTTGAGCTATCCGATGTAGCCAAAGCTTCACCGGTCACACTCCCCGAACACGATGTCCATCGCGCCCAGGACCGCGGTGGTATCGGCGAGCATGTGGCCCTTCATCATGAAGTCCATGGCTTGCAGATGCGAAAAAGCGGTCGGGCGGATCTTGCAGCGATAGGGTCTGTTGGACCCGTCGCTGACCAGATAGACGCCAAACTCGCCCTTCGGGCTTTCGGTCGCGACATACACCTCACCGGCCGGAACATGGAAGCCCTCGGTATAAAGTTTGAAGTGATGGATCAACGCTTCCATCGACCGCTTCATTTCGCCGCGCTTGGGCGGCACGACCTTGCGGTCGAAGCTGGCGATCGGGCCTTCGGGCATTTCGTTCAGGCACTGTTTCATGATGCGCGCGGACTGGCGCACTTCCTCGACGCGGACCATGAATCGGTCGTAGCAGTCATATTGCGTGCCGACGGGCACGTCGAACTCCATCCGGTCGTAAACGTCATAGGGCTGCGACTTGCGGATATCCCAGGGGATGCCGGAGCCACGGATCATGGGGCCGGAAAAGCCCCACTTCAGCGCGTCTTCCTTCGACACGATGGCGATGTCGACATTGCGCTGCTTGAAGATGCGGTTGTCGGCCACCAGGCTGATCGCGTCTTCGAACAGGCGCGGCAGGCGACCGTCGAGCCAATCGGCGATGTCCGTCAGCAGCTTCAAGGGCACATCCTGATGCACGCCGCCGGGCCGGAAATAGGCGCTGTGCATCCGCGCGCCCGAAGCGCGCTCGAAGAAGTTGAGGCAATCCTCGCGGATTTCGAACAGCCACAGGTTCGGCGTCATCGCGCCGACGTCCATGACATGCGAACCCAGATTGAGCATGTGATTGCAGATGCGCGTCAGTTCCGCGAAGAACACGCGCAGATATTGCGCGCGCAGCGGCACTTCCAGGTTCAGCAGCTTTTCGATGGCCAGCACATAGCTATGCTCCATGCCGAGCGGCGAACAATAGTCCAGCCGGTCGAAATAGGGCAGCGCCTGCATATAGGTCTTATATTCGATCAGCTTTTCGGTGCCGCGATGCAGCAGGCCGACATGCGGGTCGCAGCGCTCGACGATCTCGCCATCCAACTCCATTACCAAGCGGAGCACACCGTGCGCCGCGGGATGCTGCGGGCCGAAGTTGATCGTGTAATTCTGGATTTCCGTGTCGCCATAGGTAGGGTCGGCGGCGTCGGTATGATGATCCAGCTTTTCCAGATAATCGGACATTATGCCTTGTCCTCCGGCTTGGCGGCACCTTGACCCTCATCGGTCGCAGACACGGGCTTTGCTGGCGCGTCGGCCGACTTTGCCTCGGCCGCCTTGTTGGCACCTTCGCCAGCGCCAGTGTCAGCCTTCTTCTCGGTCGTCTTGGGCGTGGGCACTGCAGCAGGTGCGGCTGGCGCTACGGCCTTTTCGTCGCCGGGCAGCACATATTGAGCGCCCTCCCATGGGCTCATGAAGTCGAAGCTGCGGAAGTCCTGCGCCAGCTTCACCGGCTCATAGACGACGCGCTTATCCTCTTCGGAATAACGCAGCTCAACATAGCCGGTGAGCGGAAAGTCCTTGCGCTGCGGATGCCCCTTGAAGCCATAGTCGGTCAGGATGCGGCGCAGGTCGGTATTGCCTTCGAACACGACGCCATACATGTCGAACACTTCGCGTTCCAGCCAGCCGGCGACCGGCCAGAGATGCGTGACGGTGGGAACCGGCGTATCTTCGTCGGTGGATACCTTCACGCGGATGCGGTGATTCCGCGTAACGCTGAGCAGATGATAGGCCACCTCGAACCGCTCCGGGCGATCGGGATAATCAACGCCGGCGATTTCCATGAGCTGCTGATATTCGGCGCGGTCGCGCAACAGCGTCAGCGCCTGCGGCAGGGCGTCGCGCAGGACGATAAAGGTCAGTTCGTCGGCATGATCGATGGTTTCGATCAGCATGGACCCGAGGATGCCCTCGATCTCCTGCGCGATCCCGTCGATGGTCGCGATCCTGGGTGCGGAATGTCCCATATCAGCGCTCAATCGTCCCGATGCGGCGGATTTTCCGTTGCAACTGCATCACGCCATAGAGCAACGCTTCGGCGGTCGGCGGGCAACCCGGCACATAGATATCGACCGGCACGATGCGGTCACAGCCACGCACCACCGAATAGCTATAATGATAATAGCCGCCGCCATTCGCGCAGCTGCCCATCGAAATCACATATTTCGGATTGGACATCTGGTCGTAAACCTTGCGCAACGCCGGGGCCATCTTGTTGCACAGCGTACCCGCGACGATCATCACGTCCGACTGGCGCGGGGAGGCGCGCGGCGCGGCGCCGAAGCGCTCCATATCGTAGCGCGGCATGTTGACGTGGATCATTTCGACCGCGCAGCAGGCCAGACCGAATGTCATCCACCATAGCGATCCGGTGCGGGCCCAGGTGAACAGATCCTCAGTCGATGTGACGAGGAAACCCTTGTCATTCACTTCGCTGTTCAGCGAATTGAAGAAACCCTGGTCGGGCTGCGTGCCCTGCGGGGGCAAGGTGCCGGGCGCAGGGTTATAGAGTTCTACTCCCAATCGAGTGCTCCCTTCTTCCACGCATAGACGAGGCCGAGCACCAGCTCCGCTATGAAGATCATCATCGTCGCCCAGCCGGCCCAGCCGATCTGGTCGAGGCTTACCGCCCACGGAAACAGGAACGCCGCTTCAAGATCGAAGATGATGAAGAGGATGGCGACCAGATAGAAGCGCACGTCGAACTGGCTGCGCGGCTCTTCGAACGCGGGAAAACCGCATTCATACTCGCTGAGCTTGGCCGGTTCAGGCTTGTGCGCGCCGGTCAGCCGACCCACCAGCATCGGCAGGAAGACGAAGGTGCCGGAGAGCAGCAAGGCGACCCCAAGAAAGATCAGGATCGGCAGATATTGGGCAAGATCGACCAACGGATTCCCCTGGGCGAAAAGGTTGTTGGGGGCGCTTTAGGCCTGCTGCATATGCGAAGCAAGGGGCCAAGGCGGTGAGAATGAATCGCAAAAAGGCCAAGCGCTTGAACCGCTTGCCCCAATCGGCGTTTAGCGCAATGCGCCAGCAACGAGCTTGTGCAATTTGGAATGGATCGCGTCATTTCCGGCAATCACTTCCTTGCGCTCGATCGACTGGTCGCCACCACGGAAATCACTAGCAAAACCGCCAGCTTCGCGCACCAAAAGCAGGCCAGCCGCCACGTCCCAGGGCTGAAGCCCGCTCTCCCAATAGCCGTCATAGCGGCCCGAAGCGACATGCGCGAGGTCGAGCGAGGCGGCACCGAACCGGCGGATGCCGGCAACCGAAGGCGCGACTGCACCATAGACACGTGTCCATTGGGCCATATCGCCATGGCCCATGAAAGGGATGCCGGTCGCGATCACGCAATCGGCCAGGTCGCGCCGCGCCGAGACCCGCAGGCGCTGGTCATGCCGCCAAGCGCCCCGGTTCTTTTCCGCCCAATAGCTCTCGTCGGTGACCGGCTGGTAGATGAGGCCCGTCGTGATCTCGTGCTTGCCGCTGCCATATTGCGGCTCTTCGACCGCGATGGAGATGGCGAAATGCGGGATGCCGTGTAGGAAGTTGGTGGTGCCATCCAACGGATCGATGATCCAGCGCGGCTTGGTGGGATCGCCCTCGATCACGCCGCCTTCTTCCAGCAGGAAGCCCCAGTCGGGGCGCGCCTTCTGCAATTCCTCCACCAACGTTTTTTCCGCCTGATGATCGGCCTTGGACACGAAGTCCGCCGGTCCCTTGCGGGACACCTGCAGATGCTCGACTTCGCCGAAGTCGCGGCGCAGTTTCGAGCCCGCCTTGCGCGCGGCGCGTTCCATGACGGTGAGAAGACCGGAGTGCGATGCCATAATATGTCTCCGCCGCTCCCAGCGGGAACGGCCTGGTTGGTTATTTCTTCGGGGCGGGATTGGCGACCGGCTTGCCGACGGTGGGGCGATAACCGCAGGTGCCAGCGACAACCGCCAGCATCTGCGACGCATCCTTGCGATCAACCTTACCTGCGTTGGCGGCGATCACCTTATCCGCTTCAGCGCTGATCTCGCCGATGGAATTGGAATAGAGGCAATCGAACAGAGCGTTCTTGACCGGCTGCTCGACCTCGCTCGATTGAAGCGCGGTCATGACAATGCGCAACGTATAGGCTGCGCTGTCAAGTTGCGCCTTGGTCGGCGCGGCCTGCGCCACAGCCTGGGTGGGGACCGCAGCCGGCATGACGGCGATCGCAAGGCCCAACGCCAACCGAGCGGCCCATGTCGTGCTGGGGTCCATCGCCATCAGTCGGCCCGCTTCACATATTCGCGGGCATAAACGTCCACGACGATGCGGGTGCCGCTGACGATGTGCGGCGGCACCATGACGCGAACGCCATTGTCGAGGATCGCGGGCTTGTAGCTGGCGGACGCGGTCTGGCCCTTCACCACGGCGTCGGCTTCTACGACCGTCGCTTCGATCGTGTCGGGCAGCTGGACCGAGATCGGGCGCTCGTCATACATTTCCAGCGTAACGGCCATGCCGTCCTGCAGGAAATCGGCGGCATCGCCCAGCAATTCCGCCGGCAGGTTGATCTGCTCGTAATTCTCATTGTCCATGAAGACGAGCATGTCGCCTTCGGCATAGAGATATTGGAAATCCTTGGTATCGAGACGGATGCGCTCGACGCTTTCGGCAGAGCGGAAGCGGACATTGTTCTTGCGACCGTCGATCAGGTTCTTGAGTTCGACCTGCATATAGGCGCCGCCCTTGCCGGGCTGGGTGTGCTGGATCTTGACGGCGCGCCACAGGCCGCCTTCATATTCGATATTATTGCCGGGACGAATGTCCACGCCGCTGATCTTCGCCATGGGAAGAGCCTGCCTATATGTCTGAAGGTGGAAAAGAGCCGGCCTCTTGGAGGCTGGACGCGCCTTTATAGCGGGATGGCGTCAAGGGCAAGGGGGTGGCGTCCCGGCGCTTAACTTCGCACTTTTCCCGCTCGTTTCGTCAAGACATTTCCTATGTAGGAAATATTGTGTCCGATTAGCTAGGGTATTGCCGCCTGCACAGGGAAGCGCTGTGTCAACCCGGATAACAGAAGCGACCTTTGTAGGAAAGGTCAACGGCGCGTCAGCAGCGGATAGGGGTTGATCGCGCGTCCGCCATACCAGGGTTCGTCCGGCTGCATGACGTGTACCGCGAAATGGAGGTGCGGGGCGGAAGGGTCGGCATTGCCGGTGCTGCCGACGGTGGCGACGGGCTGGCCGCGGCGCAGCATCTGTCCTTCGTGAATGCCCGGCGCATAGCCATCGAGATGGGCGTAGTAATAGAGCAGCCGTCCATCAGGCGAGCGCTGATAAAGAGTGCGGCCGCCATCCTCGCTCCAGAAAATCTTGTCGATACGCCCGGCGGTGGCGGCCAGCACCGCCCTGCCCCGCGCCGCCATGATGTCGATCGCATCATGCGGCCTCGCGCCGCCCGCGCGCGCTTGCGTGAACGTGTCACTGAGCGCCGAGGCTGGTACGCCTTCGACCGGGATCAGCAACGGCTCGTTGTCAGCCGGGCCACCGGCCCGTGACGCAGGCGCGGATGGCGCGTCACCGGGCACGATCCGCACGCAAAAATGGGCGAAGACGACGCAGAGCAGCAGCGCCAATGCGATGCTGCCCCACAGTCGCGGCCGCCTCATGCCTGAAACTTCGCCTTCACCCCGCTCTTCACCATCTGGGCCAGGCGCGCCGCGTCCCAATTGGTCAGGCGGATGCAGCCATGGCTTTCGGTGCGGCCAATCGTCTGCGGTTCCGGCGTGCCGTGGATGCCGTAATGGTCCTTCGACAGGTCGATCCACACCACACCGACGGGGCCGTTCGGACCGGGTTTCAACACCGCCTTCTCGTCCTTGGACGATGCGTCCCAGAAGAGATCGGGATTATAGTGGAACACAGGATTGCGGCTGACACCCTTGATCGTCCATTCGCCCAACGGCAGCGGATCATGTTGCGATCCGGTGGTGACGGGGAACTGCGCAATCAGGCGGTTTTCGGCGTTATAGACCTTCAGCAGCCCTTCGGATTTGTCGACCACCAGATGGTCCGCCTGCGGCTGGTCTTTCGCGACGCCCAGGCTGGCGAGCGTTTCGCCCCAACCGCGTTCGTCGCCCTCGATCGTGGCAACCGGCTGATTGTCGATCGCTGGCACACGGATGTTCGTGCCCGCGCCGACTTTTGTATCGGGCGCGTTAAGCGCTATCAGCGCTTCGGGCGTGGTGTGGAAGCGTTCGGCGACCTTTTCCAGCAGGTTGCGATAGGTGAGCGCAGGCAGCTTCGCCTGTTCATTAAGATTGCCGCGCGGCAGGTCGAAGAAGGGTCCGCGGGCGAAATCGTCCGGGATCTTCACCAGATAGGTCGTCGGACGCGGCTCCCCTTCCAGCAGCGCGGCAGCGGTCTTCTGGTCATATTCGCCCGTCACCGGCAGTTTGTTCGCTTCCTGAAAACCACGCAGCGCCGCCTTGAAGCTCATACCATCCTTGCCGTCGAGCACGCCGGGCGAAAACCCCGCGCGATCGAGGGCGACCTGCGCCATCAGAAAGCGATTGGGTTGCTGCGGATTTTGCTCCTGCACGACCTGGAAGGCGTAGGCGTCGCTCTTGACGGCGGCAGCGGCGCTGGCCGCGTTGGCGGGCTGAGCCGCATTACCCGCAGGTGCGCTGCTATTGGCGTCGGTAACGCTGACATTGCAGGCGCTGCACAGCAAGGCGACGAGCAACAAATGGTTTTTCAAGGCGGTTCTCTCCGTTCAGAAGCAAAGAGAACGCGCGAAGGCGCGGAAAGCTGCGCCGGATCAGCGCGGCGGCGGCGGCTTGCTGGCCAGCACTTGGGCAAAGGCCGCGACGCCCGCCTTCGGACCATCGGGATGGCTCCACACCGCGCTGCTGACCGCCAGAAAATCCGCGCCCGCAGCGACCAAGGGCGCGGCATTCTCCGCAGTTACCCCCCCGATCGCTACGCAGGGCAGTTCGAACAGCGTCGTCCACCAGCCCAGGATCGAGGGCTCCGCGCGGTGGAGCGTTTCTTTCGTGGTGGTGGAATAGAAAGCGCCGAAAGCGACATAGTCGGCCCCCGCCTCGCCCGCTTCCATCGCCAGATGGCGGCTGTCGTGGCAGGTGACGCCGATCTGCACCTTTGGCCCCAATTGCGCGCGCGCATCGCGCGGGTCGCCATCCTCCTGCCCCAGATGGACCCCGTCCGCATTGAGCCGCTTGGCCAAACCAATGCTGTCATTGACGATGAAGGCGACCTCCCGCTCCGCGCACAGCGCCTGGATCGGCGGCGCGAGCGCGGCGATGGCGTGATCGTCGATCCCCTTGAGCCGTAATTGGAACGCCGCGACGCTACCGCCGTCGAAAGCCGCGGCGAGTTGATCGAGGAAATCATCGCCAATGGCCGGCGGGGAGATCAGATAAAGCTGGCAGGCGGGACGGAAGCCCGGCTGGAACTGGTCGGCGAAATGCGGATCGAGCGCCAGCTCTTCATCGGTGAAATCGGTCATGCGCGCTTTATAGTCATTCGTGGCGATAGGCCAAGGGCGACGAAGCTGGAATGAAATGCATCATCCCTAATCCGTTCTGCCTGAGCCTGTCGAAGCCCCTTCCTTCTTCAAAGAAAGAGAAGCCCTTCGACAGGCTCAGGGCGAACGGGGATAGGACGGCCATAGAAAAGCCGGGCAGATATATGCCGCCCGGCCTTATTCAAATCACGCCGCGACCGGCTGCTTGGCGGTAGAGGCGGCGTGGATCTCGTCGATCGCTTCGCCCAGCGACGCGTTGAACTCGTCGTCGGTCATCTGGTGACGCAGATCGTTGAGCAGCGCGCGGCTGAAGCTGGCGATGATGCCGCGATTCTTGGCCAGTTCGATACAGGCTTCGGGACGGGCGAAACCACCCGATAGGGCGACGACGCGCAGCACCGCGGGATGATCGACCAGCGGGTCGAACAGGCCGGCCTTGGCGGGCAGCGACAGCTTCAACATCACCTGAACGCCTTCGGGCAAGGCATTGAGATACTTGAGGATTTCCTCCAGCAAAATCTGGTCGGCCTCGGCGCGTTCGGGCGACTTGATGTTCACTTCCGGCTCGATGATCGGCATCAGACCGGCGGCAAGCACCTGGTTGCCGATTTCGAACTGCTGCGCGACCACGGCGGCGATGCCTTCGCGATTGGCGAGGTTGACGACCGAACGCTCCTTGGTGCCGAATACGCCCAGCGCCTTCGACCGATGCAGCAGAATGTCGAGATCGGGATTGGGCTTCATCAGTTGCACGCCGTTCGCTTCCTCCTCCAGACCCTTGTCGATCTTGATGAAGGGCACCACGCCGCGCTCCAGCAGCGCCTGCGGGGTGGGCTTGCCATCGACGGTGCCGTCCATGGTGCGTTCGAACAGGATCGCGCCCAGCACCTTGTCGCCGGTGAAGGCGGGCGAGGTGATGACGCGGCTGCGCATCGCGTGGATCAGGCCGTACATTTCTTCTTCGCTGGACCAGGCGTCTTCTTCCACGCCATAGCCCTTTAGCGCCTTGGGCGTCGACCCGCCGCTCTGGTCGAGCGCGGCGATAAAGCCTTCACCCGTTGCGATCTTTTGCTTCATATCCTGATCCAGCATCTGCACATACCTTCCCTTGGGCGCCGCCCCCTGGCGACGCGAAAATAGACTATCGACAGACGCTCGACCATCTGCCGGCCGGGTGCGATTTGCCATATATCGCCGGTCTTTGGGCTGGTAGCCAGTCCCATGCCGCGCCGCAAGGGGCCTGCTGATCCCCCGACGGCGCGAAAAGCGGTCGGTCGCTTCGGATACGCTGCATCGCACCATGAATCTCACCGCGCCGGGTTGAAAGGTTGCGGATTGCGACCCATAGGGCAGGCATGACCAGCCTAGCGACCGACAAACCCGCCGACCTCTCTCCCGCCGCCATCCTGCTGATGGCTGTCGCGTGCGGCGTGATTGTCGCCAACCTCTATTATGCCCAGACACTCATCGACGTAATCGGGCCGGAAATCGGCATGTCGCCTGGTGTCGCGGGCCTTATCACGACGCTCACTCAGCTAGGCTATGGCGCGGGTCTGTTCCTGGTCGTGCCGCTAGCCGACCTGTTCGAAAACCGGCGGATCGTCCTGATGTCGATCACGGCCACCATCATCGGCTGTATCGCCATCGCCCTGTCCAGCGGGCCGACCAGCTTCCTCATCGCCTCCATCCTGACCGGCGTCGGCGCCACTGGCGCGCAGGTGCTCGTCCCCCTCGCCTCGCACCTCGCCGCACCGGAAAAGCAGGGCCGCGTGGTCGGCACGGTGATGAGCGGACTGCTGTTCGGCATCATGCTGTCGCGCCCCATCGCCAATTTCCTAGCCGGGTCGGTGGGCTGGCGAGCGACCTTCATCGTTTCCGCGGTCGTGATGGCGATGGTGGGCGTGGCCCTGCTCGCCGCCTGTCCGCAGCGAAAACCCCAGGGCGGAATGCATTATGGGGCGGTGCTGGCATCGACCTTCGCCCAGTTGGTCAAGCATCGCGTCGTGCGGATGCGCGCATTCTATCAGGCGGCGATGTTCGCAGCGTTCAACCTGTTCTGGACCGCCGCGCCCCTCGCGTTGGTCCATGAATTTCACCTGGGTCGCACCGGCATCGGCGCCTTTGCCCTGGCCGGGGCTGGCGGCGCGCTGGTGGCGCCGATCGCGGGATGGATGGCCGATCGCCGCCTGACCCGGCCTGCCTCACTGATCGGGTTGATCGGACTGACGGGCGGCTTCTTGCTCTCCGACTGGACCGTGGCGGCGGGTAGCCTGATCGGCTTCACGATCATGGCCGTATTGATCGACGGCGCGGTGCAGATGAGCCAGATTACCGGACAAAAGCTGATCTTCTCGCTCGATCCCCATGCGCGCGGGCGGATCAATGCCGCTTATGTGACCGTAATGTTCCTTGTCGGCGCGCTGGGGTCGGTGATCGGCTCGGTCAGCTACGAAGCGGGCGGCTGGAGCGTGAGCGCGCTGGCGGGCGCGGCCATTGGCGGCGTCGCCACTTTGGGGTTCCTGCTGTTCGACCGAGGCGCCAGCGTCGCGCGCTGACGCCCCGCTTGCTATCGGATCAGGCCGTCAGCGCCTTGACGCCGGGCAGTTCCTTGCCTTCCATCCATTCCAGGAAGGCGCCGCCGGCGGTCGAGACGAAGGTGAAGTCGGCCGCGACGCCCGCATGATTGAGGGCGGCGACGGTATCGCCACCGCCAGCGACGGACGTCAGCTGCCCTTCCCTGGTGAGCGCCGCCGCGGTCTTAGCCAGCGCCACGGTCGCCGCGTCGAACGGCGCCATTTCGAACGCGCCGAGCGGGCCGTTCCACACCAGCGTGCGGCAGTTTTTGAGAACATCGGCCAGCGCCTCGACGGCGGCAGGGCCAACGTCCAGGATCATCTCGTCCGCCGCGACCTCATGGACGTTGCAGGTGCGTAAGGACGCGGGGTTGGCTGCAAATTCCTTCGCCACGACCACGTCGTAGGGCAGATGGATGATACAGCCGGCCGCTTCGGCCTTGTCGAAAATCGCTTCGGCCGTGTCGCTCAAATCCTTTTCGCACAGCGATTTGCCGATATCGACACCGCGGGCATAGAGGAAGGTGTTGGCCATGCCGCCGCCGATGATGAGATGGTCGACCTGGGTCACCAGATTGTTGAGCACGTCGAGCTTGGTGGATACTTTCGCGCCACCGACAACCGCCGCGACCGGCTTCACCGGCTCGCCCAGCGCCGCCTGGAGCGCGTCCAGTTCCTTTTCCATGGAGCGACCGGCAAAAGCGGGCAGCTTGTGCGCCAACCCTTCGGTCGAGGCATGGGCGCGGTGCGCGGCGGAAAAAGCGTCGTTGACATAGAGGTCGCCGATCGCGGCCATGGCTTCCGCCAGCGCCGGGTCGTTCTTTTCCTCGCCAGCGTGGAAGCGGGTGTTTTCGAGGATCGCGATGTCGCCGGGGCGCATCACCGCGATGCCGTCGACCGCCGCTTCACCCTGGCAATCGGGGATGAACTGCACTTCGCGGCCCAGCACGGCGGAGAGCGGGCGGGTGATCTTGGACAACGAAAACTCGGGGTTCTTCTGGCCTTTGGGGCGGCCGAAATGGGCGAAGATCAGCACCTTCGCGCCGCGGTCGGCCAGTTCCAGCACGGTCGGCATCGCCGAACGCAGGCGGGTATCGTCGCTGACCGCGCCGTCCTGCATCGGCACGTTCAGATCTTCGCGCACCAGCACCACCTTGCCGGTGATGTCGCCCATGTCGTCGAGCGTCTTGAACGGCTTGGTCATGTATTTTCCCCTGAATACTCAGCCCCGTTCGGGCTGAGCCTGTCGAAGCCCTGCACTTCTTTTCAAGAAGAACAGCCCTTCGACAAGCTCAGGGCGAACGATGGTTAGCCCGTTCGTTAGATTATAGAAACTTCGCGACGACGCCGGTGGTGTCGATCATGCGGTTCGAAAAGCCCCATTCATTGTCGTACCAGCTGAGCACGCGGACCAGCTTGCCGTCGACCACGGCGGTTTCGAGGCTGTCGACGGTCGAGCTGCGCGGATCGCCATTATAGTCGATCGAGACCAGCGGTTCATCCGAATAGCCCAGCACACCCTTGAGTGGACCATCTTCCGACGCCGCCTTGAGCAGGCCGTTAACCTCGTCCTTGGTAGTCGGGCGGCTGGGAATGAACTTGAGGTCCACGACCGAGACATTGGGGGTCGGCACGCGGATTGACGAACCGTCCAGCTTGCCCTTCAATTCGGGCAGCACTTCGCCCACCGCGCGGGCGGCGCCGGTGGAGGTCGGGATCTGCGAAAGGGCGGCGGCGCGGGCGCGGCGCATGTCGCTGTGCAGCTGGTCCAGCGTATTCTGGTCGTTGGTGTAGCTGTGGATCGTCGTCATGAAGCCGCTTTCGATGCCAATGGCGTCGTTCAGCACCTTGGCGAGCGGGGCCAGGCAATTGGTGGTGCAGCTAGCGTTCGAAATGACGATGTCCTCGGCGGTCAGCGCGTCATGGTTGACGCCGAACACGACAGTGCGATCGACATTGGTGCCGGGCGCGGAAATGATGACGCGCTTGGCGCCGGCGGTCAGATGCGCGCTCGCCTTGTCCTTGGTGGTGAAGATGCCGGTGCATTCCAGCGCGATTGCGACGCCCAGCGCTGCGTGCGGTAGGTTGGCGGGGTCGCGCTCGGCGGTCACCTTGATCTTCTTGCCGTCGACAACCAGGAAATCGCCATCGACGCTGACGTCGCCGGCCCAGTTGCCATGCACGGAGTCGCGCTTGAACAGCAGGGCGTTGGACTTGACGTCGCCCAGATCGTTGATGCTGACCAGTTCCAGATCGTGGTCGGTGCGCGAGAGGATCGCGCGCGCCACCAGGCGGCCGATACGTCCGAAACCGTTAATTGCTACCTTCGTTGCCACTGCACTAGCCTCCTTAAGGTGTTGTTATTGTATCAGTTGTTGAGCGCGGCCACGATCCGCGGCGCGATCTTTGCGGGCGTCAGGCCGAAATGATCGTATAGCGCTTCCGCCGGTGCCGACGCGCCGAAGCTGTCGATGCCAAAGCGCAGGCCCGCAATGCCGGTATGCCGCTCCCAGCCGAAGGTCGTACCCGCCTCGATCGACGCGCGCAGCACATGGTGGGGCAGCAGATCGTCCTTGTAGGACTGCGGCTGCGCTTCGAAATGCGCCCAGCTGGGCATGGACACGACGTCCGCGCCGATGCCCTGTTCTTCCAGCAGCTTGGCGGTATCAACCGCTATTTCGACTTCAGATCCGGTGGCGACGATCACCACCTTGCGCTCAGCCGTCGCGCCGACCAGGCGATAGGCGCCCTTGGCAGACAGGTTTTCGCTCTTTTCGGTGCGCAACTGCGGCAGGTTCTGGCGGGTCAGCGCCAGCACCGACGGGCCGGTCGCGTCCTGCAATGCCAGTTCCCAGCATTCCGCCGTCTCGACAATGTCGGCCGGCCGATACACGTCCAGGTTCGGTATCATGCGCAGCGACATGACATGCTCGATCGGCTGATGGGTCGGACCATCTTCGCCAAGGCCGATGCTGTCATGGGTCAGGACGTGAATGACACGCTGCTGCTGGAGCGCGGCCAGGCGGATGCCGCCGCGCATATAGTCGGAAAAGACTAGGAAGGTGCCGCCATATGGGATCACGCCGCCATGCAGCGCCATGCCGTTCATGGCGCAAGCCATGCCAAATTCGCGGATGCCATAATAGACATAGCGGCCGGAATAATCGTCCCTGGTCAGCGGGCCGGTCGATTTGGTCTTGGTGTTGTTGGAGCCGGTGAGATCGGCCGAACCACCCAGCGTTTCGGGCAGCAGATCGTTGATGGCGCCTAGCGCCAGTTCGCTCGCCTTGCGGGTTGCGACTTTCTGCGGGTTGGCGATCAGGCTGTCGATATAGGCGGTCAGCGAGAAGTCGGCTGGCAGTTCACCGGCCATGCGGCGGGAAAATTCCGCGCTGTCCTCGCTTGCCGCCAGGCGCGCTTCCCACGCAGCGCGAACGTCCGCGCCCTTGGCGCCGATGGCGCGCCAGGCGGCGGCGATGTCTTCGGGGATGACGAAAGGTTCATCGGCCCAGCCAAGGAACTCACGGGCGGCGGCGACTTCATCGGTGCCCAGCGCGGAACCATGGACACCCGATGTGCCCGCCTTGTTGGGCGACCCATAGCCGATCTTGGTCGCACAGGCGACGAGCGAGGGACGCGGATCGGCGACCGCTTCCGCCAGCGCGCGGCGCACGTCGGCTACGTCATGGCCGTCGCACGAGACGACATGCCATCCGGTGGCGACATAACGAGCGCGCACATCCTCGCTGCTCGACAGATCGACAGCGCCGTCAATGGTGATCTTGTTATCGTCCCACAGCACGATAAGGCGGCCGAGATTCAAGTGACCGGCGAGGCCGATCGCCTCATGATTGATGCCTTCCATCAGGCATCCGTCGCCCGCGATCACCCAGGTCCGGTGATCAACCAGCTCGTCGCCATATTGCGCGTTCAGATGCCGCTCGGCGATCGCCATGCCGACGGCGGTGGCGAGGCCCGACCCCAGCGGGCCGGTGGTCGCTTCCACGCCGGCCAGTTCGAAATTTTCCGGGTGACCGGCGCAGGGGCTGTGCAGTTGGCGGAAATGAGCGATGTCCTCGATCGTAGGACGCGCATAGCCGGTCAGGTGCAGCAGGCTGTAGATCAGCATAGACCCATGGCCCGCCGACAGCACGAAACGGTCGCGGTCGGGCCATTTGGGCTGGGTCGGATCGAATTTCAGATAGTCGCCGAACAGCACCGTCGCCACATCCGCCATGCCCATCGGCATGCCCGGATGACCGCTATTGGCGGCCTGCACGGCGTCCATGGACAGCGCCCGAATGGCGTTGGCGAGCGACTTTTCCGAAACTGTCATCTGGGGCGGGCATCTTTCCTGAAACATGCAAAAGACCACGCCCGCGCGCATGCAGGCGAGTCGAGATTGCGCCCCCTTTGTCGCGTCAAGTCCCATGCGTCAACCGCAGCGGCGGCGCGATGCGCGGGAACAGCGCCGTAATCGGCCAGAAAGACTGCTTTTGCATGGCCCCGACTTTCGCTATGCATAGGCGATGGCAAGCGACCGCATGATGCAGGCGATCGGCACGTTGGAACGTGCTGTGAGTCGGCTTGAACAGGATGTGGCGGCTATGGCGGATAGCGCCCCGGCCACCCCCCTTCCCGCTTTGGACCAGGGCGCCGCGCGCGCCGCGCTCCGATCCCTCGATGATCTGATCGATACGCTGAAAGGTAGCGCTCATGGCTGAAACAACGCTGGTGATCGCCGGACGGCATTATGCGATCCGCTGCCGTGATGGCGAAGAGGCGCATCTGGGGCACCTCGCCACGTTGATCGAGGACAAAGCGCGCGTGGCGCAACAAAGCACACCGGGCCTGACCGAGGTGCGCACATTGCTGTTCGCCGCGCTCTTCCTGGCCGACGAACTGAATGACCTGAAGCGCGACGCGGCGGGGCGGCAGGCGCAACTGAAACTGGACGCCGACGACGAACCGAGCGCTCGCGCGATCGAGGCGTTGGCCGGGCGCATAGAAAAGCTGCGCGAACGACTTGCCGCCCGGACCGCGAACGCCTAGATTGGCACGGACGGGTTCTGCCTGGTACGAGCTTTAGCGAACATCCCTGAGGCGATAATCACATCCAAGGGGGCTGTCCCTGGGCGGGCTCAGGCCCGTTCTACATGGTCCCCACCTGACGTTGAGGCGTCAGAGGATATTCCAGCACACGGCCAAGGTGGTCCCGTCACCCTCCCTGCCCCCGCCCTTTCCAGAAGGTCATGATGCGCGACGATATCTCCGCCGCCGACAAGTCCACATTGCGCGCCATCGCGCGACAACGGCGCAGCGCTTTCGTCATCACGCTGGACCCGCTGGCGCATCGACTGGCGTTCAAGGCGGTGCCATCGCCCCTGGCACGCCGGATAGCCGATGCGCAGGTCGTGGCGCTTTATATGGCGGTGGACGACGAGGCCCCGGCCCAGCGTATGGCGGCACAGTTGCAGGCCCTGGGCAAGACCGTCGCGTTGCCCCGCGTGCTCGACCGGCTGGGCAGCATGGATTTTCTGGCCTGGCGACCTGAAGATCACCTGGTCCCCGGCCTGTTCCGCACCAGCCATCCCGAACCCGGCGATGGGCCAGTGACGCCCGACATCATCATCGCGCCGCTGGTGGGGTTCGACCGGGCGATGAACCGGCTGGGCCAGGGCGGCGGCTATTATGACCGCGCCTTCGCCCGTTTTCCCGATGCGCTGCGCGTGGGCATCGCTTGGTCGGCGCAGGAGATGGACGCGGTGCCCGCCGATCCGTGGGATCTGCCGCTGGACATCATCATGACCGAAGTCGAACTGATCGAAGGACCGGACCTATGAGCATCGACCCGCGCCATTACCATCAGCCCAGCTGGCGCAAGCCCGCTGGGATGTTTGCGATCGTCGGGCTGATCGCGCTCTGGGCGGTGCTGGTGGGCAGCCTGTCGGGCCTGATCGGCGCACTGCCGATGTGGGCGCAGGCGCCACTCTATGTGGTGCTGGGGATCGTGTGGATCTGGATATTGCCCTTGAAGCGCTTGCTCGCCTGGATGGAAACCGGGCGCTGGCGCTGAAATCCTTCCCATCGCTTATTCTAAGCGATGGCGCGAGTGACGGGGCTCGAACCCGCGACCTCCGGCGTGACAGGCCGGCACTCTAACCAACTGAGCTACACCCGCGTAAGGCGCTGGCATCCTTGCCGACCCCCGGAGGAGCCGCCAGACGATGCCGATCTGGGAAACATCACTCTCCGGTCAGGGAGAGTGGCGCGAGTGACGGGGCTCGAACCCGCGACCTCCGGCGTGACAGGCCGGCACTCTAACCAACTGAGCTACACCCGCGCAGGGTGGCATCTTTTCGTGATCCTTTCGATCACCAGACGATACGGCCTGGAACACCATTTCCACTCTCCGGTCAAGGAAAGTGGCGCGAGTGACGGGGCTCGAACCCGCGACCTCCGGCGTGACAGGCCGGCACTCTAACCAACTGAGCTACACCCGCGTTTGGTGTGGAAGCGCCGTCTATGAGCGTCCTGCGATGCTGTCAACCATCCGCAACGGGACTTTCCGCTTTCTCGTCATTTTCTTTGCGCGGGGCGACCGTCAACGTCCCCTGCTCGAACAAGAAGCCCGCAATATCGGGCGTTCCCGCCGCCTGCACCACGGTCTGGATGATGATAAGCAACGGCACGCCCAGCAATGCGCCGGGCGTGCCCCACACCCAGCCCCAAAAGGCCAGCGACACCAGAATCAGCAGCGGGTTCATCGTCAGCCGCCGCCCCAGCAGCATCGGCGTGACGACATTGGCCTCCACCAGATGGAAGCCGACCTGCAAGCCTGCGGGCAGCAACGCGACATAGACGTCGTCGAACACCATGAGGCCGCCCAGCCCCAGCAGCACCGCGGCGAGCATCGGCCCGAAATAGGGAATGAAGTTCAATAGCGCGACGATGCCGCCCCACATCAGCGGCGAAGGCATGCCGATCAGCCACAACGCGAAGGCAATGGCTGCGCCCAGGCACAGGTTGATGGTGGCGATGGTGATGACATAAGCCGACGTCGCGTCGACCATATTCTGGATCACCCGCGCCACCGCCATGGCCCCATCGAAACTGTCCCGGCTGTTGATCGTGCGCCGCCGCAGCCGGGTCCAGCCGGCCAGGAAGAAATAGATGATGAGCAGCGCAAACACCATCTGGATGATCGCCGAAGGGGCGGATGTCGCCGCGAATTGCAACAGCGAGCGCGGCGCATCGACTGCGGCCGTCTGCGCCGCCGCCACAGGGCCGTTGGCGATCATGCGCACGGTTTCGTCCACGAAGCGCTGGAGATTGGCGTAGAAGTCGATCAGCGGGGCCAGGTTAGCCTGAATCTGCGGCAGGCGCTGGGGCAGGATGCGGAACCAGTCGGTCGCAGGCACAACGATCAGCACCAGCGCCGTGTTGGCGACCACCAGAAAGCCGATCATGGCGATCAATGCGGCGAAGGCGGAAGGCAACCCGCGCCGCTCCATCCACTCCAGGAGCGGAACCAGCGCGATGGCGATCACCAGCGCAGCGGTCAGCGGCAGGAAAAACTCCGCGCCCGCTCTCAGGGCGAATGGCAGCGCCAGGATCAGGCCAATGCCCGATGTCAGCGCGATCGACGCGAGCAGCCGGTCGCGCCGCCGGTTGACCTCTTGCTGGTCGTTCTTCGTCACGCGCGATCGATTCCCTTTTCGTTCCCATCCGATGTGCGCCGACCGCGAAGCAGCGTCAATTTACAAAGGGCGTCATGGCGTCCGGCATATGCGGAAAAGACCGGCTTAACCAAATATTTGCGCGGCTTCGCTAGGGACAGGCGCAGGGGACGCAAGAACGGGGAACAGAATGACGCGGACGCTTTGGGCCTCGGTTCCGATGGCGGCGGCTCTGGCGGTGGGCCTGACGGTTCCGCAACCGGCCGCCGCGCAGCCGGCGATGCGGCTTGGCACACAGACCTTCGTAGAGCGCGTATCGACCGATATCAACGGCCGCCCGCGCCGGACATTGGCGAGCGCCGACAGGGTTGGCCCCGGCGACACGTTGATCGTCATCGTCCACTGGCGCAATGAGGGCGCGCAGCCCGTCCGCGACTTCGCGGTCACCCGCGCCGTCCCGCCCGGCGCACGCCCGGATATCAGCGATCCACATATGCAGGTTTCGGTCGATGGCGGCGGCCATTGGGGCCGGCTGGACCAGCTATGGCTGCCGACGCCGTTAGGCGGTGTGCGACGGGCCGTGACGGAAGACGTGACGCATCTACGCTGGCGACTGACGCAAGCGGTCCAGCCCGGCCGGACCGGACGATTAAGCTATCGCGCAGTCTTGCGTTAGGGGAACCGGGCGACGCCGATGCCGCCCGGTCCGTAATGCCGATCAATCGACGAAGAGGAAGGCGGGTGCCTCCAGCAGCTTGCGCACCGCCTGCACGAAGCTGGCCGCGTCCCACCCATCGACCACGCGATGATCGCAGCTGATCGACAGGTTCATCAGCTTGGCCGCGACGATTTCCTTACCCTTGAAAACGGGGCGCTCGATCACGCGGTTGGGACCGATAATCGCCACTTCCGGCCGGTTGATGACCGGCGTGGTCGCGATACCGCCAAGCGGGCCGAGCGAGGTGAGCGTCAGCGTGGAGCCGGACAGTTCTTCCGACTTCGCCTTGCCGCTGCGCGCGGCGTCGGCTAGGCGGCGAATCTCGCTCGCCAGCTGCCAGACATTGCGGTCCTGCGCGTCGCGGATCACCGGCACCATCAGACCAGCGTCGGTCTGCGTTGCCAGTCCCAGATGCACCGCCCCATGGCGCGTCACCACGCCCGCCTCATCATCATAGCGGGCGTTGAGCATCGGAAAGTCGGGCAGCGCCTTGCACAGCGCGACGATCAGCAGCGGCAGCATGGTGAGTTTGGGTCGATCCCCGCGTCCGGCATTCAGCTGCTCGCGCAATGCCTCCAGCGCGGTGACGTCGATTTCCTCGACATAGGTGAAGTGGGGAATGGCGCGCTTCGATGCGGCCATATTCTCCGCGATGCGGCGGCGCATCCCGATCACCTTGACCTGCTCGTCGGCGCGTTTGGCGGATCGTCCAGCGGGACGATAGCCCTGCCCCTGGCCATAGAGTAGATAGGCGTCGAGGTCCGAATGGCGGACATGCTCGCCGGACGGCTTCACCTGAGACAGGTCGACGCCCAATTCCTTGGCGCGGGCGCGGACCGCAGGAGACGCGAGGATGGGTTGTGCCGCAACCCCGTGCTCCTGCGAAGATAAGGGCACAGAGTCGACAGGTTCGGCTTCTGAAGCCGGAGCTTCTGCCTTCGCAGGAGCACTGGACTTTGGAACCTGCGCCGCTTCCTCGATCATCGCCTCGCCCGGCGTTTCCGCTTCGATCGTCTCCACCGAGGGCGGCGGCGCAGCGACAGCATCACCCTCCACCTCGATCTCGACCAGCATCGCGCCGATCGAAATCTGGTCGCCCGGCTCGCCCGCCAGGCGCACCACGGTCCCGGAAACGGGGCTTTCCATCTCGACCGTCGCCTTGTCGGTCATCATGTCGGCGATCGGCTGGTCTTCTTCGATCCGGTCGCCGACCTTGACGTGCCAGCCGACGATTTCGGCCTGTGCGATACCTTCGCCGATATCCGGCAGCTTGAACGTGAAAAGAGCCATGACTCTTTAGTCCTTCATGATCTTGTTGATGGCTTCGCGGATGCGCACGGGGCCAGGGAAATAGGCCCACTCCAGACTGTGCGGATAGGGCGTGTCGAATCCGGTGACGCGCGCGATCGGCGCTTCGAGATGATAGAAGCAGCGCTCCTGCACCTGCGCCGACAGTTCCGCGCCAAAGCCGCTGGTGCGCGTCGCTTCGTGCACGATCAGGCAACGGCCGGTCTTCTTGACCGATGCTTCGATCGTGTCGATGTCGAGCGGCACGAGGCTGCGCAGGTCGACGATTTCCGCGTCGATGCCCAGCGTCTTGACCGTATCCTCCACGACATGAACCATCGTGCCGTAGCATAATATGGTCAGCGCCCCGCCCGCCCGCGCAATCCGCGCCGTTCCCAGCGGGATGCGGTAATAGCCGGTCGGCACCTGTGCATCCGCGTGCCCCGCCCAGCTCGTCGCGGGCGTATCATAATGGCCGTCGAACGGGCCGTTATAGATGCGCTTGGGTTCGAAAAAGAGGGTCGGATCATTATCCTCGATCGCCGCGATCAACAGCCCCTTGGCGTCATAGGGCGTGGACGGGATCACCGTCTTGATCCCCGAACAATGGGTGAAGATGCCTTCGGGCGACTGGCTGTGCGTCTGTCCGCCGAAAATGCCCCCGCCAAAGGGCGAGCGCACCGTCATCGGCGCGATGAACTCGCCCGCAGACCGGTAACGCAGCCGCGCCGCCTCGCTCACCAACTGGTCGAGCGCGGGATAGATATAGTCGGCAAACTGGATTTCGGGCACCGGGCGCAAGCCATAGGCGCCCATGCCCACCGCCACGCCGATGATCCCGCATTCGGTGATCGGCGTGTCGAACACCCGGTTCTTGCCATATTTCTGTTGCAGGCCCGCGGTGGCGCGGAACACGCCGCCGAAAAAGCCCACATCCTCGCCCATCACGACCACGGTCGGGTCGCGCTCCATCATCACGTCCATGGCGCTGTTGATCGCCTGGATCATGTTCATGTGGATGGTGTCGGCGGTGGTTTCCTGTGTCATGACGTCGCTCACAACCTCTGTTTCGATCGCTTCGCTCACAGGCCCGCCGCCTTCCATTCGTCCAGCATCTGCTGCTGCTGCTCCTTCAAATGCGGCGGCATGTCCTCGAACACATCCTCGAACATGCTTTCCATCGGATGGTGGAGGCCATGACCCAAAATGCCGTTCTTCTCCGCTTCACGCGCGGCGTCGCGGACCAGTTCGGCCAGTTCTTTGTCCATCGCGGCGTGGCGATCCTCGTCCCAGATGCCCAGCGTAATGCAATGGGCCTTTAGCCGCGCGATCGGGTCGCCCAGCGGCCAGAGGCTGCTTTCCTCCGCAGATCGATAGGCGGTCGGATCGTCCGACGTGCTATGGCCTTCGACACGATAGGTGAAATGCTCGATCAGGGTCGGTCCGGCATTGGATCGCGCCCGGTCGGCGGCCCAGCGGGTCGCGGCATAGACGGCCAGGATGTCGTTACCATCGACCCGCAGCCCTGCAATGCCATAACCAACGGCGCGGGCCGCGAAGGTGGTCGCCTCCGCCCCCGCAAAACCTGAAAAGCTGCTGATAGCCCATTGGTTGTTCACCACGTTCATGATGACGGGCGCGCGATAGACGCTGGCGAAGGTGCAAGCCGAGTGGAAGTCGCCTTCCGCCGTCGATCCTTCGCCGCACCATGTCGCCGCGATCCGCGTGTCGCCCCGCGCCGCGCTCGCCATCGCCCAGCCCACCGCCTGGGGATATTGGGTGGTGAGGTTACCGGAGATGGAGAAGAAGCCCGCGTCCCGCGCCGAATACATGATCGGCAGCTGGCGGCCCTTCAGCCGGTCGCCCTTGTTGGAATAAATCTGGTTCATCATGTCGACCAGCGGCCAGTCGCGTGCGAGCAATATGCCCTGCTGGCGATAGCTGGGGAAACACATGTCATCACGCGACAGGGCCAGCGCCGCGCCGATCGACACTGCCTCCTCGCCGGTCGACTTCATGTAGAAGCTGGTCTTGCCCTGCCGCTGGGCGCGGAACATGCGCGCGTCGAAGGCGCGGGTCAGCGCCATATAGCGCAGCATTCGCAACAGCGTGTCGGGCGGCAGCTTCGGGTTCCAGGCGCCTACCGCCGCGCCATCCTCGTCCAGCACGCGGATCAGGCCATAGGCCATGTTGCGCATGTCGCCGGGCTGCGCCGCTTCGTCGGGGCGGGGCGCCGCGTCGGCCGCAGGAATGTCAAAATGGGTAAAGTCGGCGCTTTCGCCGGGCCGCGCGGGCGGCTCCGGCACATGCAGCCGCAGCGGCGGCAGATTGCGTCCCACCTGCCCATCCATGCCGCCTGATCTGGTCGGATCGCTCATCCTGCCTCCTATGGTGCATTGCAATAATATTGCTTAAAGCAGATATTATATTTCAACGCCGCAAAAGGCAAGCCTTGCTGACCCAAATTTCCGTTTCAACTGTCCAGTTCGTTGTCTCGTCAGACGGCGACCGGCGCGGAAATATGGGCTTGCGGCGCATAATCGAGCACGTCGAAATCCTCGATTCGATAATCGAAAATACTCGAAGGCCGCCGATTGATCCGCAATTTGGGTGTGCCGGACGGGATTCGATGCATCTGTTCCTCCACCAGCGCAGCATGGTTCAGGTAGAGATGCACGTCACCGCCCTGCCAGACCACCTCGCCCGGTTCCAGATCGCATTGCTGCGCCAGCATCCGGGTGATCATCGACAGGCCGAAAATGTTGAAGGCGAAGCCAAGCCCCAGGTCGCAACTGCGCTGGAATAGCAGGCCATTGAGCTTCCCGCCCGACACCTGAAACTGATAGGTCATGTGACAGGGCGGCAGCGCCATTTGCGCCACTTCGGCCACATTCCAGCCGGTGAACAACAAGCGGCGCGAACCGGGCGTCGTGCGGATCGCCTGCACCAGATCGGCGATCTGGTTGTGACCCTTGTCCGCCTTGCGATAAAGCCCTTCGCCCGCCGGTTCGTAGCGCGGCCAGTTCACCCATTGCGCGCCATAGACCGGACCAAGATCGCCCCATTGCCGGGCGAAATCATCGTCGCCGACGATTCGCATCTCGAACGTATCGCGGTCGATGTCTTCGCCGGTCGCCTTGCGATAGCTATCAAGCGGCCAGTCGGTCCAGATATGCACGCCCTGGCGCACCAGTTCGCGGATATTGGTGTCGCCGGTCAGAAACCACAGCATCTCACGCGCCGCGACTTTCCAATAGACCCGCTTGGTCGTCAACAGCGGCACCGCATTGTCCGCCAGCGAGAATCGCATTGTCGCGCCCAGGATCGAGCGGGTGCCGACTCCGGTGCGATCAACCCGTCCGTCGCCATGCCGCCAGATATGCCGCATCAGATCCAGATATTGCTGCTCATAATGGGGCGCGGACGAAGAGGCCGTATCGGTCAAGGTGGGTTCCTGCGGATGAATGTCGCCAGACGCTCTAGCCCAGTATCGCGTCCCCGCCAATCGGACCGGCTTACGCAATCACCGTCCAAAAGGGTTCATGTTCCGCTGCCCGCCCGCCAAAGGTCGCGGCATCTTGCGCACATGAAGGACGAACTGGCGCTCACGATTCTGGATGACCAATGGCGACCGCAACGCCTGTTGACGCTGCGGCAGGACTGGCATGGCCTGCTGCATCACCTGTTGAAAGATGAAGGCAGTTGGGTCGCGCTGATCCAGCGGCGCGTCGTCGATGCATCGCCCCTGCCTTGCTGGCATGATGTCGCCCTGACGCGGACCGTCGCGCGCAGCCTGCGCCCACTGGACATGATGCTGGCCGACCATGTCATCCATGCGGGCGAAATGCGCTTCAGCTTCCGCGCGGCAGGGCTGCTGTAACCAGGGCTATGGGGCCTGCAAAAAAAGCGTCATTGCCCGCTTGCCAGTCTCCAAAGCCCCCTCTATAGGCCCACTCCTGCCTTACGGGGCCGCCCCAAAGCGGCTTCGGCATCGGTCGGGGAATAGCTCAGCCTGGTAGAGCACTGTCTTCGGGAGGCAGGGGCCGGAGGTTCGAATCCTCTTTCCCCGACCACATTTTCTAACCATTTCGTCCTCCATGGATGATTTTGAGTCCGGCGTTATTCCGGCGAAAGGCTCCAGGAGCCTTCGCCTCGATCTCATCGATAATCTGCTCGGTGACGGCCAATGCGTTGGTCAGATAGCCCGCCTCGAACGCCGCATAGATGTCGGACGTTTTCGAGTGGACGCGATGTCCGAGCATCATCTGCCCTTCCACCCAGAGCGCCTCACCCAACCGGCTGCGCGCCAGCTTGGCTACCGATCGGCGAATCAGTTTCTGTCCCGTCTCGCCGTCGCGCGGTAGGCGAAGCTCGTCCTGCATTCCCTCGAACGCCGTGCGAATCGAAGCCGGTCCGATATAGAAGCCGACGGGCGCCGCCTTCAGCTGCTCGGCGAACTGATGCGCCACAGGCACGACTGGCCGGTATTTCTTCGTTTGCGGCCGGGCGCGCGGGTTAAGCGCCAACGCCCCGATGTCGGGATACCATTGCCGGCGCGCCGGATCGGTGGACACATCATAGGCGGCGTCGGGCCTGCACCAAGTCGCCACGCTCACGCGCAGGAAGCGCAGCAGAGCCTCGCGATAGGCAAGCTGGCGATCATAGGCCTTGTCGCTCACGCCGGACGCGCGGGGCGGGCGGAGGCAGTAATTGAACATCTCGGCCAGCTTGCTAATGTCGGCGCGGTAGGCCGGCGTCTCGCTCACCTCGTCCGGCTTCTTCGCCTGGAATGCGGCGGCATAGGGCGTGTCTCCCCGGCCATTGGCGTGGTTGATCGCGGCGCTCAGTGCGCGGACCGATCCTTCCACCGTCCCGGCGCTGCGATCGCCCAGCACCTTGCCCGCCGTCGACACAACCGGCACCTCGAAAGCCCAGTCGCGGAAATCGTCTATCCACTCCTCGTTGACCTGGTCGCAGGTGGTGTCGAGACGGTCGGTTTCGATGAGATAGTTGGACACATGCGCCAGCCGCGCCTTGATCGAGGTGAGCGACGGCTTCTTGCGGACCGAGATCAGATAGTTGGACATGGCGTCCACCAGGGCGTGCGGCGGTGCGCCGACGATCAGCTGTCCGCACTGGTCGCAGATGCGCTGGCCGCGCTCCCGCTCTAGGAAGAGGGCGTCGAGCCGTTCCTCGGCTTTCCCGACATCCTGTGTGCGCGTCGAGCGCGACCGGACGTGTCCGCGTTCGGCGTCGTACCAGAAGATGTAGAGGTTGGGGGAACGGAGCGAACCGTCGGACCGCCTGTCCCGGCCGAGCCAGTATTTTGGCCCTCCGAGGCGGGTTGTGCCCCTGGAATAGAGCGGCTCTTCATCGTTCGGGTTACGCATTGTTCTCTCAACATCTTGGCGTTTTCGGTCTGGACGAGGTCGTTGACGCCGATCGCGACAAGCAGATCGAGGTCGCGCGCTTCGAGGCGGATGCCCCGTCCATTGAGGATCGCGCGCTGCATCCTCTCGGCGATTTCAGGAAGGGCGGCGCTCATGGGATGCTGCTCTCCGGTCCGAGGAGGCTGTTAAACGCGCCGGGGTATGGCTCGAAGATTCGCTCACCTCCCCTATCAACAGAGTTCATCATGCCGAGGATTACGTTATCTGCTGCATTGAACCCGCCCTTCATGCCGGCGCGAAAATCAGCGCTGGCGGCTGGGGTAAAAGTAAGAACATTCTCGTAGGCTCGGATAGCATCCCGGATGTCATGAAGCCGCGAAGCGTTAACGGTTGGAGGTTCGCTCCTCATCCCAGCGAGGGCCGCCTCTGCCTTTATCCGCCGCTTGCGCTCGTCCTGCATCTGATTCCATACACGGATCAGTAGCCCTGAACGCGTGGCCTCTACACGTTCGCCTGCGATGAAACGCCATAGGTCGCGGGCCGCCTCGGCATCATCTGCCCGCCGCCGTGCCTTGACCATTTCTGGTCGCAAAGCGGCGCTGTCTTCGAGAACGACTTTGCGTGTCCCTGCATCGGGGAAAGGTCCGGTTTTCCATCCCAATGCAGATAAAAGGGCGTCACGCTCCTCCGCTGCCGCAACCTGTAAGCCATCCTTACCAGTTGCAGCCACCTCCCCGCCCTTTGCGTTTTCTGCGGGTTGGGCGAGGGCGGTGATAATCCGCTCCCGCTCGTCCTGGCGCACTTCGGCGTAATCATCCATCACTTCGTAGGGGAGCGCGCGGATAGCAGCCGCCAGCGCTTCGGGTTCGTGTGTCATGCCGCCTCCTTCACAGATACGAGGGCGATCAGCTCGCCGATGGTCCGTGCCGCCAGCGCGTCGGCGTCCGCGATCGGCTGGCCGCGCAGGATCTCCAGATGATAGGCGATCCATAGGCGGCGGAAGTCGGTCGCGCGCAACACCGCGTCATCGTCGGCCAGCTTGACCGGGATGTAGAGGTGCGCCGCGATGATGAGGCGCGCAGCGCGTTCCGCATCGACGCTCGGCTCCCACGCCCTGGCGATGAACGCCATCGGCTGGCGCTCGCCCGCGCGGTTGCATTCGCGGCACCAGCCGGGCTTCGCGCAGCCGCCAGCCTTCCATGTGCCATCGGCCTGGAGATACTCGTGCCGCACGTCGATCCAGTCGCGGCGCACGCGGACGTCATCACGCATCGGCTGGCTCCTCGATCGGGAGGGCCATCTGCGCCACCTCCATATAGTGACCGGCCATCGCTTCGAGAATGCGCACAGCCTTCTTCATGGAAGCGGCGCGGCGGTGCTTGTCCTGCTTGCGAACCCGCGAGGAGTCGCGCAGCACATGGCGGCCGGCCTGGCGCAGGGCGTCACGGTCCGCCCAGGCGGGCGCGTCGATGATGGTGGCGATGGTCTGGGCTAGGTCAGGCATTTGCACCCTCCCCCCGACGGATCGCCAAAGCGATTACCGTTGCCTCGCTCATCGCGGCGTTGGCATATGCCAAATTCACGGACAGGCGCTGTAGCCCCTTCGCAATGGCTGCATTCCATTCGGCCGCCCGGTTGTCGGCCACTTGGGCGCAAGCCTCGCGGACCATAGCAGGCTGTGCTTCGGCATAGACCGGGAAGGCTTCGACCTTGCACCAGCTATTGGTTTGCCGTTCGGCCGCCGCCGTCGCGGTTTTTTCAGACATAAAGACCTGGCCGCACAAGACGAGATACTCGCCGTATTGGCGTGCCGATCTCGTGTGCAATGCACGGGCCGCGCGAAGCATCCAGGCGATGGGCCTATCAGTCACGCCGCACCCCCGGCCCGAAACGCCCGGCCGGCGTCCGTCACATGGATGAAGCAGTCGCGCTTGTCCGTGCCCTTGCGCCGTTCCAGCAGGCCATCCCGCTCCATCCGGTTCAGGGCGCGCGTAATGACAGGCTTCTCCACCTTGATCGCGGCGGCCATGTCCTTCACGCGCAGCGGCTCGACGGCGTCGGCCGCCACGCCGATGATGGCGAGCTGGCGGATCGTGAGGTCCATGTAGGCGGGCGAGGTGACGAAGGTCACCGCCTGGTCGATGAGGTTAGACATGGGCGAGCAGCTCCAATTCGAGCATGTAGGGCAAGCATTTAGCCGGGCGCCGGCGGACGCATCGAGCCATCGCGCCGACGTCCAGCGGCTGGCCGCGCCAGACCCGCACCCAGTCGGCGATGACGCCTGCCGTATGCTCCGGGTCGTGGATCAGGTTTTCGAACGGGATGTTGAGATATCGACCATCCCCGATTTTCGTCATGGCCTGCCGCGCGAGAGCCTCGTCCGTGCGGACCGCCTGCTCCATCGCCTTGCGGGCTCTCCGATTGTTCGTCATCCCCAGCAGCTTCAGCATGCTCTTGGCCTGCTCGGCTGGATTCCGCGACAGGAAGATGTTGCGATAGTCGAGTCCGATCGGCGGCTGGTTCAGATGCGGGTCGAGCAGCTTGACGGCCCTGCCCTTGCATGTGGTGTAGAACGCGCGCTGCACATCTACGTCCTTGAGGTCGCGAAGGATCGAAACCTCGTCCTCGAAATCAGGCCAGATACCGACGCACGGCGCGCCGGCGGCGTCCAGCATCTGCATGACAAGCGACGATCCGCACCGGCCGAGACCCGCGACGATGATGGTAGGAGCCTGCATCAGAACGGCACCTCGTCGCAACGCGAGCACATGCAATCGACCGGGTGCACGCGGGTAAAGTCCTCGCGCTCCACCCTCGCCGCCTTCACGCGGCTGACCGGTGCCATCACGAACACGTCATGGCCGGGATGCATCCGGGCGACGCGCTCGGCCTCATGCTCGGCGTTGCCCCGCGTATCGTGTCGCTTCGTGGGCGCGCTGCCACTCGGCCTCCAGACGGTGAAGAACGGCGGCTCCTGCTCAACCGGCGGCGTCACCGTGACCACGGGATCGGACATGAGGCGGCGCATACGGACGAGGCGCGACAGGGCGATCCCCGCGAAATTGATATTCATCGGCCGGACCTCCAGAATTGCCACCAGCGGCGGCGGGGTTGCTCCATCGGCAGGATCGGTCCGCGCGTGCGCTGCGCCTGCCATTGCGTCTGCGGCGCGGTGGTGAGCGGATCGCGGCCGCGGGTGTTGAACCGGGCGGTCACGCCGACGGCTCGTTGCGGCTGGCTTCCCACGCGGCGAGCGCCTCAAGCGCCTGCTCGCGCGCGCCGGCCGCGCCGATCGACAAGCCGATGCCATCGGCAAGATCGGTATCAACCGTTGCGGTCAGGAGGCGGCTCAGCGCGCGCACCAGCAGCGTAGAGACGTCGTGCTTGATCGGGCCGGGAGAAACGCGCGCTGCGGCTTCCAGCATCGGCTGGATCGGGAAGTGCATCAGAGCCATGACTGCACATCCTTCGCGATGGCGTAGAACAGCAGGCCGATGGCGGCCGCGCCGGACAGGATCATGATCGCTTCATGCCACAGCTGCGCCTCCCAAAGCATGGCGACATGGCGCTGGCGATATGCGGGGGCGCCGACGGTCAGCGCGGACGGCTGGTGCACAGGGCGACCGTGGCGGCGCAGATAGTCCTCGGCCCAGGCCACGACGCCATCGCCCTGCCCCTCCACCATGCCCAGTCCAGCGGACAGCCGCTCCAGCCGGAGCCATGCATCATCGAAGCGTTTGAAGGATGCAGGGTCGGACAGGTAGCCGGGCGCATGGGCTTCGCGCAGTGCGTCTTCGAGCCAGTCCAGCTCGGCGGCAGTGACCGCATCTTCTATGTCGTTTGCGGCAGCCGGCGATGCGGCGGCGATGGAGAGTGCAGGCATATGACCTCCCGTTGATTACGGGAGCGACATTACGGTTATCGTAATCCACGGTCAAGCGGATAAATTACGTTTTCCGTAATTATGCTTCGGCGGTTATCCACAGATTTTCCGACGCCCGTGGTTAACGCCACTTTCATTCTTGCTCACGAACAATAGAACATATCAAGAACACTAGGCCGAATCGCAGGGCGGGAATGACTAGTCAGACGGTTTACAGGGCGGTTTGCTTTGGGAGGCCAATTGGCCCGTGGCGTAGCGATATCAGGCTCGCGCGCAGAGATCTTATGGAAGAAGGACTTGGGGATTACAGCGAGTATGGCCGCGCGTTCTACATCATGGTGCCGGGCGATATTGAAACGGCATGCCGAAGCCAGGTCATGAACGCGGCGTGATCGTCACATGCGCGACGCGCGCCAGATTACGCGGCCTACGACGCGAAAGCCGCCACCGCTGATCGGGATTTCCTCATGCGCAGGATTACTGGAGCAAGGCACAAGTCGCGCAGGGCTCTCCTCATATTGCTTGAATGTGGTTTCGCCCTCGCCGTTCTCGATAACGTAATACCGGCCTGGCCATAGATCGACGTCCATGGGGTCGATGATAATGGTTGAACCGTCGGGGACTACGAGATCCATCGAATCGCCTTCGACGGTCAAAGCATATGCGCTGGGCGGCATGGATGGATCGGGTGATGGGATAGATCGCCGCGCGGTATTCATCGCCTCAAGCCAATTGCCTCCCGGCACTTTGCCCAGCAGCGGGATCGGCCTGGCGGCTGGAACAGCTTCATCAAAAAGCCCCAGCCAGGATGCCAATGTAGGCATCTCGTGCGGCTGGACACGTCGATCGCCCTTCAGGATTTCCGTTATGCGCGCCGGTGCCAGGCTGAGGTGATCCGCCAACGCTTTTTGCGTGAACTTCTTGTCCGCAACCTGGCGGCGCAACTCGGCAACAATGTCATCATGATTCGGCACAGGGTCACATTGCGAAAATCGTAATGGGCGGTCGATGACGGACATCGTAATCTATCCTTGCGAAAAATTACGGTAATCGTAATATAGCGGGATGCAGAACGCGGCAGAAATAGTGGAAGCACTTGGTGGGACGGTCGCCGTCGCCAAGGCGCTCGACATCGCTCCAACCACGGTATCGAGCTGGAAGACTGCCGGCCGGATACCACCATGGCGAATGCCCGTGATTAGAGCATTGGCGGAAAGATGCGCGGTGACCCTTTCGGACGAAGGATTTTCTCCAGCCGCTCTGCTGACGCCTAGCGAGGCCGCGGAACCATTTCCAGAGCATTAACCATCATTTGTTCACTTAACGTTCTTTTTCACATTTGAGCATCACGGGGCATCTCATGTCTGAAGGCAGCGTAGCAGCGGATCAACTTCGGCTTCTGATCGAGCGCGTCGAGCGGCTGGAGGAAGAGAAGAAGGGCATCAACGACGACATCAAGGACGTCTATCTGGAGGCGAAGGCCACCGGTTACGACCCGAAGATGATGCGTCAGATCGTGCGGCTTCGGAAGATGGACCCGAACGACCGGCGCGAGATGCAGGCGATCCTCGAAACCTACATGGCCGCGCTGGGCATGGATGACGGCGCGCATCGCGAACCCGCCATGTTCGCCGATCATGACGGCCGGCCGGACCCCAAGACGCCCGCCCCTGCCCCCAGCGCGGACGACGCGGAGCGGTTCACCGCCGCACTCAATCTGGTGGTCGATCACCAAAACGCATCCGCCTCCTGGCTCCAGCGCCAGATGCGCATCGGCTATAACCAGGCGGCGCGGCTGGTCGAGCAGCTGGAGAGCCACGGCGTGATCGGGCCGCCCAATCATGTCGGCAAGCGTGACGTGTTGGTGCCACCTGGCGGAGCGGCTCATCCGGCGCTGAAAGAGCTGCATGACCTTTGCGCCAAGGATGGCGCGACGATGTCCTTGAGCATCGATGGCGGGCCAATGATCCCGATCGTGGAGCGGGCGGTCGGCTGATGCTCGACACTGTCACCCCCACTGTCGTTACAATGGCGCGCGCCACCCTGTATCTGGGTGACGCCTACCTGCTGTTGGCCCGCCTCGGCTGGGTCGACGCGATCGTCACCGATCCGCCCTACGAATTCAGGGCGGAGGGCGGAGGGCATTATCGCGCTGAGCGGCAAGGCATGGATCAGATCCTCGACGAAGGCCTGGCGGACGGGTTTGATTTGTCGATCATTAATCCCCTGCTGTGCGGCGGTGTCGTCGTGTTCTGCCACAACGACCAGCTGCCCCAGGTGCTGCCCTATCTGGACGGCAGTTTCGAGCGGCAGGCGTTGTGCATCTGGCGCAAAAAGAACCCCCAGCCGGTGGCGAACAAGCATTATCGGCCGGTAATGGAGATCTACATCCACGCGTGGAACCGGGGCTATCACCCCCGCGGGACGCTGCTGGAACTCGATCGTGAGATCGTGGCGATGTCACCGCGCGGCGATGCGAAGTTCGGCCATCCCACGGTGAAGCCGGATGCGGTGATGGACAAGATCATCACCAACGTCGCAGGCGAGATCATCTGTGATCCCTTCATGGGGACAGGATCGACCGGCGTCGCGGCCGTGAAGGCCGGGCGGCGCTTCATCGGGATCGAGCATAATCCCAAGCATTTTGCGACCGCCGTCGAGCGGTTGCGGCGGGCGCACGAGGATCACGTGCCGCCCTGATACCAGCTACCCCTGTCGAATGTACCACCCGGAAGGCCGCGTCGGCCCGGGCAAGAACAAGGACACGATGTCCCTCCGGGCGGTCCGGCAATTGCCGCCCGGCTGGTCGCAAGACCGATAGGGGCCAAGCGGTTTCGACAGGGGGGATTGGACGCCGCAAATCGTGACCACCGACGCACTTTTTCTGAGGAGATCATCATGACCGGCATCCATCCGGCGCCAAAGGAATTCACGGGCGACCAGCTTAGCGCTGACCCGATCCTGCGCTATTTCCACTATTCGCACCTGCCCGAGTTCCTTCAGGCGGCGTCCAAGCCTTTCTGTGATCTGGCGGGGTTGATCATCGAGACGCTGCCCCGCAACCCGGAACGCACTGTCGCCCTGCGCAAGCTTCTGGAAGCCAAAGACGCGGCTGTCCGCGCCAACGTCAACTGACATCACCGGACCCCGGCCGCGCGCCGGGGCGAGGATGAGATCAGCGGGTGCCCTATGATTATCGAACTGCCCTTCCCAGCGTCGATCCTGTGGCCGAACGGTCGCGGGCATCACATGCGCAAGCATAAGGCGACAAAGACCCACAAGGGATGGGCGCGCGTGGCCGCGCTGGCGAAGCGCGCAGACGCCCCGTCGGGAGATCGACTGCGTCTCGTTGCCACGTTCCACTGCAAACCGGCAGGCCCCCTGCCTGACAAGGACAATGCCGGGGCCAGCATCAAAGCCTATCAGGATGGCATCGCCTGGGCGCTCGGCGTCGACGATCGCCATTTCGGCCAGCCCGTCGTCCAGTTCGGCGACCGCGCCAAATATGGCAAGGTCATCATCGAGGTCGTGGCGACATGAGCTGGGAGGCTGAGAACTGGGCGCGACAGCAACGCACCGGCGACCCTGTCACCAAGGCGGTTCTGGTAGGCATCGCCAACTGGATGAACCCCAAGGGCGATCAATGTCAGGTGTCCATGCGCCGACTGGCGGACGAGGTCGAGATATCGATTCGGACGGCGCAGCGGCATGTGCAACGGCTGGCTGAAATGGGCTTCGTCGAGAAGTCTGAAGCCGTGCGCAATGACGGTGGACAGGGCTGGAACAGCTTCCGTTTCCCCGGATACAAGCCGCCCAAAGTGTCGCATGTTCCGCCGCCCGGAAAGGCCGATACCCCCCATGACAAATTGACAGGGGGGGAGGGTGACAAATTGACGCCCCCCCATGACAGATTGTCACCCTCCCCCGCGACAGATTGTCATGGGGAGGGTGACATAGCTGTGTCAGGGGAAGGATCTGATAAGGATAATAAAACCCCCCATAGTCCCCCAAGGGGGGATGATATTGCTGGAAAGCGCAATCGGGGTAACAGGATTCCCGAAGACTGGTCCCCGCCTGCCATCGCCGCCCTGCCCCCAGGTGCCAAGGCCAAGGCGCGGCAATGGCCCGCCGGTGCGTACGAAGCGGAAGCGGAGGCGTTCCTCAACTTCTGGCTGGCGGAAGGCCGCGCAGGCTCTCGCAAGCTCGACTGGACCCGCACATGGTGCAACCGGATCAACGAGATCACCGGCCGCGTGCTGCGCGACGCGAAAGCAGGGGTGCGCCACACCGCGCCGGCGGCGCCCGGCCCTGTCCAGCCGCCAAAGGCGCATGACACCAGCCGTGAGTTCGCAGCGGCGGCAAAGATCCGCGCGCAGGCCAAGGTCAAGCTGGGCGATCAGATTTACGGCCAGTGGGTAGCGCCGTCTCGGCTCGACATCGATGCGTGGACGGTCACCGTCGTCGCGGTCAGCAGCTTCGCCAGCAGTTATTTGCGCGACAACTACGCCAACGAGATCGGCCAAGCGATGCATGCAGTGCTCGGCCCGGACGCGGACTTGCGCTTCACGCACGAAACGCCAGCGGCATGACGGGGGGACGATAGAAATGCCTGAGCTCAAGAAATATTGCCGCCAGTGCGATGCGCGCGTGTCCGTCTCGGATGCGAACCGCTGCGCTTGGCGCTTCTGCAAGGCCAAGCAGAACTGGCCGATCACGTCGGGCCGCTACACATCGCCTGCGCTGCTCGCCACAGTGTCGAACTCGCCGGTCGAAATCTGCGAGATCATCTTCAAGGTTGCCGGTGACGATCAGGCCATCGTCGCCGAGATCCGCCTCGATTCGCAGGTCGAGCGGCTGTTGCGCATGCGGCAGGCGATCATCTGGACGGCGAAAGGCCGCGGCTATTCCTTCCACAAGATCGGCCGCGCCATCAACCGAGACCATTCGACCGTGATCCACGCCTATCGCATCGCGCGCGGCCTCATCGAAACCGACCCAGCCTTCCGCGCCCGCTGCGTGGCGCTGGCGATTGACGAGGCACATGCGGCATGAAGGGCCTTGCAGGCAAACAGGCGCGTTTCGTCGAAGAGTATCTCATCGATCTCAACGCCAGCGCCGCCTATCGCCGCGCCGGCTATCGCGCACGCGGCAACTCCGCAGAGGCCAGCGCCGCCAAATTACTCAGGCATCCTAAGGTCTCGGTGGCGATCGCCGCCGCGCAGGCCGCGCGCTCCGAGCGCACCGAGATCACCGCCGACATGGTGCTGCAGCACTGGTGGGCGATTGGCACCGCGAACGCCAACGACCTGATCGAGATGCGCCGCGTGTGCTGCCGTCACTGTTATGGCATCGACTTCGAATATCAGTGGATCGACGCCGCCGAATATGATTCCGCCATCAAGCTGGCGGCCATGGTAGAGAATGCGGACCCGCGCACCTTCCCGACTGATGACGGCGGCTATGGCTTCAATAAGACGCTGATCCCCCATCGCGCCTGCCCCAAATGCTTTGGCGAGGGGCGCGAAGATGTGTTTGCCCACGACACACGTCAGCTCAAGGGCGCTGCCCGCCTGCTCTACGCCGGCGTCGAGATCACCCGCGACGGAATGAAGATCAAGATGCGCGACCAGGACAAGGCGATGGAGAACGTCGCCAGGCATCTGGGCATGTTCAAGGAGAAGATCGAGGTCGACGCCGGCGAGAACCTCGCCGCACTGATCGCAGCCCGTCGCGCCCGGGCGATGCGCAATCGTGAGCCTGACGGGAATCAATGAGACATGATCCGTCACTCAGTGACGATGCGCTGTTGGCGGAGGCGATCGGCGATTTCACGCACGATCCACTAGGTCACGTCCTCTTCTCGTATCCCTGGGGCGAGAAAGGGACGCCCCTTGAAAAGCATCCCGGCCCGCGCGTCTGGCAGAAAGAGGTGCTCGAAGACATAGGCGAGCATCTGTCCAATCCCGAGACGCGCTTCACGCCCTTGATGATCGCCCGCGCATCGGGTCACGGCATCGGCAAGTCCGCGCTGATCTCCATGATCGCGAAGTGGGGCCTTGATACCTGCGACGATTGCAAGGTTGTCATCACCGCCAACACAGAACCCCAGCTGCGAACCAAGACGATTCCCGAGATCGCGAAGTGGGCGCGCATGGCGATCACCAACACATGGTTCAAGATTACCGCCTCCGCCCTCGCCTCGACCGTGCCGGGCCACGAGAAGAGCTGGCGGCTCGATGCCGTCACATGGTCGAAAGAGAATACAGAAGCGTTCGCGGGCCTGCATAACGAGGGCAAGCGCATCATCATCATCTACGATGAGGCGTCCGGCATCGATGACAAGGTATGGGAGGTCACGCTCGGCGCACTGACCGACGCCGACACTGAGATCATCTGGCTCGCATTTGGCAACCCGACCAAGAATACGGGCTGGTTTCGCCAGTGCTTCGGGAAGCTGCGCAACCGCTGGAAGACGAAGCAGATCGATAGCCGGTCGGTGGAAGGTACGAACAAAGCCTATCTGCAGGAGCTGGTCGACACCTATGGCGTGGACAGCGATATCGTGAAGGTCCGTGTTCGTGGCATGTTCCCGTCTGCCTCTTCCATGCAGTTCATAGGCTCCGACCTGGTCGAGGCCGCGCGTGCCCGCGAGCCCGTGGTGCTGCGTACCGATCCCGTCATCTTCGGCGTCGATGTCGCCCGCTTCGGTGATGACCATAGCACGCTCGCCATCCGCCAGGGCCGTGACGCGCGATCGCGCCCGTGGAAGCGCTGGTACAAAGAGGACACGATGCAGGTTGCGGGCGACATCGCGCTCGAAGCGATGAAGTGGCACCCTGATGCGATCATGGTCGACGTCGGCGCCATGGGTGCGGGTGTGATCGATCGCCTGCGCCAGATCCTGCCTGATACGCTGATCGTCGAGGTCGCATTCGGCGGCAAGGGCCGCGATGCCACATGGTCGGGCAATGTCCGCGTCCGCACGGCGAACAAGCGGTCGGAGATATGGACGACCATGCGCTCCTGGCTCGAATATGGCGCGATCCCCGACGAGCAGGCGATCGAGGACGATCTGATCGCCCCTGAATATAGCTATGATGCTGACCAGCGCATCCTGCTGGAACGCAAGGAGCACATGCGCGCTCGCGGTGTAGCCTCGCCCGATGATGGCGACGCCCTCGCCTGCACCTTCGCGGAGCCCGTCGCACCCCGCGCCCTGCCCGCCTCTCTCAATCCGGCCAGCTATGGTATCGGGCAGCAAGGCGATCGTTATGCCGGTGACGATGGCTTTGCAGAGGATCGCTACGCCTGACCTTCCACCACCAGCATATTCTTGCCCGCCCATGGCCTGTGTATCTCCATGGTCCATGTGCATGCCCAAAGCCCCAAAAGCCACGACCGTACCGGAGCGCCAGGCTGCGCAGATGCCGGAGAAGGATGCATCCACCCGCTCTGGTGATGACGCCCGCCGCCGGCGCGGCTTCTCGTCCCTGATCGTTACCGGCAACACAGCCGCCAGCGCAGCCGCGCCAGCAACGACCACGACCGTCCTCGGCGCGTAAATGGCGACGCTGAGCCTGAATCCCCAAAAAGAGCTTACGCTCAAGCAGCACGTGAAGGCGCGCGCTGTTACGATGCAGGCGCTTCTCGACGAGGAAAAGGCTGAGTGGCACGAGATCGCCGTCTATTCAGGCTATCCGATCACGGACGGTCTGATCTCGACCCATACCGGCCGCAAGCGTCCGCGGTCTCGCCCGCTCTATGACGGCCATTCGATCCGCGTGTTCCGCTATGTCGAGAGCGGCCTCTACAGCGGCAACAGTTCGCCCAATCGCCCATGGTTCAACTTCGCCCTTAAGCGTGACCGTGGCGGCAAGTCCACCGCGACGCAGGCCACAAAGATATGGTTCGGCCAGTGCGTGTCCGTGTTGTCGATGATCTTCGCGGCCTCGAACTTCTATCGCGTCGTGCGCTCCAACTATGGGCAGCTCGGCCGCTTCGGCAATGCCGCGGCGATCATGGATGATGACGACGAGTTCGGGATCAACTGCACCGCGCTCAAGATCGGCGAGTTCGCCTGTGATGTGAACCGGAAGGGTCGGGTCGATACGCTGCTCCGCTGGGTCCAGATGACCACGCGCCAGCTGGTCGACGGCTATGTCCGCCAGCTTGACGGCAGCATGGACTGGTCGCTGGTCGATCCGGCCGTGCGCACGGCGTGGGACGCATCGAGCTATACGGCGACGTTTCTCATCTATCACCTGATCGAGCCCAACGCCGAATATCGCGAGCGCGGCTGGGGCGCGACCGGTATGAAGTGGCGTTCGGTCAAATGGATGGCCTGCGACAGCGACCCTAATCGCATCCTTGAGAATCGTGGCTATATCGAGCAACCCTTCTGGGTGGCGCGCTGGGCGGTGGACGGCACCGACATATGGGCGACCGGCCCCGGACGCGACGCGCTCCCCGACATGCGCGAGTTGCAGGCCCAGTCCAAGCGTAAGGGCGAAGTAACCGACATGGTCGTCAAGCCGCCGACGCAGGGGCCTCGCGACTTCCGGATGCGGCCGGGCCAGCACACCGCGCTGGCCAGCGTCGATGCTGGCAAGGTCGAAGTGGTGTACGAAGCGCCGTATCAGGCGATCAACCTTGTCGGCCAGGACGTACAGGAATGCCGTCGCGCGATCAGTGAGGCGACCTATGCCGATCTGTTCATGGCGATCACGGAACGCGATGGCGTGCAGCCGCTCAACGATCTGGAGACCCAGCTCCGCAACGACGAGAAGATGACGCAGCTCGGACCCGTGATCGAGAGCATCAACGCGGATATGCTCGCGATCGCCGTGGAGCGCGCCTTCGGCATCGCCGTGCGTGGCGGCCTGTTCGAGCCCCCGCCGGAGGAACTGGAGGACGAGGAGCTCGACATCGAATTCATATCCGTCCTGGCGCAGGCGCAGAAAATGATGGGCGCGGGACAGACCGAGCGCTCCCTCGCCTTCGTCGGCGCCGTCGCCCAGTTCCAGCCCGACGCGATCGACCTGGTCGACGGTGACGCGCTGGTGCGCGATCATTGGGAGCGCAGCGCCGCCCCGGCGGTCGGCATGCGTGACCCGTCCGTGGTCGAACAGATCCGTGCTCAACGCCAGCAGCAGCAACAGCAGGACCGCATGGCGCAAATGGCACAGCCCGCGAAGGCCGGTGTCGAGGCGGCCGCCCTCCTCAACGAGATCGGCCAGCAATGAGCAGGCAGGTAGAAGAGCAGGAGCTGCGCGACCTGGTGGAAGTTCGCGCTTTTCGACGATTTCTTTTCAGGATCGTAGAAAGCGCCGGTATCGCCATCCCAGCCACCAAGGACGACACATCCCTTCGATTGGAAGGTCGGCGCGCCTTGGGGTTGGAAATTCTCGGATGGATCGATGCGGCCTTGCCGCACGCGACCCCCAGCGCCCAGCCACTGGCCGCGCTGCACCTCGCCATATCCGAGGCTCTTACCCCCAAGGAGAAACCCAGTGCACGTCGGAATCGCTATGAAGATCAGTCGGAGGAATAACCTCCTCTTGCGCACGGCAATGACGCCGATGGAGCGCCGTATCGGTCGTTTCATGCGTGCGCCCGATCATGATGCTGGCACCGGTGGCAGCGATGCGCCCGCCGATACTGTTGCGGACCCCGTCGCCGATCCGGTCGCCGACCCTGACGGCACGTTGCTCGGTGGCAATGCGGAACCCAAGGCCGAACCCAAGCCTGATGCTGATCCGGAAGGAGGTGATCCCAAATCTCCCGACGAGGGAGGCGAGAAGGACAAGGATCCCGCCGCCTCCCTTATCGGTGCGCCCGAGAAATATGAGTTCGCCCTCGGCGAGGGTGTGACCTTCGACAAGGATGCGTTCGAGGCGATAGAGCCGATCCTTCGCGACATGGACCTCAGCCAGGACGCGGCAAACAAGATCATCGGCGGCTATGCCGAAAAGGTGCTGCCGGTCCTGCAACAGCGCGCGGAGACGCAGGCCGCTGAAGCGGGCCAGCAGCTTATGGCCGATTGGGCGAAAGCGACGTTGGCGGACAAGGAGCTCGGCGGCGCACGGCTCGAGGAGAGCAAGGCGCTCGCCGCCCGCACCATTTCGCGGTTCCTCCCGCAGACCGAAGAAGGCCAGAAGTTCCGCACTTTCCTCAATGAATCAGGCCTCGGCAATCATCCCCAGATGATGCGGATGTTGTCGCGGATAGGGCGTGAATTGAGCGAGGCGAAAGTCGATCCGGGGACAGGGGGCGGCCGTCCTTTGACCACGGAAGAGAAATTCTACGGCCGGAAAGGATCATAATGGCTGTTCTCGCATCGAATGTACCGACGCTGATCGACATCGTCCAAGGGCTCGCCCCCGATGGGTCGCAGCTGCACGTCGCAGAAGTCCTCAAGCAGACCAACCCTATCCTGGAGGATATGGTCTGGATGGAGGGAAACCTTCTCACCGGCCACAAGGACAGCGTGCGCACCTCGTTGCCCGAAGGTAGCTGGCGCTCGCTCAATGCGGGTGTGCCCATCACCAAGGGCAGCAGCACCCCGATCGAAGAGACGTGTGCCCTGCTGGAGGATTACAGCCAGGTCGATGCGGAAATCGCCAAGATATCGGGCAACGTCGAGGCCTACCGCCTGCGGGAAGGTCGCGCGCATATCCAGGGCAACAGCCACAAGATGGCTCGCACCCTGATGTACGGCAACACCGCTGCGGGCGACGGCTTTACCGGGTTCGGCAACCGCTTCAACACGCTGAATGCGGCGAACGACCAGAAGGCGGGCCAGATCCTCGACTGCGGCGGCAGCGGCACCAAACTGCGCTCGATCTATCTGATCGGCTGGAGCCACGAAACCGTTACGGGTATCTATCCCAAGAACACAGTCGGCGGTCTCCAGCACGAGGACGTCACTACGCCGGGCGCTGGTACCGACACGATGGTGCTGCGCGACGCAGCCAATAACCCGTACCAGGGCTATATGGATCACTGGGTCTGGCGCTGCGGCCTGATGGTCAAGGACTATCGTTACATCGTGCGCGCTGCCAACATCGATGTCGATGCTCTGGTCAAGAACAAGGCCACCGGTGCCGATATCGAGGACATCATGACCCAGATGGTCGAGATGATCGAAGGCCTCGAAGGCGTCCGCGCCGCGTTCTATGCGCCGCGTGAGCTGACCGCGATGCTTCGCCGCCAGATGAACAACACGAAGGGCACGTTCCTGTCGTGGGATCAGGCCGGCGGCAAGAAGGTCATGAACTTCGGCGAGGTGCCGGTGCGCCGCACCGACGCGCTGAAGGTCAACGAATCGCGCGTCGTTTAAGCGCCAGGCAGGAAAGGAAAGACCGACCATGTATAGAGACGCACAGCTCCGCCTGTCCAACGCGCAGGCGCTCACCACGGGGACGCAAGTGTCCACCAACTCGATCGACATGCTCGTCGCCAACCGCAACCTGGGGCGAGGCGGTGGCCTGCGCATGTACATCAACGTCGATGTCACCTTTACCGGTGGCACCAGCGTCCAGCCGCAGATCATCGAAAGCGACAATGCCGATCTGTCGTCGCCGTCGGTGCTGGTGACTGGTCCTGCTCGCGCCGAAGCTGTGCTGGTGGCTGGCCGGGTAGTCTGGGACGCGCTGATGCCCGACACCTCGAAGCGCTATATTGGCGTCCAGTATGTCAATGTCGGCACGCACACGGCTGGCGCCGTCTCGGCGCACATCGTCGCCAACACCGACAACGCCAACAACCTGCCTGCCTGGACGGGCCGCTAAGGAGACCGGATCATGACCAAGCTACTTGACCATGACAGCTTCATCGGCGGCGTGTTCTACAAGGCGGGGACTCCCATTCCGCCTAAGGCGGCCGTCCCCGCACAGGTTGCGCCGACGGACGAGATGACGGCCGACATGACCGTCGATGAGCTGATCGACTTCTTCCGCAACGGACACGGCCCCAAAGCCGCGGCGGCGATCGTCGACCGGCTGGATGTTCTCGGGCTCGACCTCGACGACCTCAAGTTGAAGCTGGATGCTCGCAACAGCAGCGACACTGATGCGGCACAGCTGATCGCCGCCGCGAATAGGGAGCGAGACGAAGCCTTCGCGGAGGTGAAGCGGCTGGAAACGGAACGTGATGGAACGATCACGGAACGGGACAGCGCGATGCAGCAGATCGGCGAGGTTACCAAGGAGCGTGACGCCCTCGTGAAAGAGCGTGACGATCTGAAGGATCAGCTGGCCGACGCCGTCGCCGCCGCGAAGCCCGCCGCCAAGACGAAGTAAACGGCGGTGGCCTATGATGCCACACGTCCAAGAGGGACGGCCCGCATGGAGCAGGCCGTCCCTCTTGTCATTCCAGCTGCGTTCGATCCGTCCAGCCTACAGGCGCAGATCAACAACAAGGCCAATGCCAGCACCGTCGGCGGTCTCGCCACCGCTATCAACAGCAAGGCAGCGCAGTCGGCCGTGGATGCTCTGGCAACTGGGAAGGCCGATGTGGCAGCGCTGGCGGGCAAGGCGAACGTAGCTGACATTCCGCTCCCGGCAGACGTCATGCCAAAGAGCGAGGCCACATCCCCGGCAAAGGGCGCGGAAACAAAGAAATATGCTCTGGAGGATCATCAGCATCCCCGCATCACGAGCGCGACCGGCAACCCTGCGACCCACATCATCGGATCGAATGGCCTTGCGACAGTCGCCTTCACGCAGGCTTTTGACTTGTTTCCTAACCCCGTCTTTACAGAAGTGCCGCCGCCAACCGGCACCATGCCCGGCCAACCTGCCTATTTTCGCGTCGAAAGCTGGATTAGGGAAACGATGTCTCCAGCGCCTGCGGGCAAATATGTGGGATGCGTCGTGCGCGCATGGCGCGGGCGTAACCTGCCGGTTATCGGCCTGCTCACCGGCCTGCTGTCCCTCGTCGGCGTGAATAGTGTCATTACCGCCTTGACCGGGTTCGACCCGTTCGGCGCGCCGGCGACCGGAACGACCTTCACCTGCACAGCGATCAAGCGCAGCGACGGCTGACTTCCACCACGGGCATATTCTTGCCCGCCCGGCGACGGTCTATGCCTCTGCCATGGCGCGATCGATCCTCGACATCTGTAATGAAGCGCTCGGCGAGTTGCCGGCCGAAACCATTTCCGATCTCGACGACGAAACCAAGCAGAGCGCCAGGCATTGCAAGCGTCTCTATCGCGGCGTCATCTCCGATCTGCTCGAAGCCTATGACTGGGGTTTCGGCAAGGTCCGTTCTGCCATGGCCGTCATCACCAACACGCGTGCGGGTGAGTGGGCCTTCGCCTACGCGCTGCCATCTGGCATCGGCACGCCGCTGCGCATCCTCCCAGCCGGGACCGCATCGCCGACCGGCAACATGATCGGCTATACCCGTACGGTCGGCATAGCCGATCAGCTCGCCGCCCTGATCGAATATCAGATCGCGGGGCAGGTGCTCTATACCAACCTGCCAGAGGCGATCCTCGAATATGTGCCGGACGAGGTACAGGTCACTTCCTTTACCTCGTCCTTTTCGCGTTTGGTCGTGCTGGAGCTGGCCTCTCGCCTGGTGATGCCGATCCTCAACGACGCGCAGCGGCAGCGCGGGCTGATGCAGATGGCGGAGGTGCAGCGCCAGCGCGCCATTGCCGACGAGGCAAACCGGACGCCAGACCATGATGATGATTTCGTCAGTGAGCGCGCGCGGGCGCGGGGCGTCGGGATTGGCACACTTGATACGCACGGCCTGTTCCGCTGATGGGCGCCGGCGTTAACCTCGGGCAAGTCAATTTCTCCAAGGGCGTGTTGTCCAAGGATCTGCATGCCCGCGTGGATGTCGCATCGTACAGCGCCGGCTTGAAGCAGGGCGTCAACATCGTCCTTATCAAACGCGGCGGCTTCCAGAACAGGCAAGGAACGCGGTTCGTCTATAAGCTCCCTGGGCCTGGCCGACTGTTCCCCTTCACCTTTTCGCTCGACCAGCCCTACGCCCTCGCGTTCACACAAGGGGCAATGCGCCCCGCTGCTTTCGGCGGCATGGTGCTGGAAGAACATTTGCAGATCACCGATATCACCCGCGCTAATCCAGCGCGCGTAACGATCCCGTATCACGGCTATAGTGTCGGCGATCAGTTCATCGCCCGGGACGTGGAGGGCATGGGGCAAATCAACGAACGTATCCTGACGATCCTGTCCATCGTCGATGAGCACAACTTCACGGTCGATCTCGACACAACCAGTTATGGCGTTTTCACCGGGTCTGGCGGCGGCACATTGCGCGTCGCCGATCCTGTACCACCGCCGCCAGACCCGCCCGTGCCCCCGCCTGTGACGCCCCCTCCACCGCCTGTGACAGGCGGGGGAGGGAATTACTGTGTCACGACCGACACACCCATACTGATGGCCGATGGTGGAGAAAAGCCTGCCGGGATGATTGCGATCGGTGACATGGTGCGCACGCGCCACGAAGAGACTATGGTCCTGGGCGCGTTCCGCGTGACTGCTGTCGAGATCGTAGAGGATGAGGTCTGGATCGCTGACTTTGGCGGCCGCAAACTACGCGGCACCGGCAATCACCGCGTGTGGTGGCAGGGCGCTTGGCATGTGGTCGCTAATTATGGCGTGCCGGACGGGCGCAGCATGGTGGTCCGGATCAGCACTGAGCGTGCTCGCACCTACATCTCTAACGGGCTGCTCAGCCACAATATCAAGCCGAACATCCCATAATGGGCGGCTATCGGCTCTATCGTGCGGGCACGCCCTACAACTCGGTCGAATTGCCGGAGATCGACTATGCCCAGTCGTTCGACACGATGTATACGGTGCATCAGGATCATCCGGTCACCAAACTGACGCGGGCGAGCCATTATAGCTGGTCATTTTCACATGTCACCTTTGGCCCGACTCTCGCGGCCCCCGCAACAATCAGTGCCGCCGCCACCACCCCCAACACGGACGCCGCCAATAGCGGTGCCGCTTATTTTCCGCAGCCAGCATCGTACAAGGTTTCTGCGGTGAACGACCTGACCGGTCAAGAAAGCCGGGCATCCTCGGCCGCCTCTGCCACCAACGACCTCGGGCTGAAGCGCAATTACAATCAGATCACATGGTCTGTCGTTGCATCAGCGACATTCTACCGAGTCTATAAGTCGGAGAACGGTGCGGCCTTTGGGTTCATAGGTGAAACCACTGCGCTGACGTTTCGCGACGACAATATCAATGCCGACCTGTCCGATGCGCCGATCGTTGGTTGGGATCCGTTTCTTGGTGCAGGCAATTATCCATCGTCGGTGAGTTTCTTCGAGCAGCGGCTGTTTCTGGGTAAGACCAAGAACGCGCCGAACGCGATCTATGGGTCGCGGTCGTCAGATTTCGAGAATATGGACAAAGCCCGGCCGCTGAAGCCCGACGACAGTCTCGCCATCGCCTGTTCGTCTGGCAAGGTGAATGCGATAAATCAGCTGATCCCAGCCCAGAACCTGCTGGCGTTGACATCGGACAGCATCTTTCAGGTCAAGGGCGCGAACGATGATTACCTGTCGCCCTCGCCTCCGCCCAAGGTCGTCCGCCAGAACGGCCGCGGCGCGTCCACGCTCAAGGCGCTACTGATCGACAACGTCACATTCTTCCAGCCCGCGATCGGTGCAGAGATCCGCACGCTGGGCTATAGCTTCGATATCGACGGCTTCCAGTCGAACGACGTGTCCGTCTTCTCGCCCGACTTCTTCACCGGCCATCGAATCGTCGACTGGTGCTATGCGGAGGAGCCCCTGTCCGTCGTGTGGGCAGTTCGTGACGACGGCAAGCTCCTCGCCTTCACATGGCAGCGCGAACAACAGGTGTGGGGCTGGACCGAGATGGAGATCGACGGCGAGGTGACGTCGGTCTGCTCGGTGCCGGAGGACGGAGAGGATCGCGTCTATCTCATCATCAAGCGCTACATCAATGGCGCCGACGTCTATTATCTGGAGCAGCTGGCGTCCGCGAAGTGGCAGGATTTCCGCGCGGCCTGTTATCTCGATTGCGCAGTGTCCTGGTCGCTGGAAGAGGCGCGTACCGAGTTCGATCGGCTGGACCATCTGGAAGGCAAGGAGGTCTGGGCGCTGGCGGACGGCTTCGTAGCGAAAGGCCTGAAGGTCGAGGGTGGCCGGGTCACGATTCCCGATGAAGCGATGCAAGTGACGATCGGGCTGCCCATGATCGCCACGATCGAAACCCTGCCTCTCAACTTTGAGGCGGCTGGCGGCGCGTCCACCGGCACCAAGCAAACGACAGGCCGCGCGCACCTGCGCATTGTCGATACGTTGGGCGTGACGGCCGGGCGCCGGATCGATTTGCAGGAGGATGTCGTCACCCGCGATTCGGAGCCGGTGGGGATACAGGCGAAGCTGTATAGCGGCGTTGTGCGGGTGCAGATGGAACAGGTCGCCGACTTCGAGACCACCGTCGTCATCCGCCAGGAGAACCCGCTGCCGATGCGTGTCACAGCCGCCTACCTGGAGGCGAAGGGTGTCCGTTGACCTAGTGCCTTCCCTTGCCCGGCACATAGGCCGCCTTGCCCGTAGCATGCGGGAGATCGACCGTCTGGAGTGCCTTGCCATGGGGCACGATCCCAAAGCGGCGTTGCGCGCTGCGCGGCGTCGGTCGCTTTGGTCGCTGACTGTCCTGGCGGATGGCGTGCCGATTGCGATGCTCGGCTTGGTCGCTCTCAACTTGGTGGAAGGCGTCGGCGTTCCATGGTTTCTGGGGACCGATGCAGTTTACAAGCAGGGCCGCTCCTTTCTTGTCAAAGGCCTCCCCGTGATCGCCCATATGCGCCAGACGACGCCAACCCTCGTTAATCTGGTGTCGGCCGACAATGACCGCGCCATCCGCCTGCTCAAGCGCTGGGGATTTGGCATTGGAGACAAGCGGGAAGTTCATGGCGGACTCGACTTTCTACCTTTCAGGATATCTGCCGATGTGTGAGCCCGCGACCCTTGCCCTGATCGGCGCCGGCGTCGCCGCCGCTGGCACCGGCTATTCCGCCCTCGCAGCAAGCGCTCAGTCGCGCGGTGCTGCGCGTCAGGCGGAAGCCAACAGCCGCGAAGCCAGCGCATCCGCCGCCGATGCGCTCGAGCGCGGCAAGCAGGATCAGGTGAAGCACTATCGCGAGGTATCGCAGCGTATGGGCGCGCAGCGGGCGGCGATGGCCGCGAATGGCCTGGACATCAGTTTCGGGTCGGCTGCTGATTTCGTGGGCGACACGGCCATGTATGGCGAGGAGGATGCCAGCACCATCGCTGAAAACACCAACCGCGATGTGCGCGGCTTCCTGATTCAGGGTGCCAACTATCGCGCGGAAGCCAAGTCCCAACGCAACGCTAGCACGGCCGCGCTCATCAGTGGTGGCTTTGGTGTCGCGTCCACCCTGGTCGGCGGGGCCAAGGAATATGGCAAGATCCGTGCGGGCATGGGGGGCTAAATGGTCACGGTACCCGTATTTCGCGGCAACAACGTAGAGCGCGCAGCGCGTCCGGTCGGGGCCGTCCAGCCGGTGCGCAACCCGATTGGCGAGGCGATCGGTGATGGAGTGCGCGATCTCGGCGGCCAAGCGGTCGGCTATGCGCGCCAGCAGGACGCCCTTAATGAGGAGTTCGACAAGACGCAGGCACGCCAGCTGCTGCTCGACTACCAATCTCAGGCGAACCCTCTCGTTACGTCCTACCTGAGTAGCGAAGGTATCGACGCGCTCAATGGCTCTAGCGGCACACGCGAGCAGCTGACCAAGCTGCGCCAGGACTTCTCGGGCAAAGCCACCAACGACCGGATGCGCCGCTTCTTCGATCAGGCGGCGGTCGGGATCGAAACCGGTTTTGCCGACAAGATCGGCACGCATAGTATCGGTGCGCTCAAGACGCAGCAGGTGACTGTTGCCAAGGGCGAGCAGGCCCAGTTCATGGATACGGCCGTCATGAACTGGTCGGACGACAAGGCCTTTCGGGCTAATCTCGATGCGGGTCTGACCGCTGTCGAAGCGGAAGCGAAAGTCCACGGCATCACAGGTGTGGGCCTGACGGTTGCCAAGCGCAATTACACGTCCGCGACGCGGCTGGCCGTCCTCAACCAGCTGCTCGCCGATAATCGGCAGGACGACGCGATCGGCTATGCAGCGGTTCATCGCGGCGACTTCAACGCCGACCACACTCTTTCGGTCACTCGCATTTTGAAGGAGCCGATGGAGCTCCGTTTTGCCACTGCGGCAGCGGACAAGTTTTTTGGCGGCCAGTCTGCGCCTAATGTCCCGGCCGGTGATGGGGTCGCCTATTCGTCGAACAGCCTTTTCCAGAATGGCATCATCCCGATTGAAGGCGGTACCGGCAAGGGCGGGCAGTTTCTTACCAGTCCCAAGGGTGCGATCGGCCCCGCGCAGGTCATGCCCGGTACCGCCCCGGAAGCGGCCAAGCTCGCAGGGCTCAGGTGGGACGAGAATAAATATAAGACCGACCACGCCTATAACGTCGCGCTCGGCGAAGCCTATTTTAAGAAGCAGCTGAGCGATTTCGGCGACCCCCTCAAAGCTGCCGCTGCCTACAACGCGGGGCCGGGATCGGCCACAAGGGGCACTGGCGTCCGTGGCGCGATCGCGAAGGCGGCAAAGAGCGGGAAGGACTGGCGCGACCATCTGCCAGCCGAGACAAAGAAATATGTCACCGACTTTGCCGCGCGCATGGGCGTCGCCGGCGCGTCGACGGATATCGACCCCGCCGCTGAAATTCAGCGGTTTGAAACGTTCGCAGCGCAGGAAGGCTTTACTCCCGAGCAAAAGAAGATTGCTCAGGCGGAAGTCGATCGGCGGATCGCTCGTGCCAAAACCATTCAAAGTGGACGCGAAGAGCAGGCTTATGACGCCGGCGTTTCGCGCGCAGTGCAGCTGGGCGATGCTTTCACCGACGTGTCGCAGCTCGGCACGTCATTCGCTTCGATGTCGCCACAGCAGCAGATGACCATGAAGAACATGGCGGAGAGCAACCTGCGGTCACGTATCGCTGCGGAGAGGCCGCGCGAAGGTGGGTCCAAGGCGATCGAGCTCGGTGTCCTGTCGACCATCGATCCTGATGCCTTCACGCGGACGGATCTGCGGCCATTCCAGAATCAGATGACGCCGGGTGAATATAAGACCTTGATCGGGCGTCAGGCGAAATACGCATCGCGCGAAGAGGTCAGCATCCGCTCGAAGATCAGCAGCACGATCGCCTTCTGGTCGAAGACGGACAAGCTGTCGCTGGATCCCAAGGATGACCCAGAGAAATTCGTTAAGGTTTACGACGACATGGAGGGCTATCTCACCTCTCAGACTGGCGGCAAGCGCCAGCCGACCGATGATGAGCTGCGAATAGCCTATCAGCGTGCAACGCTTTCGGTGAGCGTGCCGGGCAAATTGTGGGGGACCAACGAAAAGCGTCGGTTCGAGGTCGAGCCGGGCGAGGCCTACAGCGTTCCATCGATCCCTGCCAATGTGCGCAGTCGCATTGTCAGCGCCTGGGCGCGCAACCACAACGGGCGAGAGCCCAATGATACGCAGGTCACGCAAACCTACGTCACCAACCTTGGCCGACCGGGATTCTGGTAAATGGATGATCTGCCCGACTATCTGACGCCGGGCGCGAAGAGCGCCGCGGCTGATCCGCTCGACGACTATTTCCATGAGGTCCGCACGACTGCGCTGCGGCAACTGCCCGATCCTGATTCCACGGCAAAGGCAAATGGCCTAGCGCGCACCTTCGGTGTAAATCCCAGCCAGGCCGACGCCAACCTGAGTACACTGGAGCGGACCGCGCAGATCAATCGTGCGGCCACGCTCCAGCAGGACCATGGCACGATCGCGCGCTGGGCGGAGCGTAACCCGCGCGGCATGGCGGCAGGCGCTGATGACGTGTCCAGTCTGGGGTTGCTCGGCAAGGCCTTCAGCTACCTCAAGACAGCAGGTCAGAACATCGGCGGGTCGCTAGAGGCGGGCCTGTATCAGGCTACCAGCGGCATCTGGGGCACGGTCGGTGCCATGGCCCGCAACGGGCAGGCTTATTCCCCTATCGCATGGGTCGAGAACAAGCTGTTCGGTGGGTCGGTCGAGGGTGTGATTGCGGACTTTTCGGAGGCGCGCGCGCGCGAAGGCCAAAAGATGGCAGCAGCCGCGCGGCCCGACGTGTCCAACTGGACGGCGCACAACCTGCTTCAGGGTATTGAGAGTGTGCCGACCACCCTCGCCTCGATCGGTGTTGGTGTGCTGGCAGGTCCGACGGCTGGCGCGAGCGTGGCGGGCATCACGACGGGCGGCCAGGAATATCTGAAAGCCAGGGATAAGGGCCTCTCGCCTTTGGGTGCGACCGTTTACGCATCGTCGCAAGGCGCCATCGAGGTTGCAACCGAACGTCTACCGATCGGCCACCTCGTCGGCGACATGGCCAGTAAGGCCCCAGTGCTTCGCACCTTCTGGAATCAGATCAAGTCGGAAATCCCCGGCGAGCAGCTGGCGACGGTGCTACAGGATCTCAATGAGTGGGCAGCGCTCAACCCCGACAAGCCATTCGCCGACTATCTCAAGGAACGCCCGGAGGCGGCTGCTGCCACCCTCGTCGCCACCATTGGCGGTGTCGGCGCGACCACCGGCATCACGCTTGCCACCGAACGCACTGCCCGCGCCGCGGGACAGGTGGCCGATCGTGTTATCAGTTCGCGTCGAGCGCAGGATGACGCCGCCGCTCTCGATCAAATGGGTGAGGCCGCGAGCGGCTCCAAGCTCAAGGCTCGCGATTCCGTTGCGTTCGCGGACCTGGTGCGCGAGATGGCCGACGATGTCGATGCAGACAATGTCTTCATCCCGGCCGAAGCGGTGCAGGCTTACATGCAGAGTGACGCCTATGACGGCGATCTGGACCAGTGGCGCGATGAGATAGGCGATGCCATTGCGACCGGCGGCGATTTCGTTCTTCCGATCGAGGCGGCGGTGTCCGAGCTGGCGGGCAAACCTGCCTGGGATGTATTGAAAGAGGATATGCGCCTCACGGCTGGCGGGATGTCGCGCCGGGAAGCGCAGACCTTTGATGAGGCGATGGCGGACGTCATGGCCGAGATGACCGATCGCATGGCCGATGAGGAGCGGGCCGCGCGCGATCTAAACGCGCCGCGCGACAAGCTGCTACAGACGATCGTTGAAAAGCTGTCGAGTGCCGGCATGGTCCCGTCGATGGCGCGGCAGAACGCCGAGTTCTTGACCCAGCGCGCCGCCACCCGCGCCACGCGCATGGGCCGCGAGCTGACCGGTGCGGAATATGACGGCCTTCAGGTGCGCCAGGTGCTGCCCGAAGCAATCGCTGCGGTTCAGAAGGCGGACCAGCTCGACGTCACGATCGACGTCATGAAGCGCCGGAAAGACCCAACGCAGAGTCTCGGCCCAACGCTGATGGAATTCATCTCTCGCGGCGGGGGTATCGTCGATACCGGTGGCGATTTGAAGGCCATGGGCGCCGACGCCTGGCACAGGGAAAAGCCCGGCAAGCGCAAACTGCTCAAGGATCAGGGTGAGCTACTCGACAACGGCGGCCTTGGCGAGAATGAATATGGAGCCGATGCGTGGGCGCAGCGCGCATGGGAAGCAGGCTATTTCCCGGAGTTTGCGGAGCGTCCTACCGCTAATGAGATGCTCGACGCGATCGCCGAAGGTGTCGCGGGCCGCGACCGCACGCTCGTATCTCGCGACAGATCTGTCCGCGATGCGGCGGAAGAGCTGCGCGGGCTGCTGGAGAATCGCGGGATCGATCCCGACAGCGCCAGCCGGGCCGATATTCGCAAGGCGATCGAGGACTATGCTGCCGAGCAGGTTGAAGGCGATGCTTATATGCAGGGCGAGGATAGTGCGCGCGGTCGCATCCTGTTCCCCGGTGGGCAGAGTGCCGACGCCATCATTGAGCTGTTCCAGACGCAGGACCAATCCACCTTTCTCCATGAAACCGGTCATCTGTGGCTGGAGGAATTGCGTGAGGACGCGGCAGATCCGGACGCGCCGCAACAAGTTCGCGATGACTGGCAGATCGTGCAGGACTGGTTTGCCGCCAACGGCCACCCTCTCGAAGATGGCAAGATCCCGGTCGACGCGCACGAGCTATGGGCGCGCGGCGTCGAGCGCTACCTCATGGAGGGGAAAGCCCCATCGCCGGGCATGCAGCGGATGTTCCACACCTTCAAAGCCTGGATGATCTCGCTCTACAATAGCGTGTCGCGCCTTCGCTCGCCGATCAGCGATGACGTGCGCGCCGTCATGGACCGGCTGGTCGCATCCGATGAGGAGCTCGCCAACGCGGTCGCCGCGCAGCATCTCGAAGCCCTGTTCCCCGATAAGCCCGCCAGCATGTCAGCGACGGAATATTCCGCTTATCAGGATCTGACCGCCATAGCGCGCGAAGAGGCGCAGGACCGGATGCTTGCGAAGACGATGAACGCGGTGAAGCGCCGTGTCACGAAGGAGTGGCGGGAGCGGGAAGAGGATGTCCGCGAATACGTCACGCGCCGCATAGACGCTTTGCCCGAGTTTCGCGCCCTTCAGCTGCTCAAGGTCAATCCGATCGATAGCGAGTGGGTGCGCGACCATCATGGCGAGGATGCCACGGCGATGCTGCCGCGTCAGGTGCCCCCGGCACATCGCGAGAATGGTGCAAACCCTGACGAGGTCGCGGAGATGGCGGGGTTCCAGTCTGGCGACGACATGGTGCGGACCCTCATGGGTGTGGAGATCCGCCGGCGCGAGATGCGCGATAATGGCGACAAGCGTTCCGTGCGCAAGGCGATGATCGAGCGAGAAGTCAGCCAGATCATGCTGGAGCGCTACGGCGATCCCTTCACCGATGGCAGTATTCAGGACGAGGCCCTTGCCGCCGTCCAGTCCGACCGGCTGGGCGAGGTGATGGGTGCCGAGCTGCGCGTGCTCGGCCGTATGACCGGCAACCGCGTCACCCCCTACAGTGTGGCGAAGAGCTGGGCGGAAAAGCAGATCATGGAGGGCCGGGTCCGCGATGTGGCCAGCCGCTCCGCAATCATCCGCTATGAGCGCGCGGCTGCAAAGGCGGGCAAGGCCGCGATGGATGCTGTTATCGCAAAGGATCACGAAGAGGCCTTCCGCCAGAAACAGGCGCAGATGATCAACAATGCGCTGGTCGCCGCTGCGCGCCGAGGGGCTGACACCGTGGACGAGGCTGTTGCACGGCTGGAGAAGTGGGCCAAGCGTCGGACCGTCAAGTCGGTCGATCAAGACTATCTGGAGCGCGCGCAGCTGCTGCTGGAGCAGGTCGAGATGAAAGAGCGGACGCAACGCTCTCTCAACCGGCAAGAGAGTTTTGAGGCTTGGGCAGCTCAGCGCGAGGCGGAAGGCTATGACGTCGTCGTCCCGCCCTCCTTCGCGGAATCGCTCGGCAAAACGCACTGGTCGCGCCTGACGGTTGAGAAGCTGATCGGCCTCGATGAGGCGGTGAAGCAGATCATCCACCTGGGCAAGCTGAAACAGACGTTGATCGACGGGCGCGAGAACGCCGATTTCGAGCTCGTCGTGGGCGAAGCCGTCAAGGGCATGGAGGCAATGAAGCAGCGCCCGCCATCGGACCTGATGGAGCCCAGTCGGTGGGACAGCGTGAAGGGCAAGGTCGCCGCGTTCGATGCCGCCCTCCTCAAAATGGAGCAGGTTTTCGATTGGCTCGACGGTGGCAATAGTAACGGCGCGTTCAATCGGATCGTTTTCCGACCGCTCGCCGACGCGCAGGGCCGCGAGAATGCGATGATCGCGGACTATCACGGCCGGATTCGGCGAGAGTTCGAGAAGCTGGATCGCAAACACCTGCGGCGCTGGTCCGAACGCTTCAGCGATCCGGTGCTCTTCAATCGGGAAACCGGCCAGCCGTATCAGATGAAACGTGAGCAGCTGATCGCGCTGGCGCTCAACATGGGCAACGCCGGCAACATCCAGCGCCTGACAGACGGCTACGGCTGGCGCGAAACATCGGTGCGCGAGCTGCTCAACCGCGAATTAACGCCCGCGGACTGGACCTTTGTTCAGAATGTGTGGGATATCGTCGAAACGCTCTGGCCCGCCACAGCCGCCATGGAGCGCCGCGTCAACGGCGTGGAGCCTGACAAGGTCGAGGCCGTAGAGATGTGGGTCGGCGAAGGCGCGACCGCGCAGAAGCTGCGCGGCGGCTATTACCCCGCCATTTACGACACGTCGAAAAGCTACGCGGCAGAGGAGAATGCCGGCAAGAGCTCCGATCTGCTCGACACGGTATACACCCGCGCCAGCACGCGGGCCTCATCAACCAAGGATCGAAGCGAGAAGGTGAAGCGCCCTATCCTCCTCCAGCTCGGTGTCATCAATCGCCACTTGGGCGAGGTCATCCACGACATCACCCATCGCGAGGCGGTGCTACAGGCGGACAAATTCCTGCGCTCCGAGCGGATCATGCGTGCCGTAGATAGAACGATCGGCCCGGAGATCCGCAAGCAGTTCCGGCCATGGCTCAAATATGTAGCCAATAGCTGGGCGATGGAGCGCGCGGGCAACGAGGGCATCGGTGCTTTCATGCAGAGGCTGCGCGCCAACACGACGATCGTCGGCATGGGCTTCCGCTTCACGACGATGATGACGCAGCTCGGAGGCTATTCCAACAGCATCGAATATGTCGGCGGCAAGTGGGTGGCGGCTGGTATTGCGCAAACTACGGCGCATCCGATCGATAGCTTCAACCTGGTGATGGAGAAGTCGGGTGAAGTGCGCAGCCGCATGGACACTCTCGACCGCGATATTCGCCTGACGATGCAGCAGATGCAGGGGCGCGGGCAATATCTCGACGCGGCCAAACGGTTCGCCTTCCACGGCATCGGCTATATGGACCGCATGGTCGTGGTCCCTACGTGGATCGGTGCCTATAACAAGGCGCAGGCGGCTGGCATGGACGAGGAGGCTTCGATCTATGCCGCTGACAAGGCGGTTCGCCTGTCGCAGGGGTCCGGCTCGCCAAAAGATCTCGCGGCCGTCGTGCGTGGCACTGGTCAATGGGGCCAGGCGCTCAGGCTGATGACGCAATTCTACAGCTATATGAGCGCCTTCTATCAACGGCAGCGGACCCTCGGGCGTGATATCGCAGGGGTCCGAAAGCTAAGCGATCTGCCCGCCGTGCTCTCGCGCGCATGGTGGTTGATCGTCGTGCCACCTCTCTTGTCCCAGATCCTCGCCGGCAACGGACCGGGCGACGATGACGACTGGGGCTTCTGGGCATTCAAGCAAATGCTGTTCCAGTCGCTCGGGCCGATTCCCGGCGTGCGCGATGCCGCGTCCCCGATCGTCGAGGGTCTGACGGGCGGCAAACCGTTCGACTATCAGTTCACGCCGATGCAGCGTGCGTTTCAATCTGTGGTAGAAAGCGCGCGCGACGTGCATAAAGCGATCGAGGGCAAGGATGCGAAGCGGCCGGTACGCAATGTGCTAGAGGTTGCTGGATATTGGACTGGCCTCGTCCCCGGGCAGGTCGCCACGTCTGCGCAGTTCCTGGTCGACGTCGGCAATGGCGAGCAAGATCCAGAGACGGCGGCGGAGTGGTACCGGGGAATGACGAAGGGGAAGGCTAAGTCCGAGTAGCGCCGTAGTAGAGCCCGTACCCGCCAATCAGCGCTATAGCCATGACGGTGATCACCGCACTTTGGAGGCGCGATGGCGATCGGCGCTTGGCAAACAGGACCAGAAGACCAACGGCAAACAAGGGTAGGCCGAACCCAAGCCCCTCTACTGGTGCAACGACCCCCTTCCCAAAAATTGCCGCGATCCCTGATGCCCAGGATGCGAGGAAAACTACCGCGACATCTTTTGGCATTGATCGATAAGCTGGCGATGTATCGTTCATCGAAAGAACTCCCTAAGCCCACTGGTGGAACATCGCCGCCGCCTATGCAAGCCCGTGCGTCCATGGGCTAGTTGAGTACCCGCCTCAACGCGGGACGATTTGAATGGGTGTCACGAAAACCAATGCCTATGACGGCCCGTTCTATCCGAACGGTATTGCCACCTCGTTCCCGTTCAGCTTCCGCGCGATGTCCGCCACTGAGGTCCAGTTAATTGCCCCCGACGGCCAGCCGTTAACCGGCTTCAATTTCACCATCATACCTGCCGAAAACACAGAAGGCGGATCGGTGGTCTTTGGCACACCTCCCACCGCCACACAGCTGCCCGAGTTCCTGATCGTGTCCGTGCCAGCGTTCGGTGTCGGGATCGATCTCGGATCGGTGACAGCGTTCAACCCACGCACGTTGAATCCATCATTCGACCGGCTAGCGGTCCAGAACATCTATCTGCAAGATCAGATAGACCGAACGCCCCGCGCGCCCATTGGCGGCGGCTCGGTGGTTGGCCTATTCCCCCGCGTCGCCGCGGACGGAAGCTGGACCTTCGTGGACGGCACGGGGAGCCAAGGCGGTGCATTCTCACAGGCCTTCACGGCGGAAGCAGGACAGACCGAATACAAACTGCCGTTCGACCTTCAGATCATACCGACGGTCACGGTCAACGGGTCGCGTCTCTCGCGCGGCGGGTACACATATTTCGGCAATACGGTCGTGCTCGGTATCGGCCGGCTGGAGGGTGATATAGTCGAAATCTCGGTCGGCAACGCCGTCGCCGAGCAGATCCTAGATATCGTCGGGCCATTTGCGTTTCGCGATCTCAGCCCTAACGGCAGGCCTATTCCTGCCCCCGGCATTTACTTTGGCCAAGGCGGCGCGTCGCTGTCGTTCGAAACGATGATTTCGTCCAACACCGGCACTGCCGAGACGGACAATCAGCGCGGTTTGCTGCTGCTGGTCAACGAGACGGCTGACGACGGGAACAGCGAAGAACAGACGCTTTGCCTGATGACGAGGGTCAGGACCGGCTACGCGGCTTTGTGGGCACCCAACACGGCATATGCCCTTGGCGACAACGTCCAGTTTTCGTTTCCGGTGAATGCCGTCTATCGCTGCATCAAAGCGGGGACGTCCGCTGTAAGCGGACCTGGCCCTAGCGGTACCGGCCTCAACATTTCAGATGGCGGTTGCCGATGGATGTGGATCAACGCGCAAGCGATCCTAGCTAAGGTCGGCATATACAATGAAATCGTGGCTGATCCAGGCGGCGGCAACGCCTGGGCGCAGGCTAATAATTTCGAGTTGCACGCCGGTTATAAAGCGTCTTTCGCCACCAATACCGAACTTGATCTGACCAATAATTCGGGGTCCGACAGCGTGTTCGGCGGCGTCAACCGCTACAACCTATACATGATCACCGACGGCGTCAGTCGAAGCACGGCTGCGCTGGAAATGACGTCCCGCAACATCGCCAACTACGCGGCATTCTGGGCGATCCATATCACCGGCGACAAGCATGCCGAAAATTCCGTCATCGGTATCGACGCGTCGTCGGTTTACGGGATTGGATTCGGCGCGTCGGCTGGCGGCGCATTCACCCCGACCTTCACCGGCGCCACCATCAAGGATGGAGCCAACGCCCTATCCTCTTACGAGGCCGCTGGCGTCTATGGGTCACAGGCGATCAGCGTTAGCGGCACTGCGCCCGCCGCCATTTCGCTGTCCGGCACCTTCTCTGGCTGGCTGATTTATTCGCCACAGTTCGAGATTGATTGCTTCGGCAACGTCAAGGCCAAGAGCATCGCCTTCACCGACTTGCCCCCTGCTTATGCGGACGATGCCGCTGCCAATGCCGGAGGGGTCGCAGTCGGCAGCATTTACCGAACGGGTTCCACCCTGAAAATTCGCACAGCATGACGGAATGGAAGGCTTCAATGGCTAGTTTCTTGATCTCCGAACCCCTTCTCAACGCCCTGATGATGACGGCTGAGAAGGCTCCTGTGCCGTTTGCTGAAACCAAAGGCATGTGGAATGCCGTGTTTCAGCTCAAGTCGCAGCCCTACGAAGAGCCGGCTGATGCGCCAGCCCCGCGCGAGGACGACGCATAATCATGGCTATCGCCGATCGTTCTATGGAGTTGTCGAAGCTGCCCCGCTTCCACCCGGATATCGAATATTCGGATGAAAGCCCCATGTCGCGGCTCAAAGCTGAATTGTTCGCGCGCGACTATGGCGCGATCGGCGACGGGACGTTGCGGACGGTCGGGTATTGGATACAGAACTCGCTGCCATTGCGCATCAACAAGCGCTCGCTTGAAGCGCTCCAGGTTGATTATCCGCATGTCACGTCCCCCAACGACAGTCTCGACTGGGCAGCTATCCAGAAGGCTATCAGCACGGGCAAGAATGTGGCGATCCATGACGGGCGCTATATGCTCGGCGACAAGCAGCTCGACTTCCCCAATTCCGGCCAGAGCCTTTACGGGCTCAACGGGAATTTTGGCGGCACGATCTCGGAAAGTGGCACTGACGGAGCGATCATCGTCTTCACGCCACCGGCCGGAAACACGAAGCAAGCAGCACTGCGTTGCCGTGGCAGCCTTCAGCGCATCGTCGGCCTGAAGTTTGTAAGCCAGGGAACAACTGGTGATAACGTCGCCATCGTTGCTCAGAAGAACAACAATAATAATGATGATCTCGATATCGAGATACTCAACTGCCAGTTCAGCAATTGCTTCGAGAGCATCTATACCTATGGTCGCGGCGTGCGCATCGACGGATGCCTTTTCAGCACGAACAACAGCGGCTTTGCGATAACGACCGACTGGCCCGCGACGGGTAACGCCGGCGACGAAGGACAGATCGGCGACCTGTATAAGGGACGTGGATTCCGTATCAATAACAACCGCTGCCATGGAAGCGGCACGCTGTGGCGCATTCGGAACTTCCTTGTCCGTGGGGGCATCCTCTCGAATTGCACCTGCGATGTCGGTGTGCGTCTGCTGTTGGCCGAAACGGTCACTGCCACGGCTGGCTTGATATATTCGAACATCAACAATTGCGTTGCCGACCTTGTCCAGTCGTCCCCGTTCAGCTTTGGATTGGGCACGAAGTGGATCGATAACTGCATCAACGGCGGCTCTTACGGCGGGGCGCTCGCGGGGGATGTCGCCGCTGTCGATCGGCGGCCAGGTGCAATTGCCTTCTTCAACGGCTGCGCTGAAATCCGGGGGGTCGCCTTCAACGACGTAAACATGCACAACACGGATTCGCACTTCGTCCAGTTCTTGAACGATGCTGGCGGTCCGGTGATTACGATCACCAGCGTCTCCGTCAAAGGCGGAATTATGACTGGCTTCGGCCAGACTGGTGACGATCGCGCCATCCTCTTCACCGCTTACGACATTCAGGGTTTCCACTTTGATCCTGGTTCGATTGCCGATCCGGGTCCGGCTGTGACTGCGCTGATCCGGTCCAGCACCGCCAATATGATCACGGACGTTTACATCGGCCCGGCTGCATCGCAGTTAGCCCTACCAACCTTCGGCGGGATCACTTTGGGTGGAGTGATCAACGGAGTGACGCGCCAGGCGGACGGGGCGATCAGGAGGTATCTCGGTGCCACGACACGCTTCTCTCAAATCAATAGCGGCAGTCCTAATGGGAGCGTGATCGGTTATCGAGGCAGCGACTACAGAGATTATACGTCTGGCCTCACCTACACGTTCAACGGCACGAACGGCACGACCACCGGGTGGACCAGCAACACCGCCCTGATAAAGGCGAATGTCGCGCAGCGGAATCAATTGACCGCCAACAACTGGTTATCCAGCTCCACGCCAGCGGACAATAATTGGTCAGGAACGGCTTGGTCGCCTGAGCTTGGTATCATGGTCGCTGTATCGACCAGCGGCACCGGCAACCGGGCAATGTGGTCGCTCAATGGCATCGACTGGACGCTTGGGACAAGCGCCGCGGACAATGCCTGGAACGATGTGTGCTGGTCGCCGGAACTGGGCATATTCGTCGCCGTCGCATCGACAGGCACGGGCAACCGGGTCATGACCTCCGCGAACGGCAAGACGTGGACGATCGGTGCCAGCGCAGCGGATAATAGCTGGCAGTCGGTTTGCTGGTCGCCCGAACTTCGCCTCTTCGCGGCGGTTAGCACGACGGGCGCTTCTCAGCGTGTGATGACTTCTCCTGATGCATTGGTGTGGACTGCCAGGAACACGCCGGCCGCCAATTCGTGGGTAGATGTCTGCTGGGCGCAGAAGCTCGGCATGTTCGTCGCCGTTTCAACCAGCGGCACCGGCAATAGGGTGATGACCTCGCTCAACGGCTTGACCTGGGTGTCGCAGACGAGCGCCTTCGACAATGATTGGCGATCGATCGCATATTCTCATGAGCTGGGATTAGTCGTCGCTGTCGCATCGACGGGCACCGGCAACCGGGTGATGACATCCGCGAACGGCGCGACGTGGACCATCCGGTCCAGCGCAGCAGATAATGATTGGTATGCCGTCTCGTGGGCACCTGAGATTGGCCTTTTTGCCGCAGTGGCTCAGACCGGCACAGGCACCCGCGTAATGACCTCGATCGATGGCGAAGCGTGGGTCACCCGCACTAGCGCGGCTGATAATGGCTGGCGCGGCATATGTTGGGCGAATCAGCTCGGCTTGTTTTCCGCGGTGGCGAACTCCGGGACCGGCAACCGGGCGATGACCAGCAAGTCCGCTTTTTCGCTGTCGTATCGGTGACCGCTATGATCGCCGTGCTGAAACCTGACGCCGCGCGCGAGTTCGAGGACATCCTGTCCCGCTACCGCGCCGGACGGATGACCCAGGCGGAATGGGAAGGACATTGTCGCGAGACGCCGGGCTTCTGGGCCTGGGTGCGGCAAAGTTGGCCGGAGGCCAAGCAATGACGACGGATGGAAGGACTTGGCCGATGACGCCGTGGGGTGAGGCGTTGATCGCCAAATATGGCGCAATCGTCATGGGGTGGGCCATCGGCACCGCCGCCAAATATGGCCTGATGCTGGGCGAGGGACGCCGGGTCACGCTCAAGGTGCTGATGATCGACGTGCTGCTGATGGGCATGGTCGTGCTGCTGGCGCGGTGGGTGATTGCCCGGCTGGGCCTCAATCCGTCCGATGCCGCCACCGCGGCCGCGCTGATCGGCCTCGCGTCGGATCGGATCGTTCGCATGGTGCGGGTCTGGTTTCTGCGCCGCGTGGACGCCGAGCTGCGCGATCATGTGAAGGGCGAAATCCGCCAGGCCGCGCAGATCGAACTGAGCGCCGATCGGGCGATCCAGGACATTGCGACGGGCAAGCGACCGATAGGAGGTGAATGATGGCAAGCATCAACAATATCATCGAAGAGGTTCTGGCGAACGAGGGCGGCTATGTGAACGATCCGCGCGATGCTGGCGGTGAGACGAACCATGGCATCACGATCGCTACCGCCCGCGCCAATGGCTTTACCGGGCCCATGAAGTCGATGACGCGGGATTTTGCGCGGGGCATCTATGTGAAGATGTATGTCGAGGCGCCCGGCTTCGACAAGATTGCGGCCATCTCGGCCGCGATCGGCGCGGAGCTGGTGGACACCGGTGTCAACATGGGCCCGAAGGTCGCTGGCCAGTTCCTCCAGCGCGCGTTGAACGGCCTCAATAACCAGGCCAAGGACTATGGCGATCTGCTCGTCGATGGTGTGGCCGGGCAAAAGTCGCGAGACGCGCTGACCGCCTTCCTGAAAAAGCGCGGCGCGGCAGGCGAGCGGCGGCTGTTGGCGGTGCTTAACGCCCAGCAGGGTGAGCGCTACCTGTCGCTGTGCGAAGGGCGCAGCGCGAACGAAGCGTTTCTATACGGCTGGCTGTCGAGGATCTCGGCATGAAGATCCTCGAAGCCCTTAAGGGGATCAACGGCACCTACGAAGTGCAGCGCGTCCTGGGCGCGTTCGGCACCATCGTCTTCACCGTGTCCGTGCCGGTGTTGGTGGCGTCCGACGTCATCAAGGCGTCGCTCGAAGGCTTCTGCCTCGCTTACCCGGCTGGCATCGCCACCCTCGTCGGCACGACGGCCGGCGCGATCGCGCTGAAGGATAGGCAGGTCGCGAAGGCCAAGGTCGAGGAGCGCGCAGGATGAAGGGCCTGCTCATCGGCATCCCGCTGTCGGCGGCGCTCTGGGCCGCGCTGCTGCTGGGCGCTGCCTACTGGATGGCGCCATGAGCGACGAGCCGCACATCACCTATTATGGCATGGGCGCTTGGCCGATCTATGTCGGTTTCACCACGTCGGAAAAGGCATTCAAGAAGGAGATGAAGCGGCTGAATGTCAGCCCGCCCCCGAATTTCCTGGGCAGCGCCACAGCCAACGCGACCACGCACATGCTAGAAAAGGGCGACGCCCTCACCTGCGTCATCACCATGCAGAAGCCGGGGAAGGAGCGGCCGGTCGAGCAGCTTGCCGGACTGCTCGCCCATGAGGCGGTGCATGTCGCGCAGGCGCTATGGCGCAGCATCGGCGAGCGTGATCCAGGCGACGAGGCGGAGGCATACCTTGTGCAGATGATCACGCAATGCTGCATGCAAGATGCGCTGGGGACAGGGCGTTGCCGGAGCGAAAGGCCATGATCGCCCTGCCCGCGATCCTGTCAGCAAAGAGCCTGCCCTTCGCGGCCGGCGTCCTTCTCGGCGCGCTGGTCGCATGGGGGCCAGCCACTTGCGTCGGCACGGGCCAGGCGAACCAAGCCACGGCACTCAAGAACGAGGCGACCGCTGCAAAGCTGGAGGCCGTCGCCGCCCGCGCCACCAAGGCCGCTGCGCTCACAGAGATCGCGCTGGCGGCGCGGACGCAGACCGAAATCAAGGAATTGAGGGAGATCGTCACCCATGACGCGACCAATGATGATGCTGGGCCTGGGGTCGATGCTGTTATGCGCCGCCTGCGGAAGCGCTCCGCCGCCCGCTAGGGTGCCTGTGCCGCCGCGTTACCTGTCGTGCGCGGCCGAGCCAGTGCCACCTGCCCCGGCCGGGCGGGATGGCGCGTTCACCGATGCGCAGGCGTCGGCGTTCCTGGTCGACGTGATCGAGGCCGGGGCTGACTGCCGGAACACGGTGGCGAGCATCAAGGCGTGGTCGGACGAGAAATAGGGATGGTTGACCCCTACCCAGCAATGGGGAGCTTAGAAGCCGGGGTCACCGAATAGCACCACGGATCGCTGAGCCGGTCAAGGTTGCTCCTCGCGCCGGACCCCTCCATGCTCCGCACATGAGTCGGAGCCTGAGCAAGAATGACGTCGCCATCATAGAGCTAGCGCTTCAGGTACTGGAGGAAGCCCGCGACCGAGCGTCAAAGGAAAAGGTGGATACCGCGCCTGTTCGCCTCGCCCTGCGGTGCCTGCGCCCGCATATGCCTGAGCAATGGCCTTTGCATACCTTCTGGGAGGGCACGAGCAGCGATAACGACATTGGCAGGTCCGCGAGCTGCACGGCGGGTTTGAACGGGATCAAGGTTCAGCTGGGAAAAGGAGGCATCGTGGTCAACTGATCCAGACTGACCGGTTAAGCTATTGACTAAATGGTCAATATCTTTCCGGGTATCGAAAATTGGGCTATGCTTTGCCCATGATCAAAGATGAACCCATAATCCGCATCACCGAGATCGAACGCCGCGCGAAGGAGCGATATACCGGCCTCATTGAAAAGGGCGACATCGGAAGAGCGCGGACACTCGGCCGACAGTTGGTCAAGCTGGATCGGCTCGGATTTGCGATCGCTTGCCGATCCCTTCAGAAAGCGACCTGAGAGGCGTTCTTGTTCGCCTTCACAGGAGTTTCGCCATCTTGATTCCCAGCTCCATCCGCCTCTCGAACATCTCGTGAAGGCCTCGATCGGGGATCGCGAAGTGCCACCACTCGTGACACAGACCGAGTTCATTGATCTCGCGCAGCTTGGCGTCCTCGTCTGCCGTCCATGGGCGCGAGGGCGGCCGGGCTGGCCGTCGACGTCGCCTCATTTCAGGCCCAACAGCTTGACGATCTGCGCCTCGCGCTTCCGCTTCCGGGGAAAACTATACGGCTGGCCTGCCTGATCGACATAGATGCACGGCGAATAGGTTTCGTCGAAAAACTCCAGCTCGTCCGCCCTGATGATGACGCCGCGCGGATCGAGCACATAGCGCGCTGCCGGTGGTTCGTTCCATATCGCCAGGCGGACGCCCTTGGCTCCCGAAGGCTCCCAGCGCTTGCCCTGGTTGAGCCATAGGTGGAAGCATCGCCAGAACGGCGACCGCTCGGCGGGCCATGGGTTGGCGCGGATCTCTCCCTTGCCGTTTGTTAGGCTCGGCCCGAATCGCTCGCTCCAGTCGAAATTCCAGACGCGCGTGCCGTCGGTGATCCGATAATCTTCAGGTTCGCTCAATGTGCAGATGTGGGGGATCATTGCCCGACAAGCTCGCGGAACAGGATCGGCTGGACCGATCCGTCGTTGTTGACCGTGTCGAGCCAGACATCCGCGTTCGGTTCCTCGCCGCTCCAGCCGTTCGGCCATGTCTTCGCCGCGATCAGCTCGCGGATGCGCGCCTCCTCCTCGGCGTCGATCAAAACCATGCCCGGCCGGCCTAGCCGCTCGGCCGCGCTATTCACCGCGTCCTGGATACCAAGCACCGTATCGAGGCCCATCACCCGCGCCTCGAACGTCAGCGGCCCCATGCGCTGCTGGTTCGACTGGAGCGTGCCATCTTTGCGATACTGGAAGCCCGGCTGGCGCTTACGCCACTTCGGCTTCTTCAGTTCCAGATATAGACGCTTCAGGCCCAGCAACGGCGACAGGTGATCCCAATCGGGTTGTTTCAGCACCGCTCCGAGCGCGCCGTCGGTGGCGATCAGGTTGCACCCGGTGCAGCCCGTGCGCATATCCTCGACGCCGCCATAGCCCTCCGCGATCATGCGCGTGGGCCATGCGCCAAACTCCTCCCAAGGCGCGAAGACGCTCAGCCAATCCCAGACATTGCACAGGGTCCAGTGGTCGATCGGCGCGAACGTATCGGTCAGCGTGCCGGGGAGATCCGTCTGTAGCCATCCCTGCCCGCACTCAGCGCCGTTGCGGGTGCAGGACAGCGAGATCCGCGCATCGCGCGCGTCACTCTCTCCACGTCGGACGCCGGTGATGGTGAGGCATTTGCCCTCCAGCCGGCCAACCGTCTCGGCGATCGCCACCGTCATCGGCTCCACCTTGATCTGGGGCGTGCACCAGCGGAAGGTGTTGCTGGGAGGCGGGACACCGCGGCCGAACATATAGACGTAGAAGCGATCGTCCATCGGGGCGACCACTTCCATGACAGTGATTCCCATGGCGCGTAGCCGGTCCATCATCACGCGCGCGGCGGCCTGGAGGGGTGGCAGCTCCATTCTGGTGTCTGCGTACATGACGGTCAACGTCTTCGGCGCCGGGATCGCGCCGCACTGAATCAGCGTCACGATCAGGGTGACGGCGCAGCTGCTGTCTTTCCCGCCCGAATAGGCAATTATCCAATGCTCATAATCGACGGCGTGCGCCAACATGTTCGCGACGGTTTTTTCGACGCATTCACCCACAGCCGCGCGGTGGTCGCCGGTGAACAGCGTCGGCTGGGATCGGGAGGGTGTGCCGGCACCGAGGGAATAAAGGCGATCGAGAGCGATCACGACCGATTCTCCGATCCACCCGTCAAGCGATCCTTGACGACTTGATGCGCCCGGTGCTTTAGCTTTGCCGACGCCATTACCAGCGGCTTTATCTCCGGCTGCGCGTCGTCATACGGCACCGTCTTGCGAAACCGGCCGCCATTTAGGCGGGCCAGAACTCCGCGCGGCACAGGCTCCCAGTTGGATGGATCTGTATTGAGGGGATTGCTGTCCAAACATTTGAGCACGTGCCCCTCCGGCACCGGTCCATGGATCTGCTCCCACAACCACTTATGCTTGAGAACATAGGTTCGCTCAAAGCCCGTGTGGGGGTTCGGCTGGTCCACCGAGATCTCGACATATCCATCGGTCGACACCCGCTCATGACCCAGATACTTCGTGTTGTGAGGCAGATGGCCCTTTTCAAATTGAGTCCGCCGTGCATTGGGATGCAAGCCGCCACGACCAGGCGCACACTTCGTGCCCTTATTCATCGGCGCCGCCCCCTTCTCGAAGTGACCCGTTCGGCCGGTGGTCCATCGCTGGCGCTTCCGGAGGGCGTGCAGCTTTTTCTGGGTCACCTCCGGCCGATCAAATGCTGCCTGGAAACCCGCGTGATACTCAGCGATCGCCAAGGTGCTGTTGGATCGCAGCCAATCCATCTCGGCTGGCGTGTAGGCCTTGATCCGCCCTTTGTACCGCGATCCGTCGCGCCCGACCTTCCAGCCCTTGCGCTTGCGGAGCTGGTTGAGGTGGGAAGCGGTGACGTCCGAGCGACCGAAGGCCGTCAGGAAGGCTGCGTGATAGTCACTAATGACAAGGCGATAATTCGCCTCTAGCCACGCCATCTCTTCGGCGCTGTAGGGGATGCGGCCGCGGCGCTTCATTGTTCGGTCGTTCCGCCGATCATCGGCAGCATGGGCTTGAAGCGGTCCCCGTGGTTGGCGAGGACTGTCACTGCCTTGAGCTGAAGATCCGCGTTCCTGATGATCTGGTCCGCGACATCGGTGATGGCCTCGGAGCGCTTCACCTCGTCTTGGATCTGCTCGGACGTAAGGCCCTCCTCCCCCAAGCGCTCAAGCTGGGCAAAGAGGTGGTTGTTCAGATCGGAAAGCTTGTTCTTCATGATGAAATCTCCTGATTTGCTGGCACCGCGTCATGCACCTGGCCATGCAGGCGACGGCCGGCGATCTTCTTCCCGACCTTCCGGAATTCGTATCCAGACCTGTGAATGTCATCGATCCAGACCGGCAGTATCTCGCCCCACTGCTTGAACAAGAACGGGACACCTGCCCCAGCACATTGATCACGGAGGCGGAGGACCCATTCGGGATGCATCGGTCGGGCACGCGGGCCGCTCTCGCCGCCACATATGATCCAATTGATCGCCAGCTCGTCGCTGATGCCAGTGAAGTCACAGGTCGAGCAACATTCCTGCGCGCCGCAATCGCGCTGGATAATCGGGGGATTGCCGTCGTCATCGAGCCAATTCGGACATTCATGATAGAGCAGCAGGCTCAAATCGATCGGGCCCAGCATCGGCTCGACTGACAGGAAGGCGACGGGCAGGTCGTAGAGGGTCCGAAGCCTGCGCAGCTTCGGAATATCCCGGTCCGCCTCTGCCTGATTGACGACGGTGATCCCAAGCCAGACGTTGTCCGGCAAGCGACCAGCGGCTTCCGCCATCTTCTGCGCATTGCCAATACGCTTCGTCACCAGCAGCCAGTCGAGATGCGGCGTCTCGCGGATCAGATGGAATAGCTCGGCGCGCCATTCGGCCGGCACCTCGTTGTCGAACACGTCGGCAAGGGAGGAGCAGAACACACGATAGCGGACGCCCTCCTTCGCTGCCCGGTTGTTCCAGCGACGGGGTTGTTTCCATGTCGACGCGGCCGTGTGCCGGCGCGGCTGGCCCGGTCCCCACGGCACGCCTAATCGCGACTGCGCGAGATCCGCCGCATAACAATTGTCGCAGCCCGGACCGACCTTCGTACAGCCGATCCAGCCGTTGAAGGTGTGGTGCGCCCATTCGATCTTGGTGTTCTCACCCATGGGTCGCCTCCCCCGTCACAGGCGTCACCCGGCTGAGCAGGTAGCAACCGCTGATCCCCTCCAGCCAGATTACGGGCGAATGACAGGAGAGCAGCTGCGCCTCCGACCGCGTCTTCGTCGTTATGACGTCGCCGCCATCGCGGCGGACGGTGACGGCTTGCCCGATCGGGTAGCGCTCGTTCCATTTGTCGCACTCACGCTGCATCAGGTGCGGCTTGTTCAGCAGGGCCATCACATTTCCTCCGCAAACTGTTCGGCGTCGGGCCAATTCCACAGTCCCTGCGCGCCGCGCATCGGCTGGGGCTCGTCCCACTTCTCGATCTCGAGCATCGGCCAGCCCCAGTTTGCGTGCTCGCTCCGGTCGCTATCGAAACCGGGCAGGCCGGGCAGTTCGTTCTCCGCCTCCTGGGGAAAGCCGAATTCCTGCACCGCGATCTCGATGCCGTTGCGCGGCTCACCAAGGATGGCGGTACCAAGGCCAGCCGACAGGGGCAGACCCACCGGCTTCTTGAAGTGGTAGAGCGGCATCAGCAGCGCCAGCGCTTCCTCTACATGCAAACAGGTCGCCGCCGCGTTTGCACCACCGAATTTCAGATGGTCGACGATGTCGCGGATTTCGCTCGCGCGCATCGGCCGTGCCGAAGCATGGATGACGATGCGTTGGCCGATCGCGGAGCGCGGGGCTTTCCATCCGCGAAACTCGAACGGTTTCGCGCCGACGACGATCAGCGAGGCCCATGGTTGCCAGAGGGTGAGCGCCTTCATGCTGCCCCCCTGTTGAGAATGCGGTCTATCTCAGCCTTGCGACGCGCCGCGTTTTCAGCCGCCACACGTCGATCCTTGGCCGTCTCGATGTTGAAGGTCAGCATTCCGAACAGCAGTTCGACCAGCAGCGTCCGGCCAGAAAACTGGATGCCCAGATTGTATTTCCAGCCGCCGCCAAATCGGGGTGCCGCCCTGTCACCCCTGCGCGGCTGATTGAGCGGCGCGGCCGAGTTGGTCATGCCATGCCAATTGTAGCCAGCCTGCCAAGGCCAGCGCTCGGCCCGAATTAGCAAAGCGCCGATGCGGACCTTATTGCGGTCGCGCACAAAGATCGGTTCACGATCCATTACGCCATCTCCCCGCAACCGCGCCCGACCAGCTGGCCGTTCTCGCCGCCTGTGAAGTCGCGCCAGTGGACCCAGCCCTTCGGACAATCAAAGCCCCATTCGCGAACCTTCTGACCGGTGAAGAACAGCGACACGCAAGGCTCGCCGTCGATCAATTCAAGGCGGTGGAGCGCCGTCGCAGCGCGTGTGATGACGTCGCCCGGCTGACGGATGAACGTGCCTGCGGGTGTGATCTCCCGGTAGCTGCCCGCGATCACATAAGAGACATTTTCCCACGGATGATCGTGTAGCGCCCGATCATCGTCGTCGCGCAGGATGCGATGCAGATAAACGTTTTGCTGCTCGTTGCGCGGGATGATCCACCAGCGCTCCAGATAGACCGGGTCGCCGATAGGGAAATCGCAATCGCGCGACATGACTGCCGCAGCCCATGCCTGCATATCCGTGAGGGAAGCGTAGCCGATACTCATGCCGCACCCCCGCCGCGCCGCTGGGCGCAAGTGCAGAACCCACGCGATTGCGCCGTTTCTTTCCCCGGTGTAACTCCGGTGGAAATGGCCTGTTTTGCCGAGTCGTTCCCCCTCTGATCCGCGCGGTTATCGCGGTCTAAATGAGGATTTCCGCGCGTTGAGGCGCTAGGCGTTGCCTTCGGGAGGCAGGGGCCGGAGGTTCGAATCCTCTTTCCCCGACCACATTATTCATAGTCAGATATGGCGATATATCAGCGGGATGGCATAGCCTTCCCCGCCGATTTGTCGTGTCTGCGCGCCTTTTTGCTACCAGTATTTTTCGACAGATGTCATCTGTCGAAAGCATCCCGCGTCTTTTTGCGCATCCGTAAAAGATGTTTGACCCCGCCTGCCTGGACGGCGATGATCCACCTTATCAAGCCGATACGGCCGCAAACCGTGATCCAAATATAATTCGACCCGCGTCCTGCGGGCATAGTCAGGCGGGAGACAAGCCTTGCATAGACGCGATTTTCTGACCTTCGGGGCCATGGGCGTAGGAGGCCTCGTCCTCCCCTCCATGTTCGGCAAGGTCATCGCCGCCGAAGAGTTGAGCAGCGCCATCGACGTGGCGGTCAAGAAGGCGCTGGCCGACGCCGCGATGAACGCGGCCAAAAGCGCGGGCGCATCCTATTGCGATGTGCGCGTGGGCCGATACCTGCGCCAGTTCGTCATCACCCGCGAACGCAATGTCGAAAATGTGGTGAACACCGAATCGACCGGCGTTGGCATCCGCGTGATCGCGAACGGCGCCTGGGGCTTTGCCGCCACAAATGAAATGACCAAGGAAGCGGTCGCCAAGGCCGCGAGCCAAGCTGTCGCCATCGCCAAGGCCAATGCGCCGGGCCAGAGCGCGCCGGTCCAACTCGCCCCGGTAACGGGCGTTGGCGAAGTCAGCTGGCGGACGCCGATCGTCAAGAACAGCATGACGGTGCCGATCAAGGACAAGGTTGACCTGTTGATGGGCGTGAACGCCGCGGCGCTGGACGCCGGGGCCAGCTTCATCCGCTCCATCCTGTTCTTGGTGAACGAGCAGAAATATTTCGCCAGCACCGACGGCAGCTATATCGATCAGGACGTCCACCGCATCTGGGCGCCGATGGAAGTCACCGCCGTCGACAAGGCAAGCGGCAAGTTCCGCGTGCGCGAAGGCCTGTCGGCCCCCATGGGGCTGGGCTATGAATATCTGGACGGGGCGGCCAGCGGCAAGACCGTGCTGCCCAATGGCGTCATCGTCTATGGCCAGTCCTACGACATGAAGGAAGACGCCGTCGCCGCCGCCAAGCAGGCGATGGCCAAGATCAAGGCGCCCTCGGTCAAGCCGGGCAAATATGACCTGGTGCTCGACCCGTCGCACACCTGGCTGACGATCCATGAATCGGTCGGCCATCCGCTCGAACTGGACCGCGTGCTGGGCTATGAAGCCAATTATGCCGGCACCAGCTTCGCCACGATGGATAAGCTGAAGGCCAATTTCCAATATGGCAGCGACAAGGTGAACATCGTCGCCGACAAGACTCAGCCCGGCAGCCTGGGCGCCGTCTCCTATGACGACGAGGGCGTGAAGACCAAGAAATGGGATCTGATCCGCAACGGCAAGCTGGTCGGTTACCAGGCGATCCGCGATCAGGCGCATATCGAGGGCAAGGCGGCATCGGACGGCTGCGCCTATGCCGATAGTTGGTCCAACGTCCAATTCCAGCGCATGGCCAACGTGTCGCTGGAGCCGGGCAAGGCCAAGCTGAGCGTCGCCGACATGATTTCTAATGTCGAAGACGGCATCTACATCATCGGGGACGGCAGCTTCTCGATCGACCAGCAGCGTTATAATGCCCAGTTTGGCGGCCAGCTGTTCTACGAGATCAAGAAGGGCAAGATCACCCAGCAGATCGAGGATGTCGCATACCAGATCCGTACGCCGGAATTCTGGAACGCCTGCGCCGGGGTCTGCGACGCCAGCGACTATCGCCTGGGCGGCTCCTTCTTCGACGGCAAGGGCCAGCCGGCGCAGGTTTCGGCCGTGTCGCACGGCTCCAGCACCGCGCGCTTCAACGGCATCAACGTCATCAACACCGCCCGTTCGCTCGGCTGATCGGTTAGGGAGAGAGAGAAATGAGCATCCTTACCGAAGCACAGGCCAAGGCGATCCTGACCAAGGTCGTGGGCTTTTCCAAGGCGGACGAATGCACCGCCCAACTGACCGGCGCGATCCGCGGCAATGTGCGCTTCGCGCGCAATGACGTGTCGACCGCCGGCATCACCGATAATATCGAATTGTCCGTGCAGGTCGCATTCGGCAAGCGGATCGGCACCGCCACGATCAACCAGTTCGACGACGCCGCCCTGGAGCGGGTGGTGCGCCGGGCGGAAGAACTTGCCAAACTGGCCCCGGAAAACCCGGAATTCATGCCGGCGGTCGAAAAGCAGACCTACATCGCCACCCCCACCTTCAGCGCAGCCACGGCCGGGATCACGGCAGATTATCGCGCCAAGGTCGCAACCGATTCGATCGGCCCCTGTCGCGCCGAAAAGTTGATCGCGGCAGGCTATCTGGAGGATCAGGCGGGCTTCGTCGCCTTCCTCAACAGCAAGGGCAATTACGGGTATCAGACCGGCACCAGCGCCGATTATACCTGCACCGTTCGCACCGAGGATGGACGTGGGTCCGGCTGGGTCGGCCATAATGTGCAGGATGTCGCCACGTTCAACGCGGGCGAGGACATCCGCATCGCCATGCGCAAGGCATCGGCCTCCGCCGAAGCCAAGGCGCTGGAACCGGGCAAATATACCGTCATTCTGGAACCGGCTGCGGCGGCCGGCCTTATCCAGTTCATGTTCTTCTTCTTCGACGCGCGCTCGGCTGACGAGGGCCGCAGCTTCCTGTCCAAGAAGGGCGGCGGCAACAAGCTGGGCGAGCAGGTATTCGGGCCGCAGGTCAATTTCTTTGCCGACCCGGCCTATCCGGGCGCTGCGGTGTATCCATGGGATGAGGAAGGCCTGCCTCGTACAAAAATGCCGATCGTCGAAAATGGCAAGCTCGTGAACATGGAATATTCGCGCTACTGGTCGCAAAAGCAGGGCAAGCCCGCCATGGCGCAGCCGGGAAATCTGATCATGACCGGCGGCACCAAGTCGACCGCCGATCTGGTGCGGACGACCGAGCGCGGCATCCTGGTCTCGCGCACCTGGTATATCCGCATGGTCGATCCGCAGACCGTGCTACTGACCGGCCTGACCCGCGACGGCACCTTCTATATAGAAAATGGCCAGATCAAATATCCGGTGAAGAATTTCCGCTTCAACGAAAGCCCGGTCATCATGCTCAACAATGTCGAGGAACTCGGCAAACCCGTGCGGGTGAAGGGTGACGAAGCGGATTCGCCGATGGTCGTGCCGCCGATGAAACTGCGCGACTTCACCTTCACGTCCCTGTCAGACGCGGTGTAAGGCTGACGCGCACGGCATGACGCGTAGTGACTTTCTTCGGTTGATGGCAGGCGGTCTGGCCAGCGGGTTGCTGGCCCGGCCGCTTGCGGCCATCGCAGCCGGGGGGGGCTATGATTTCTGGTTTACGCGCCTGCGCTACGATAGCGGCGACTGGGACGTCGATCAGCGCACGCCATCGAATATCGTCATGTCGCTGATCGATTATACGACGCTGCGCGTGGACCCGAAGGAGCATGTGATCGCCCTTTCGGACCCGAAAATGCTAACCGCGCCCTTTTGCTATTTGGCAGGACATAAGTTGGTCGAATTTTCAGCGGCCGAAAGCCGCAATTTCGAACGCTATGTCCGCAATGGCGGCTTCGTCATGGTCGATGATTGCAATCATGACATCGACGGCCTGTTCGCCCGTTCGTTCGAGGCGCAGATGACAAAGATTTTCGGGCCGAAGGCGTTGAAGACGCTGCCCAAAAGCCATGGCCTCTACCGCAGCTTCTTCAAGTTCGATGATGGCCCACCCAATACCGGGTTGGAACTCAATGGCTGGGGCGACGACCTGGTCCACGACTATCTCAAGGGGATAGAGGTGAACGGGCGGCTGGGCGTTCTCTACAGCAACAAAGATTATGGCTGCGAATGGGATTATGACTGGCGCAACAAGCGCTTCCTGGCCGAAGACAATACGAAGTTTGCGGTCAATATCGTAATGTACGCCCTATCGGTGTGACCAGCGCCACCGTCCCTATTCCCGCCTTTCGCCCAACAAGGGACATGACATGACCGACCTCACCGAAGCTGACATCCAGACCCGCCTTGACGCGCTCACCTGTTTGCGGGCCGCCATCGGCCAGGCGATCGTCGGGCAGGCCGATGTGGTGGAGCAATTGCTGATCGGCCTGCTGGCGGGCGGCCATTGCCTGCTGGAGGGCGTGCCGGGCCTGGGCAAGACGCTGCTCGTGCGGTCGCTGGGCGACGCGCTGAAGCTGGATTTCCGGCGCGTCCAGTTCACGCCCGACCTGATGCCCAGCGACATATTGGGCACCGAATTGCTGGAGGAGGATCATGGCACCGGCCATCGCAGTTTCCGCTTTCAACAGGGACCGGTTTTCACCAACCTGCTGCTGGCCGACGAACTCAACCGCACCCCGCCCAAGACGCAGGCGGCCCTGCTGGAGGCGATGCAGGAAAAGACGGTCAGCTATGGCGGCGTGACGCATAAGCTGCCCGCGCCGTTCTTCGTGCTCGCGACGCAGAACCCGCTGGAGCAGGCCGGCACCTATCCCTTGCCCGAAGCCCAACTCGACCGTTTCCTTTTGCATGTCCGGGTCGATTATCCGACCGAAGAGGAAGAACGCGCGATCCTGGCCCAGACCACGGGGGCGACCGCCGGTGTGGTGCCGATGGTGATGGATGGCGAGGAGGTGCTGGCGCTGCAACGGTTGGTGCGTGACGTGCATTTCAGCGATGACCTTCTCCATTGGGTGACGCGGATCGTGCGGGCCAGCCGTCCCGGGAACGGCGCGCCGGAGGATATCCGCAAATATGTGAAATGGGGCGCAGGTCCGCGCGCGGGCCAGTCTCTGATCCTGTGCGCCAAGGCGCGTGCGCTGCTGCACGGTCGTCTGGCCGCCACGCGCGAGGATATCGCCGCCCTTGCCGCGCCGGTGATGCGCCATCGCCTGCTGCTGGCCTTCGCCGCCGAAGCTGAGGGGCGGAGCGCCGATGATGTGATCGCGGCCCTGATCCATGCCGTGCCGCTCGCCTGAACCTATCCGGCCAATGTCCGACCTGATCCCACCTGATGTCCGCAGCCGCCTTCGTGGCCTGCGCCTTGTCACGCGCCGGGCGGTGGGATCGCATGGCCTGGGCCTGCATCAGAGTAACAGCCGGGGTGCGGGCCTGGAGTTCGCCCAATATCGCGCCTACGAACCGGGCGACGAACTGCGTCAGATCGACTGGAAGCTCTACGCCCGGTCGGACAAATTCTTCGTCCGCGAAGCCGAGCGCGAAAGCCCGGTCGCTGTGTGGATTTTGATCGACGCCAGTGGCTCTATGGGTCAGGCCGACGCCACGCGCCCGGATTACCGTCGCCTCGACGCGGCCAAGGGCATTACCGCCGCCATCGCCGAACTCGCATTGAAACAAGGCGATCGTTTCGGCTTCATGGCGTTGGGTGACGCGGGGCTGGCATTGCTGCCGCCCGCGACCGGCGCGCGCCAGCGCGACCGGCTGTTGCTCGATTTGCTAACGGTGCATCCGGCACGCGGCTTCGCGGCGGAGGCGCAGCTAGGGCCGGTCTGGGAAAGGATCGGGGCGCATGATCTGGTCATCCTGCTGAGCGACTGTTTCGATGAGGGGGCGGTGGCGCTGGCGGAGAAGCTGGCGGCCGCAGGGCGTGAAACGCTGGTGATCGAGATGCTGACCGTCGCCGAGCGGGATTTTCCTTTCGATGGCGGCTATCGTTTCCACGATCCCGAAACGGGCGAGCAATTGCTGGGCGACGGCGCGGCGTTGCGGGCGGGCTTCATCGCCCGCTTCGGTGAAGCCCGCGCAGCGCTTCACACGCGACTGGACAGTGCCGGCATCCGCCATGTCGCCCATGTGCTGGACGAACCGATCGACCTGCCGCTGCGCCGCCTGTTTTCCGCCCATGGCGCGGCGGAATATGCATGAGCATGGGATTGCTTTTCCCGGCGGCGCTAGCCGCGCTCCTCGCGCTGGTCGTGCCGCTCATCATCCATATCGCCCGCAAGAGCGAACAGTTGCCGACCGATTTCGCGGCATTGCGCTGGCTGCGGCAGAAGCCCAAGCCGCGCTCCCGCCTGCGTTTCGACGAATGGCCTTTGCTGCTGGTGCGGCTGGCGTTGCTGGCGCTGGCGGCGCTTTGGCTGGCGCAGCCGATCCTCTTCGGGGCGGCTGATCGGAGTCCCTATGTCGCCGTGGTGCCTGGCGCGCAATTTGACGCGTTGGCGTTCAAGGATAGCCGCCTTTACTGGCTCGCGCCGGGCTTCCCTGCGATTGACACGCCCCAGCCCGCCGGGCCGCTGCCGATCGCCAGTCTGATCCGGCAAATCGACGCAGAACTGCCGCCCGGAACGCCGCTCACCATCGTCACGCCAACGATCATCGAGGGCGCAGACGCCGATCGGTTGCGCCTGTCACGCAAAGTGACTTGGCGCATCACGAGCGGCGCGATGCCTGGACCGCAGGCCAAGCCAGCGCCGCCGCCGCTTTTGTCCGTCCGCGTCGATGCCGAACATCGCAGCGCTGTCCGCTATGTACGCGCCGCGGCGCTGGCGTGGCAGCCGGCCGGACGCGCGGCGGATATCGACACCGCCGCCATCGATGCTCCATTACCCGATCCGCGAAGGACATTGGTCTGGCTGGCTGGCGGCACTTTGCCGGACGGCGTCCTGCGATGGGTGATGGACGGCGGCACGGTGCTGGCGGTGAGCGACGCGCGCTTGCCCGATGGCCACCCTGGCCTGCCCGTCTGGCGCGACGACTTGGACTTCCCACTAGCGGAAGCGCTGCCGATGGGCAAAGGACGCCTGCTGCATTTCACCCGCGCGATGACGCCCGCGCAGATGCCCATATTGCTGGACGCGGATTTTCCTGCCCAGTTGGGCGCGTTACTAGCCCCACCGACACCGCCTGCTCGCGTCGCTGCCGCCGACTACGCGCCGTTGCCGGGTGGCCGCAGCTATGACCAGCCGCCGCAATCCCTGCGCCCCTGGCTCGCCGTGCTGATCGCGCTGTTGCTGCTGATCGAGCGCTGGATGGCCACCCGCGGTAGCCGGAGCATCGCGCCATGACCGCGCTGCTCACCCATTGGGTTGCGCCGGCGCGCCGCCGGGCGTTGGTCGATACGCTCGCGCTGGCGCTGCCATTGCTATTGGCCGCAGGCGCAGTTGGCTGGCGCTTGGGCGGTCTGGCTATTGCTTTGCTACTGGTGGCGTTCGGCATTGCGCTTGCGCTAATGATCGCCCGCCGGCACGCCGCGCGTTTCGATCGGGCCTGGCTGATCCGCAGCCTCGACAATAGTCGGCCGGAACTGGAGGATAGCAGCGCCCTGCTGTTCGCCGATGATGCTCCGCCTACTCCCTTGCAAGCGCTCCAGCGCGCACGCATTGCGGCGCGGATCGATCAAGGTGCGCCGGAAGATCTGAGGCCCGATTGGTCGCGCCGCACACTAGCTGCGTCCATTCTCGTCGCTGGAACATTGGTTGCCGTCGCTCTGCTTTGGCCACGCCCTGGCGAAGGGCCACCAACTCTTGCGCCCAGCCAGGAAGGCCTGCCCGCCCGCCCTGGGGTCCCACGCTTGGCCGCACAAAATCTGCGGATCATCCCGCCCGCCTATACCGGCCTGCCCGTGCGTGATTCCGCCTCGCTCGATACGCGTGCGCCACAGGGGTCGCGATTGGAGTGGACGCTGCGGTTCGATCCACAGGCAGACGCGCCCGTCTTGGGGATGCTTGCTGGACAGCCGCTGGCCCTGCGACAGGACCGTGAAACATGGATCACCAGCCGGACGCTCGATGCCTCCTTCCTCTATCGGGTCGATCCCACGACGGCCCGCGGCCCGACCTCGCCGCTGCACCGGATCGACGCCATCGCCGACGCCCCGCCTCAGGTGAAGGCTGTGTCGCCAACCGCCAGTCTTTCCACGGTCAGCGCCGGCCAGCGCAGTTGGACCCCGGTCTTCGCCGCGACCGACGATTATGGCGTCTCCGCCACCGCCCGGCTGCGCGTGACGCTGGCGATTGGCGAAGGCGAGAATGTGACGTTCAGCGAACGAGAAATAGCGGTGGCAGGCAGCGGCCCGGCGCGCGATCGCCGGTTTGCGCCGCGGCTCGATTTTTCCAGCTTCGGCTTCGTCGCGGGCGGCGACATGGTGGTGCAGTTGATCGTGCGCGACAACCGCACCCCTGCGCCGCAGGAAGTGCGCGGTCCCAGCCTGATCCTGCGCTGGCCATCGGCCAAACAGCCCGAAAGCGGCGGGATGGAGGGCATGGTGAACACCACCCTGCCCGCCTATTTCCGCAGCCAGCGGCAGATCATCATCGATGCCGAAGCGCTGATCAAGCAGAAGCGCGCGCTGGCATCGGACCGCTACGTAACCCGATCGGCGTCGATCGGCGGCGACCAGCAGATATTGCGGGGCCGCTACAGCCAGTTTCTGGGCGGCGAGGAGGAAGGCGAACCGACATTGCCGACCGCGGACGGGCATAGCGAGGGCGACGGTCATGACCATGGCGGGCCGCCAAAGCCACCCAGCGCCGGCTTTGGCGCGCCGGAAGATGTGCTGGGCGATTTCGGCCATCCCCATGACGATAGCCCGGCGTCCAGCCTGGACCCGGAAACCCGCGCGATCCTGAAACAGGCGGTCGACGAGATGTGGCAATCCGAACGGGAATTGAAACAGGGCCGCCCCGACCTGGCCCTGCCCTTCGCTTACAAAGCGCTGCGTTTCATCAAGGAGGTGCAACAGGCGACGCGTATTTTTCTGTCCCGCGTTGGCCCGGAACTGCCGCCGATCGATACCACCCGGCGCATGACCGGTAAACGGGATGGACTGGCGAGCCGCACGCTTGCGATCGCCCCGGTGGAGCGAGCCGACGGCCCTGTCGCAGCCGCCTGGCGCGCATTGAGCGACGGACCGGACGCCATTCGCGGGCCGATCGACCTAAGCGCGTTGGAAACGTGGACGCGCGCCAATGTCGCGCGGTTGCCTGATGCGCTGGCGCTATTGGGCGCGATTGACAGCGTGCGTAGCGGCCCCGCCTGTGCGGCCTGCCGCGCCCGATTGCGCGCGCAGCTCTGGACGGCAATGGAGCGACCGCTGGCGCTGCCGGCCCGGCGTCGCCCGGTTGATGCCGCGGGCGCGCGCTATCTGGGCGCGATCGGAGGCGCGCCATGACGATACAGTGGGCGGTGGCGCTGGTTCTGGGGCTTGCCACGCTCCTCGCCTGTGTCCGGCTGGCGTTATGGCATCGCCGGGCGCTGGCGACGGGTCAGGCGTCGTCGGTCCGGCTAGCGTTGTTGATGCTGTTCCAGCCGGCGGTGTCGGCCCTACTTTATTGCGCGCTGTTCCCGCCGATGATGGGCGGCGGCGCAACCGGCCTGCGGATCGCAACGGCAGGAACGTCGCGCCTTGCCGCCGCTAGCGATGGCGCGCCGCTCATCCTGCTGCCCGAAGCGCCGGCGATCGGCGGCGGCGAAGCGGCGCCGGATCTTGCCACCGCGCTACGGCGCCATCCTGCCGTCACGGCCATCAGCGTGCTGGGCGAAGGCCTTGTCCCGCGGGATATCGACGCAGCGCGGCAGGTAGCGGTGCGGTTCGATCCACCGCCGTTGCGGCCGGGCATCCTCAATCTGACGCCACCCCCGACCGCCGCGGCGGGGGCGCGCTTCATGGTGGGCGGAACACTGACCGGGCCGAGCGGCGCAACGGTCGAGTTGATCGATCCCGCTGGCCGCGTCACCGACCGCGACGTGGCTGATCCGAAGGGACATTTCCTGCTGGCCGGCACGGCGCGCACGGCTGGCGCTGTCAATTTCACATTGCGCGTGCGCAAGGACAAGCGCCTGGTCGAGCAGGCTGACGTCCCGGTCTGGGTGACCCAAAGCACCCGTCCCCGGCTGTTGATCCTGGCGGGCGCACCGGGGCCGGAGGTCAAATATCTGCGCCGCTGGGCGAGCGACGCCGGCTTTGACGTGACGACGCAGATGAGCGCGGGCGGCGGGATGGCCCTTGGCGACGCGCCAGTGGCGCTCGATGCGGCGGGATTGCGTAAATTCGATGTGGCGATCGTCGATGACCGCGCCTGGGCGGGACTGCGCGCGCCCCTGATCGCCGCAGTGCGGGGCGGCATGGGGCTGGTGTTGCGCGCGGGCGGAGCGATCGACGGCGCAACCCGTTCGCAATGGCAGGCTCTGGGCTTTGCCTTTAGTGGGCCGGGCGGCGTGGCGCCGCTGGCCTTGCCCAAAGCGGCCGAGGAAGCCATTGCCCGCACGCGCCACGGCATCGGCAACGACGACACGCCCGCGGATATGGCCCTGCCCGAAGACATGGCGCCTGACGTCAGTCGCCTTGGTCTGGTGCCTGGCGGCGATGCAGCCGTGCCTTCATTGCAGGATGCGGGCGGTGTAGCGCTGGGCGCTTGGCGGGCAATAGGCGCGGGACGGGTCGCGCTGTTCACCGGACTCGACAGCTATGCCCTGACCCTGACCGGCCGCCGCGACCTTTATGCAGACTGGTGGAATACGATGCTGACCGCCGTGACGCGACCGGCTTCGTCCAGCCGGATGATAGCCGGCATAGCATGGGTCGGCGAGCGAATGACGCTGTGCGATATCGGCCGCGACGCGCAAGTGAACAACGCCGATGGCGCGCAAACTGAGTTGGTCCCGGTTGCGGGATGCGGCGCTTTCTGGCCTGCAAAGGCGGGTTGGCATATGTTGCGCGTGAAGAATGAGCTTCGCCTCTTCCATGTTCAGCCGCGCGGCGCCTTGCCGATCATGCGCGCGGCGCGCGATCGGCAGGCGACGGCGATGGTATCGCGCATTGCGCCCGATGCGTCAGCCGTTGCGGTAAAGGCCGACATGCCCGGATTGGCCTGGCCTTTCTGGCTGGCATGGCTGATGGCGAGTGGGCTGCTATGGTGGCTGGAGCGATCACGGATCGGTCGCCGTAAGGCCGGTCGGTCCAGCACGGCAGAGCCTGCGCCATAGCAGGTAAGCATGGCCCCGCCTGATGGCTGGCTTATGAGTCGGCCATGTAGAAGTCGCGCAGCGCCCGCGCGTCGTGCAGCGCATTGTGCGGCACGCGGCTGTTGGCCGCCGCGCTGAAGCCGGCGGCGTTGATGAGTTCCAGCCGCAGGCCGAAATCGACGCCCGCCATCTTGCCCGGCCCGGTTACCAGCAGCGCGCAGAAATGCGACAAATCCTCCGGCCAGTCGGCGATGATGACCGGATCGCTGTCCCCTTCCAGATAGGCGGCGACATGGTCGGCCGCTTCGACCCGGTTCAGTTCCAGGTCAATGCCTGGTGGAACATGGCGCAGATAGGGGATGACATGCTTTTCAACCCAAGGTTCGATCTGATGGGGTAGCGGCAGCGTTACGTAAAATTCCTGATCGCCATGTTCTGGAACGAGCGCGACGCTGATCAGAACGCCGCCAAAGCCGTTGAATTCGGTGTCTAGGAAGTACCGCATGAAAGGAAAACTGCCTGCTTGTGAATGGGCGTCGAAAGGGGTGACGCCGGAGTTCTGGTGCCTGTAGCATTTGCGCGACGGATGCCAAGCTGCCATGCGCATCGCGCGTGGTGCCCCTAGGATAAATGGCGCGACGAATGGCGTGCGGCAGATGGAAGGAAGCGATCATGATCCCGCGGGAATATCTGGATTCGGCGCAAGTACCGGGCGGGCAGGAACTCAAGCTGTACCGGCGCGGCGCGGATCATATGATCGTGCTTGATCGCAACGAATTGATGAGCAGCCGGATGAGCGGATCGGAAAAGCAGCTGGCGCTGATGACGATCGAACGGTTGCAGGGGCGCAAGGCGCCGCATCTGCTGGTCGGCGGCTATGGCATGGGCTTTACCCTGCGTGCGGCGCTGGGCGTGCTGGACGGATCGGCGCGCGTGACCGTGGCCGAACTGGTGCCCAAGATCATCGAATGGGCGCGTGGCCCTATGGCCGATCTGATGGCCGGGTGCCTGGACGATCCCCGCGTCGACCTTCTGATAGAGGATGTCGTGCCGGTGATCGCTGCCGGTAAGGCGACCTATGACGCGATCCTGCTGGACGTCGATAATGGCCCTGACGGCCTGACCGCTGCCGCCAATGACCGGCTCTATTCGGCCAACGGGTTACAGGTGGCCAAGGCGGCTTTGAAGCCCGGTGGGATATTGGCGGTGTGGTCGGCGGGGTCGGACGATCCCTTCACCCGTCGCCTGCGCAACGCTGGCTTCGACGTCGATGAAGTGGCGGTCAAGGCGCGCGACAATGGCAAGGGGCCACGGCACGTCATCTGGTTCGCCCGGAAGCGATAGCTGTCCTCTTTATGTTTCGGCTCTTAATGAAAATCGCGTGATCGCGGCAATATCCGCACGTCCCTGGGGTGGCGGCGCGGCGACGGCGCGGGCCGGGAATGGACCGGATGCGTGACCTCATCCCCGCGCATCATCGGCTGTTCCTGCAACCAGTCGAGCGCGCGGCTGGCGTCGGTGACGCGATCAACCATCAGATGGACGACATTCTCCTTGCTGCGCTGGACTTCGCCTTCGATCAGCATCAGGCGCGACGCCATCACTGCGCGCCGCTGCTTTTCCATGTCGCGCGCCCAGAGCAGCGCATTGACGATGCCGCTTTCATCCTCGATCGTGATGAAGACCGCATTGCCCTTGCCCGGCCGCTGGCGGATCAGGACCACGCCCGCCACCTTCACCTTCGCGCCATCCTTCGCGCCATTGACCGATGCGCAGTCGATGACGCCACGCCGGGCGAAATGATCGCGCAGAAACTGCATCGGATGTCCCTTCAGCGACAGCCTGTGGGTCTGATAGTCGATCGCGACCTCTTCGGATAAGGGCATGGCAGGCAGCATGGGATCGGCTTCGCGGCCGAGTTCGGGCAAATCCTGAGCAGCGAAGAGCGGCAGCTGGGCCGGCGGCACGCGACGTGCTTCCCACCCCGCCTCGCGACGGCTGCGGCCAATCGATTGGAGCGCGTCAGCATCCGCTAGCAGATGCAAAGCGCGAGCGGGCATCCCGGCCCGGCGAGCGATATCCTCCATGTCGCGCAGAGCGCTGTCCCGCCGCGCCGCGATCAAGGCCTTGGCCCATTCCTCGCGGAACCCGTCGATCCGATTGAGGCCGAGACGCAGAATACGTTCCCCTTCCAGACTGCTATTCCAGTCGCTTGCCTGCACATCGATCGGTCGCACCTCCACGCCATGTTGCTGTGCGTCGCGGACCAGTTGTGCGGGGGCGTAGAAGCCCATCGGCTGGCTGTTGAGCAGGGCGCAGGTGAAGACCGCGGGATAATGGCATTTCAGCCAGGAGGAGACATAGGCGAGCCAACCGAACGCCTGGGCATGGCTTTCGGGAAAGCCATATTCGCCGAAACCCTCGATCTGCTTGAAGCAGCGTTCGGCGAAATCCCTTTCATAGCCGCGCTTGACCATGCCCTCGATCAGGTCGGTCTGATATTTGCTGACTTCTCCGGTGCGACGAAAGGTCGCCATCGCCCGGCGCAACCCATCCGCCTGGGCCGGTGAAAACCCGCCCGCGACGATCGCCAGCTTCATCGCCTGCTCCTGAAACAGGGGAACGCCCAACGTCTTGCCCAGCACCTCCTTCAACTCATCGGGATTACCGGGAGGGCCGGGTACTTCCGCCTTCTCCTCCCCATTTCGCCGTCGGAGATAAGGATGGACCATGCCGCCCTGGATCGGGCCGGGCCGCACGATCGCGACCTGGATGACGAGGTCGTAGAGTTCCTTCGGCTTCATTCGGGGCAGCATCGAGATTTGCGCGCGGCTTTCGACCTGGAAGGTGCCGATGCTATCGCCCTTTTGCAGCATGGCGTAGGTCGCCTTGTCCTCCACCGGCACCCGGTCCAGAGTCAGGTCGCCCAGGCCATGCAGGCGCATCAGGTCGAAGCTCTTGCGGATCGCGGTCAACATGCCGAGCGCCAGCACATCGACCTTCATCAGTTGCAGCGTGTCGAGATCATCCTTGTCCCATTCGATGAAGGTGCGGTCGGGCATGGCGGCATTGTGGATCGGAACCAGTTCGTCGAGCCTACCATGGCTCAACACGAAGCCGCCAACATGCTGCGACAAATGCCGGGGATATTCGAGCAACCGGCTCGCCATATCGCGCAGCCGGGCAAGTTCGGGATTGGCGGGATCGAAGCCGGCTTGGGCCAGTCGGGCTTCGGGCACTTCCTGATCGCCGCTCCAACTGCCCCAGACCGTGCCGGACAGGCGCGCCGTCACATCCTCCGTCAGGCCCAGCGCCTTGCCGACTTCGCGCAGCGCGCTGCGCTGGCGGTAGCGGATGACGGTCGCGGCGATACCTGCCCGCTCGCGCGTGTAGCGGCGGTAGATATATTGCATCACTTCCTCGCGCCGCTCATGTTCGAAATCGACATCGATATCAGGTGGTTCGTCGCGGTTTTCGGATAAAAAGCGGGAGAAGAGCAGTTTCTGCTCGACCGGGTCGATGGGGGTGACGCCCAGCAGATAACAGACCAGCGAATTGGCCGCAGACCCCCGTCCCTGACACAGGATCGGCGGATCGAGACTGCGGGCGTAGGCGACGATGTCGTGGACGGTCAGAAAGTAATAGGCGTAGTTTTTGAGTCGGATCAGCCGAAACTCGTCATTCAGCACGTTGCGATAGGCGGGCGGCAATCCGTCTGGGAAGCGCGCCTTCGCCGTTTCCTCAACCAGATGTTCGAGCCAGTCCTGCGGCGCCCAGCCCTCCGGCACCGGCTCATGCGGATATTCATAGACCAGTTGGTCGAGGTTGAAGTCGATGCAACCCAGCAAGTGCTGCGTCGCGGCGATGGCCTCCGGGCAGGCAGTGAACAGGCGCGCCATTTCGGCAGGGGCTTTCAGGTGCCGCTCGGCATTGGGCGCAAGACGGCGGCCAGCGGTCTGGATCGTCAGCCCTTCGCGGATGCAGGTCAGCATGTCTTGCATCGGCCGATCCTCCGCTTCCGCAAAGAGGGCGTCGTTGGTGGCGATCAACGGCACGCCGCATTGCGCCGCCAGCATCCTGCGCCGGGCCAGCATCCGCGCGTCGCGCCCGGAACGCCCCATAGTCGCCGCGAGCCAGAGGTGCGGGGTAAGCGCCCGCAGTTGCTTCAGCAGGGCTGCGTCGCCGTCCATCGCGATCAACGCCATGTCCTGCGCATGATCGATCAGGTCCGACAGATTGAGTTCGCATGTCCCCTTGATCGCGCGGCGATTGCCCAGCGTCAGCAACCGGGTCAGCCGTCCCCAGCCGAAACGGGTCATCGGGTAAGCCACAATGTCGGGCGTGCCGTCGGCAAAGACCAGCCGGGCGCCGACGATCACGCGCATGGTGACGCCCAACGGCTGCAAATCCTTAAGCGCCTGATGCGCGCGCACCACGCCCGCCACCGTATTACGATCGGCAATGCCGATGCCGGTCATGCCCAGATGCGCGGCCTGCTGCACCATGATGGCGGGATGGGACGCGCCACGCAGGAAGCTGAAATTGGTGGCGGCAACGACCTCTGCAAAGTTGCTCATGCGAAGAGGCCGTGCAGATACCAGCGTATCTCTACCTCTTCGCCAAACAGGCCATGGCGGAACATCCAGTAGCGGCGCCCGTCGCTATCCTCTATCCGGTAATAGTCGCGCGTCTTGCCAGCCCCGCCCGGCTGATGCCCGTCCCGCCTGCGCCACCATTCCGCCGCGATCCGCTCCGGCCCTTCGGCCAGCCGCACCTCATGCAGATGGTCGCGCCAGCGGAAGCGCTGGGGCGGGCCGTCGGGCACGCCAGCGATCACCGCCACCGGCTGGGGCGGGTCGAACAGCAGCAGCGGCCGGGGTGGACGATCCTCCACTATCGGCCAGGGCTGCTGCCGGGACTGCGTCGCTGGCAGCAGCCTTTGCGCGCCTTCGGGGATATGCCGGTCGCAGGGTTGAAGGCGACGGACATTATCTGGGCCGAGGCGAATACCGAGCCGATCAATCAGCGCGACGATGCCGTCCTCCGCCGCCCGCGCTTCCCCATCCATCGCCTGCTGCCGTTCGGCCAGCGGCTCCACACGCGGCACCGCCAGCAGCACGGCGTCGAAGCCGAAGCCGGGATCGAGCGGATCGGCCATCGTATCGATCCGCTCGCGCAGCAGGCGCAGCACGGCGGCGGGATCGCGCACCGGCTGCCCGGTTTCGATCGCCAGCCCCTGGCGCGCGCCATCGCTGCGCAACAGACGGATGACGAAACGCCGGCCGCCCAGCTTGCGCGCCTCCATCTGCCGCGCCGCCTGATCCAGCAGATCCTCGATCACGTCCATGACATCTTCGGTCCGGGCGATGGGTTCTGGGAAGCGCGCCTCGGCCCGGATTGGGGCGGCGGCGCAGCGCGGCGCGATCGGGCTGGGTGCTTCGCCCAATATCTGGCGCAAGCGGGTGACCGCCTGTTCGCCAAAGCGGGCGGCGATCATCCCCATCGGGCGTTTGGCCAGGTCGCCGATGCTGCGCAGGCCGGCCTGGCGCAGGGCGGCCAGTGCGCCATCGTCCAGTTCGAGCGCCGCGACCGGCAGTGCGGCCACATCACTGCCGCGTCCGCCATGCCGCGCCAGCGCGCGGGCGGCCATGGCGTTGGGACCGAAGGCATGACGGCTGACATGGCCTGCCATCGCCCGCGCCTGTTGCGCCAGCGAGCGCGCACCACCGAACAGATGGCTGCAACCGCTGATGTCGAGGATGAGACCATCGGGTGCATCCAGCGCGACCATGGGCGTGAAATGGCGCATCGCCTCCAGCAAGCGGTCCAGCGCATGCGCATCAGCGACGGGATCAGCCGGACGCGTGACGAGCGTCGGGCAGCGCGCCCGCGCGTCGGCCAGCGTCATGCCGACCGCCAATCCCTGCTCAACCGCCAGCGCATCCACCGCCGTCAGTCGCAGCGCATTGCCAACCCGCGTCACCAGCGCCAGGGGGTCGGGCCCGCCAGGCTCAGGCGACCTGTCGCTGGTCCGCCCCATCGTCGCCCGCATCCGTTCGCAGGCGAGAAAAGGGAACCACAGCGCCAGGCAAAGGCGCTTGCCCCCCTGCATCCGTTCCGTCTGCATCCCTGAAACATCCACCTTCACTATCCCAAGTCAGCCGCCAGCGTGCCCCCGCCGGCCCGCCACGACAGCGGAGCAATTCAGCCTCGATCGCCGGCCAGCCGGGCGCGTCCGCCTCCAACGCGACGGAGGGCGCGCTTTTGATCGTCCAGCGGGTTTGCGCGCCGCTCGATCGCGGTTCGGCATCGCTCCGCAGCAATATTATGCAGGCGCCGGAGGCTTCCGCCGCCAACACCAGGCGGCGGCTGGCGGTCAGGTCATAGTCGGCAAAGCGCCCCTCGCTTTCCATCAGCACCCCCGCCACGCCCGGACAGCGCGCCGCCTCCAGCCCGGCGCGCAGCATGTCGACCTCGGTCCGCGTCTCCACGATCGTCAGGCGACTGGGCTCAATGCCCAGTAGCGCCAGTCCGTCCCCCGAAAACAGTGTCGGCAGGCGCTGGCGGCGCGGCGTGCGCAGGGCAAAGATCGCCCCTGCCCCGGCAAGCGCCCCTTGCGTCAGGGCAAAGGCAAGCGCCGCCGCCCGATCCGCGGCCTGGCTGTGAATTTCATGCAGATGCCCTTGCTCAAGCGCCGGACAGGACGCTTGCGCTTCTGACGCATGCCGTCCTTTCGTACGCGCGCCGTTAATGGGACCATTGCTTGTCATATCTCGAATCGCTCACCATGTTCTTCTTATGTTCTCAATGCGCGCGTTCGTCCAGCATGAAAGGGCGTGATGCTGACGCGCAATCTGAGGGAGACGATCGCTGCGAGCCAAGACGCTGACGGTGATCGAAAGCCGCGTAGCCGCCATGATGAAGGGCGAGGTCAAAGCGTCCCGCGCGCGGCTGGCGCTGGCCAACAGCAATCTAGACCGCGACCGAAGCGCGCATTGCCTGCAACCAGGCAATCGGCTAATTGTTGGCGGCCGACAGCGGTGGCGGTGTCCTCAACCGCATCGGCATCAACACGCCGGCGGCGGGGTAGGTGATCGCACGCAGCGTCGCGCCGGGCCAGATGGTCGACGCCAATGCCGAACTTTTCGCGTCGGACCGTGTCGCTCTCGCTCCAGTTGCAATCCGCCGATGCCGGTCGGATGAAGCCAGGCAACAGCGTTACCGTCACGGCGGCGGGGCGACGGCGCCTGTCCGTTTCGTGTCGCCGGTGCTGGACGAACAGGCCCGGCTTTACCGGCGTGCCGATGGCGCTGGTGGGCGGAGTGCTGACGCTGTTCGTGCTGCCTACCCTCTATGATCGCTATGGCGGACGGCCAAGGTACAGCGCGGCAGCGCAGGCTATGGCGGCCTGAATGTCGTGCAAGCTGAGGGAGCGGTTACCCACCGCTCCCTCAAAAAGACGTCGTCAGGATTGGCTTTCATTGATCCAGCGCAGGATGTTGCCCGTTTCCGGCCGTGCCAGCCAGTCCGGGCTGACATGAAGCCACTGAACAACGCGCCCCGCCCCCACCAGCAGCGCGGCGGGCTGGGGCAATTCCCAGTCGTTGGTGCCGGTCACTTCGCCGATCCAGCCGGCAGGAGGCGGGGACGGGCGATCGTCGGGCTGGAAGCTGATGCCCAGCAGGCGCGCAAGGCGGTTATCCCTGTCGGAGGCCACGGGGAAAGGCAGGCCGTGCCGCGTCTTGATGTCGCGCAGGCGATCAGGCTGCTGCGGGCTGAGCGCCACCAGCCTGATGTTGCGATCTGCAAGCGCGGGATGCAACGTATCGGCATAATAGGGCAAGGCGATGTTGCAGGCCGGGCAGCCGGCGAAGCGGAAGAAGATGAACAAGGCCGGGCCATCGGCGGTCAGCCTGTCCAGATCGAGCGTACCGCCGCCGACTTCGGCGAAGGACAAAGGCGGCAGGATGTCGCCCGGTTGGGCCACGTTCGCGGGGTCGAAGCGGTCGACCAGTTGTTGGCGCTGGGCTGCATTGGCCGCCAGTTGCGTTGCAGGCCAGTTGCGCTCACGCTCAGCCTGCAAAGCGGCGTAACGGTCCTTGAGCGTTTCGGTGAGAAGTGTCGCCATCATGGTCTCCTTGGGTCTGGACTATGATGGCGACAGGCGGTGCTCCTCGCTAATGAGAGTTTCGGCGTGAGTGACGAAAAATCGTCATAGTTTCAGGCGGCATCGCGCCGGGCGGGTGCCTGCTGGTGGCGGCTTGCCGGGATGGGCAGGCCCAGATTGCCGCGCAGTGTATCCGCCTCATAATCAGTGCGGAACAGGCCGCGCGCCTGCAGGATCGGCACGACTTCCTCGACGAAACGCTTGAATTGCGCGGGATGGCCGAGATGGACGTTAAGCCCGTCGAGCGCGCGCTCTTCGAACCAACGCTGGATTTCGTTCGCCACGGTTTGCGCCGACCCGACGAAGGGGCTGCCGCGACCGGCGCGCGCACGCTCCACCGCCTGCCGCAGGGTTAGACCTTGCTCGACGGCGAGGTCAGTGATCTTCTTCGCCTGGGTGTAGAAGCTGTTTTTCGCATATTTGAGCGCCTGCACCGGGAAGGGTGCGTCGGGATCATATTGGCGGAAATCATGCCAGCCGAAGGGACGGCCGAACTCCGCCAGCGCCTGCTCGAAACTCTGGTCGAGCGTGCGATAATGGTGTTCGATATCCTTTGCCTGCGCGTCGGTATCGCCAACTGTGACGAAGAAGCCCGGCAGGATGACGATTTGGTCGGGATCGCGCCCCTGTCGCGCCGCGCGGCCTTTCAGGTCGGCATAAAAGGCCTGGCCCTGTTCGATCGTCGCTGCATGGGTGAAGATCGCGTCGGCGATGGTCGCCCCCAGATCGCGGCCTTGGTCGCTGTCGCCCGCCTGGAAGATGACCGGTTCTCCCTGCGGCGAGCGCTGGAGGTTGAGCGGACCGACGACCTGGAAAAATTCCCCGCGATGGTCGAGGCGATGGAGCCTGTCGGGGTCGAGGAACTGGCCGGTGGCCCTATCGCGGATCAATGCCCCCTCCTCCCAACTCGACCAGAGGCCGCGCGCCACGTCGAGAAACTCGACCGCACGGCGGTAGCGGGTATCATAGTCGAAATGTTCCGGCTGGCTGAAATTGCCGGCCGTGCCAGCATCGCCGCTGGTGACGACATTCCAGCCCGCGCGTCCCTTGCTGATGAGGTCGAGCGAGGCAAAGCGGCGCGCCAGATTGAAGGGATCATTATAGGATGTGGTGAGCGTGGCGACCAAGCCGATATGCTTGGTCGCCACGGCCAACGCCGACAGGAGGGTGAGCGGTTCCAGCCGGTTGAGATAATGGGGCGGCGAATTGGCGGTGATGAACTGGCTATCGACGATGAAGACGAGGTCGAACTTCGCCGCCTCCGCCTGACGCACGACATCGATATACCAATCGACATTTACGCTGGCGTCGAGAGGAATGTCCGTATCGAGCCAGCGATTGCTGTCGCCAGGGCCACCGACGCCGGTGGGGACGAGACCGAGTTTGAGTTGGCGCTTGGTCATGAGCCGATTCCTATGCGTCGAAGCCGGGGGACTGGCGTTCTGCTTTGCGCAGGGCCGCTTCCCAGACCAGGTCGTAGTGGGACTTGGCGCCTTCGACCGGCTTACGTTCCCGGCTCATCTGGCGGCGCACTTCCTCCTGCGCCTCTTCCGGGGCGATCAATATCTTGTCGCGGCCGATGGACAGGGTTCGCACCTGCGCCTTGCAGGCTTCCTCCAAATGGTAGATGCCGCTGAACGCTTCACCCGGCGTCGCGCCCAGCGCCAGCGTGCCGTGATTGCGGAGCAGCATGACTTTCGTATCACCAAGATCGGCCACCAGTCGCTCACGCTCGTCCAGATTGAGCGCCACGCCTTCATAGTCGTGGTAAGACAGACGCGGAATCAGCGCGAGCGCGCGCTGGTTGAGCGGCAGCAGACCTTCGGCATGGGCCGACACCGCCATGCCGTCGGCGCTGTGGAAATGGGCGATATAATGGGCGTCGTCGCGCGCGGCGTGGATCGCCGAGTGGATCACATAGCCGGCATAGTTGATGCCATAGTCGCTGTCCCCGATGACGTTGCCGTCCAGGTCGACCTTCACCAGACTGGACGCCGTAATCTCATCGAACATCAGGCCGAACGGGTTGATGAGGAAATGATGATCCGGTCCCGGTGCGCGGGCCGAGATATGGGTGTAGATGAAATCGTCCCAGCCATAGAGGGCGGACAGGCGATAGAAGGCGGCGAGGTCGACACGGACCTTCCATTCCGCTTCGCTGATCCCGGATGCGCGGAAACGATCGTCTTTCAGGACTGTAGCCATGGGAATGCTCCTTTGCGGGCAAATGTAGGCAGAAGGCAGGGGGCCGCCCAATGAGAATGTCTGATGGATGGACGCGCCGCGCTCATGCCGGGAAGATGCCGGGATCGACGATGCGTGAGACATCGACATGGACAGGTAATTCGCCATCGGCGTGGAAGCGATCGACCACCCGCTGAAGCGGCTTGATGACCGCCGCGTCGGGCGGGACGAGGACGGGATTCTGCCGATCGACGATCAGCTTCGCCAGCCTGGGATCGACGCCCGTCGCCTTGGCGAACAGGGTGGCGTAAGCGCCTGGATGTGCCTGCGCCCATAGGCTGGCGGTGCGGAAGCGGGCAAGCACATCCTTGAGCGCGGCGCGCTTGGCCGGATCATCCAGCGCCGCCTGCGACGCCGCGATCAGGGTGAGGCCGGTGTTGATCCCCTGCCCGTCGCGCAACACCCGCGCCCCGCGATCTTCTGCCGCTATCTGATAGGTGCCGAAGGTCGCCCAAGCGTCGATCCGGCCGGCGGCGAAGGCGGCGGCGGCGTCATTGGGCAGCATGAATCCGATATCGACGCTCTTGCGATCGACCTTCGCTTCCTTGAGCGCTTCGAGCAGCAGATAGTGCGAGATGCTGCCGCGCGCGCTCGACACGATGACGCGATGGCCGACAAGACCAGCGACGTTACGAATGGGCGAGCCGGGCGGCACGATGATGCCGATGTCGCGGGTGGACGAGATAGAGCCGGCGATCACCTTGAGCGGGACGCCCGCCGCCGCCGCCAGCACGACGGGCAGGTCGCCCGCCGGCGCGGTGTCGACCGCCCCGGCATTAAGCGCTTCCAATAACGGCGCGGCACCGACGAAATTAGCCCATTCTATGTCGTAGGTCAGCCCCTTGAGCGCGTCGGCGGCTTCCGCCTTGGACTGGAGCAGATGGACCTGGTCACCCAGCACGAGCTTGGTGCGCCCGCCCTTCCCGGCCCCGCCGCAAGCAGTGAGGCCGAGCGCGGCAGCGCCCGCAAGGAAGGTTCGACGATCAGAAAGCAAGAGCGATCCGTCCATAATAATAGCCGCCTGCGGGATTGAAGGGCGACGGGCCATAATAGCCTTGCCCCGTTTGGGGATTGCCCGGCCCATTGGTTTCGGGACGGACGTCGAACAGGTTGGTGGCGCCGATAGAGAGGGTGGCGAAGTCGGTGACCTTCGCGCTGATGCTGGCATCGGTGATGATCTTCGCCCCGAAATAGCGGTCGTCGCCGGCCGCAGTGCGCTGCGTATATTTGCCGTAGCGGGTGTTGGTGACGCTGAGGCCGAAAATGCCCTTGGTCCAGTTCAGCGTGCTGACCAGCTTGGTATGCGGCTGAAGCACTTCCAGTTCGCCGATCTTGTCGCCGCCGAAGAAGACCGATCCCGCCCCCAGCAGAGACGCGCCATTGGCGCCGAACAGTTGCGAGGGCGTGGCGACGATGTCGGTGACCTTGGTCTTACTGTAATTGAAAGCTAGGGTGACGCCCAGCTTCCCGAAATCGCCAAGGCCGGTCGAATAATCGGCGACCAGGTCGAAGCCCTTCGTCTCGGTATCGGCGGCGTTGATGAAATATTCGGCCTGCTCGATATCCGACAAGCCGTTGGCGGCGAGGATGGCGGAGATGCCGGCGCCGAACAGGCGGCCGGTGCGTTCGACCCGGTCCTTGATCTTGATATAATAGCCATCGAGCGTGATCGACAGCGCCGGGATCGGCGTGAAGACGATGCCAAGCCCGGCGTTCCAGGTCTTTTCCGCCTTGAGCGGCTTGGCACCCAGCAGCTTCCCGACATTGGAGTCTGCGGTCACCAGCTTGGCGACGGTGGGGCGCAATTCGGTCTGGCCGGTTTCGGTGTTGAAGAAGGAGGAGGTGCGGCCATCGGTCTGGGCATAGCCGATCTGAGTCAGCGACGGCGCGCGGAAGCCGGTGCCGACGGTGCCGCGAATGGCGAACGCGGGGCTGAATTCGTAGCGGCTGTTGAGCTTCAGGCCGATCGGGCTGCCCGACCCGTCGCTATAATGTTCGGCGCGGATGGCCGCGCCGATATACCAGGCGTCGGTCGGATAGATGCCAAGGTCGATATAGCCGGCATAGACCTTCCGGCTGATATCGGCTTCGTCGTCCGGGGAGAGGACGATCGCGCCCTGGACCACTGGTGAGGCAACGCGGCCGACATTCCAGTCATATTGCTGGTCGCCCGGCTGAAACGTGTAGGTCGCAGGTTCATAGGCGAGCGGATCGCCAGCAAAGGTGCGGAAGCGGTCGAGTCGATATTCACCGCCGATCGACACCTGTAACGGCTTGGCGAAGCCGATGTCGAACTCGCGCGTGAGATCGACATTGTGGGTCCATTGGCGGAACTCGAAATTGGCGAGATTGGGCCAGCTGGTCGGGCTATCCGGACCGAGCGAGGGGCGGATGGAGAGCTTGGAAAACTGGCGGCTGGCGTTGCGGCCAAAGGAAGAGGACAGGTCATAATCCCAGCCCGCCAGCACGCCCTTCAGACCGCCGACAAACTGGAAATCCGTCTCGTCGATATTGTTGAGCGGATAATAGCCGTCGGGGAACAAGGCGGTGAAATTGGCGGTGCTGTTGGGGCGGCGGAAATTATTGCCGATCTGGGCGTCGCGCTCGCCATAGGTGCCGAAGCTATAGAGGGTGGCGTTGTCCGTCACCGGTAGCTGCGCGTTATAGCCAAGGTTGAACGCCTTGATCTGCGGATCGCCATTATGCGCGCCGTCGCGGTTCCAGGCAGCGTTGCGGGCATTGGCGTCGGCGATGTTCGCCTCCACCTGCGCGCGGGTCAGGCCGCTGCTGGCGACCACCTGGTCGATGGTGCGACCGGCGGGCAGGCCATAGAGATTGGTGTCGGTCGCGGGCAGGTTCCACCAGGCGCCGCCGCGCTTGCGGATGTCACCGCTGACGGTCAGGAAGCCGCCATCGTCGCCGATCCTGGTGCCGTAACGGATGGTGCCCTTCCAACTGTCCGGCTTGCCATTGGCGGAATAGAGCGTGCCATAGGTGAAGTCGCCGCTCAGACCTTCCTTTTCGGCCAGTTGGATGTTGATCACTCCGGCGATCGCGTCGGTACCATATTGGGCGGCGGCGCTGTCTTTGAGCACTTCGATCCGGTCGATGCCGCTGGTCGGAATGAGGTCGATATCGACCGGGTTGGAACCGGATGTGTCGGCGGTCGAATTGCTGAGGAAAGCCCCATTGTGGCGGCGCTTTCCGTTGACCAGTACCAGCGTATAGGCCGGCGCCAGGCCGCGATTTGTGACCGGGCGGCCGATCGAAAAGACGCCGGCATGGGTCGAACCGAAATTGAGCGAGGGCAGCAGTTTGGACAGCGCTTCGCCAAATTCGGCCGAGCCGGTCGCCTGCAACTTGTCCGCGCTGACGACGTCGATCGGAGCGGGGCTTTCGGCGATGGTGCGCGGCGCGCCGCGAACACCGGTGACGATGATCGTTCCGGCGTCGGTGGCGGCATCGTCCGGTGTGCTGAGCGCCTGCGCCGATGCCGGTGAGACAGCGAGTGCGACAGCTGTGAGCGCCGAGGATGCGAGATAGTAAGCGGTCTTCTTCATGGATATTCCCCCAAACAGACTTGGAGGCCTGCCTATTTTCTATTGATTTGGTTGAGAAATGACTTTGGCGACATATCTATGATTAAAACTAAACTTTAGATCATCTTTCCGCTGACAAACTTATTGTTTCATTGGGATTTGGCGAAGCTAGAGTCGAAGGCGCTCGCGACGTCGCGTTGACCATCGATCAGTCCGGCTTTCTGAAACCGAGCGGTGATCGCCTGCTCGTGGGCGATGATTTTCGCGTCGATCGGCTGCGCGATCCGGTTGCTGCGGTCGAAGCTGGCGCGGGCGATGTCGAGCGGCAAGCCGGTCTCCTTTGCCAGCACCTGCGCAAATTGATCGGGATGGGCGCGCGCCCAGGCGACGGCTTTGGCCTCGCGCTGAAGGAAGTCGGCCAGCATCGCCCGCTTGGGATCGATCGAATCGGTGTTGGCGATATCGATATAAAGCGGCAGGCCATAGTCTTTCGCATCGACGACGGCGCGCCCGCCTTCCTTGATCGCGACATTGGTATAGGGGGTCCAGGTCGCCCAGGCGTCGATCGCGCCGCTGTCGAACGCCGCCTTCGCATCGCCCGGCGGCAGGAAGGTGACGCGGACCTTGTCCGCCGGGATATGGGCGCGTTCCAGCGCCTGAAGCAGGAGATGATGGCCGATCGACCCGCGGGTGGTGGCAACCGATTTGCCGATCAAATCCTGCGCGCCTTTCAGCGGCGATCCGTTTTTCACCACTATCGCAAGCGCATCGCTCACCTGGTTGGCCGGGGCCTGGACGGCGATGGCCTTGACCGGGCTGCCGCTCTGATAGGCGAAGATGAAGGGCGCGTCGGCCGCGAGGCCCAAGTCCGCCGCGCCGCCGCCCACCGCTTCGAGCAGGGGCTGGGCCGCGGGAAATTCCGACCATTCGACCGTGTAGGGCGCGCCTTCCAGCGCGCCGGACGCGAGCATCATGGCCTTGACCTGCCCTTTCTGATTGGCCACGCGCAAGACTTTGTCGTTCCCTGCGCGAAAAGTCGCGGCGGCGAGCGCTATGCCCGCCACCGCGACAAGGGACGCCGACAGGATGACGACGGTCTTCTTGGACATGGATCAGCCCGCCAGGGCGAGGCCAGCGGCTTCGCGCTCGGCAACCTTGCGGCGCACGACCGGCAGCAGCTCACGGCCATAGACAATGGAATCGCCCAGCGGATCGAAACCCCGGATCAGGAAATGGTCGATGCCGATGTCATAATAATCCAGCATCGCGTCGGCGACCTGTTCGGGCGTGCCCACCAGGCCGGTGCTGTTGCCGGCCGCGCCGGTCAGCGCCGCGACGCCGGTCCACAGGCGTGTATCCTGCCGATTGCTGCTGGCGGCATCAAGCAGGCGAAGCGATCCGGCGTTGGGCGGGCGATGGCCGGTCAGCGGAAGGCCCGCCGCGACGCGGTTTTCGCGCACCTGCTCCTCGATCTCCGCCGCGCGCTTCCAGGCGGCTTCTTCGGTATCGGCGATGACCGGACGCAGCGACAGCGAGAAGCCGGGGCTGCGGCCATAGCGCGCGGCCGACTTGCGCACGGCGCGGACCGTGTCCTGCACCGCTTCGAGCGTTTCGCCCCACAGCGCATAGACATCGGCATGGCGGCCGGCGACCTCGATCGCCTCGGCCGACGATCCGCCGAAGAAGACCGGTAGATTGTCGGGCTTGATCGCGCTGAACGCCTGACGAATGTCGTAGAACTTGCCCTGATGGTCGAAGGGCTTGGCCTCTGTCCATTCCTGCCGCAGGATGGTCAGATATTCGTCGGTGCGGGCGTAGCGTTCGGACTTTACAGTCCTGGTGTCGCCGTCGCGCGCCATTTCCTCGTCCGCGCCGCCAGTGATGATATGGACAGCGACGCGGCCGCCCGACAATTGATCCAGCGTCGCCAGCTGGCGCGCAGCAACGGTTGGCTGCGTGAAGCCGGGGCGATGGGCGACGAGGAAGCCCAGCTTCGTGGTGATGGCGGCGGCGTGGGCCGCGACGATCTGGCTTTCCGGGCTGTTGGAGCCGAAGGGAATGAGGACGCGGTCGAAGCCGCCCGCTTCCTGCGCCTTTGCGGCCGCATTGACATAATCGGTGTCCAGCGCGCGGCTGCGGACCGCCGCTTGCGTTTCAGAACCGTTATTGAAGCCGATATAGCCGATGAACTTGACGCTCATGGAAATTCTCCCAAAATTTTAAATGACGTAGAAGCCGTGGGTGCCGTCGCGCTCCAATTGGGCGACGAGGCCATATTCCCAGTCGAGATAGGCCTGCATCGCGGCCGCCTTGTTGTCCGTGCCTTCATAGGGGCGCTTGTAGCGGCCCTCCGGCCCGCGTGGCGCAGGCGCGCCGTCCGGTCCGGTTTCCAGCGTGACAGCCGACCAGTCGACGTCGAGGATGGAAACGTCCCAACCAAGTTGGGCGAGCCAGGAGGCGGTCATGTCCGCGCGCGGACCAACATTGTCGGTCACGACAATGCGGGCACCGCGCACTGGAGCATTGTGGTCGGTTTCCTGCACCAGTTGCCCACCCTGCGCATTGCGGAAGCCAGGCAGATGGCCGCTTTCATATTCGCGCGGCTGGCGCACATCGTAGAGATAGAGGGTGCGAGCCGTATCGGCCTGAAACGCGGCCAGTTCGTCCCAGCCGATGCGTTTCACGCCGGCGCGATAGGCGACGTCGCGGGCATGGGTGCGCGCTTCCTCGATCGCCACATCGTCGACTTCGGGCGCGGTGCGGGTCTGGCCGGTTTCGAGTTGTTGACCCGCCAGTGTCCAGCCGATCGTACCGTTGCGCAGCGCAAACACCTTGTTGGGGACGCCCGCATTGACCAGCGATTGCGCGCCAATGATCGAACGAGTGCGGCCGGCACAATTGACGATGATGGTGATGTCGGGATCGGGCGCGATGGTGCGTGCCCGCAACGCCAGTTCCGCGCCGGGCACGCTGGTCCCGGTGGGGATGCTCATCGTGTTATATTCGTCGTAGCGGCGCGCATCCAAGATCTTGATGTCGGCTTTTTCATCGATCAGCGCCTGCACGTCTTCGGCGGCCAGTGACGGCGTATGGCGGCGATGCTCGACCAGTTCGCCGAACGCTTTGGAGTAGCTGTTGACGTCCTCGAACAGTTCATAGCCAGCCGCCGCCCAAGCAGAGAGACCGCCGTCCAGTTCGCGGACATTGGTATAGCCCAGCGCTTCGAGGCGGATCGCCGCTTTGCGGGCGAAGCCTTCCCCATTGTCATAGACAATGACCGGCGTGGCGAGGCGCGGGATGCGCCAGCGGGCCTCCTCGTCGATGCGGCGCAGCGGGATTTGCGCGGCGAAGAGCGGGTGACCCTGCGCAAAGTCATGTTCTTCGCGCACGTCGATGATGGCGATTTCGCTGCCGACCAGCAGGGCGTGGCGGATATCCTGCGGCGTGGCGGTCTGGATTTTGTCCAGCGTTTGCGTAGTCATGCGGTTTTCGATCTGTCCCAGAGGTTGGGGATCACGCTGTTCGCGTAACCCGAAATGAAGGTCTTGGGCGTGCCGTCGAGGGCGTAGGTCGCGCGCTCGACCGCGCCGATATTGGCGCCATAGACATGGATGCTGACGGACGGCCGGTCGGCGAGCCCATTGGTGACGCGATGGATATCGCCAATGCGGGGGGAGACGGCATCCACCTCCCCTTCGTGCAGCAGTTCCTCGCCCTGATCGACCAGGGCGCCGCTTGGCAGGCGACGGAAGCGTTCGACCTTTTCGATCCCGCGCAGGACGCCGACCAGACCCCAGACGCTATGGTCGTGGATGGGGGTGGACTGGCCCGGTCCCCAGACGAAGCTGACGACGCTGAACCGCTCGCGGCTGTCGCAGTGGAGCAGATATTGCTGGTAGCGATCGGGATTGGGCCGGGCGAAGGCTTCGGGCAGCCAGTCGTCGGTGGCGATCAGGCGGCTGAGCAGTGCGCGACCGCTGTCCAATATCGCCTGCTCGTCGCGGGTCGCGGCCAGCAGGTCGGCAAAGGCGGTGACGAAGCCGCGCAGGCGGCTGGTGTTAGGCGCGGTTTCGACCGGGCGTTCGATGGCGGCGAGCGCGTTCATTCAGCGGCGACCGCGAGGGGAACGACGCCTTCGCCATGATCGTCGCCGCCCAGATGCGAGAGCAGTTTCTCGCGCAGGCGAGCCGCAAAGCTGCTGCGCTCGCCGCGCGGGGCGGTGATGCGTTCTTCGGCGACGATACGACCCCGGTCGAGCACCAGCACGCGATCGGCCAGCGCAATCGCTTCCTCAACATCATGGGTCACGATCAGGATAGCGGGCTTGTGCTTGCGCCAGAGCGACAGCACCAGATCGTGCATCCGATAGCGGGTCAGGGCATCAAGCGCGGCGAAGGGTTCGTCCAGCAGCAGCAATTGCGGCTCGCGCACCAAAGCGCGGGCCAGCGCCACGCGTTGGGCTTCGCCGCCCGACAAGGTCAGCGGCCAGGCGTCGAGCCGGTGGCCAAGGCCCACTTCCTTGAGCGCAGCCTCGGCGCGGTCGCGGCCGTTGTCGCCCTTCAGGCCTAGCGCGACATTCTTCCAGACCGGCTTCCATGGCAGAAGGCGGGCATCCTGGAAGACGACGGCGCGGGAATTGGGGACTTCGACGTCCTGATCGCGCACTTCGTCCAGACCGGCGAGCGTGCGCAGCAAAGTGGTCTTGCCAGAGCCGGAGCGGCCCAGCAGGGCGATAAACTCGCCGGGCCCGATGTCGAGGTCAAGGCCGTTGATGATGGTGTTGGCGCCGAAGCGCCGGGTAAAGCCACGCAGGCGGACGACGGGTTCGGGATGGGGCTGGTGAACAGCGCTATCGACCGTGGAAAAACCGAGGCGAGCGTCCATGCTTATTGCTCCACTATGCTGGGGCGCCAGATGAGGGCGCGGGCTTCGATCGTGCGGACCAGCCAGTCGGCGCCAAGGCCGAGGATGGCGTAAACCATTAGGCAGACGACGATGATGTCGGTCCGCATGAAATCGCGAGCGTTGTTGATGAGATAGCCAAGGCCGGCCGATGCGTTGATCTGTTCGGCGACGACCAGCACCAGAATCGACACCGATAGGGCGTAGCGCAGCCCGACCAGCAGCGAGGGCAAGGCAGAGGGCAATATGACGTGCCATATCTGTTCCCAGCGGCTGAGACCGAAGCTCTTTGCCGCATCGAGCAAGCGCAGATCAACGCTGCGGATGCCGCTGTAGAGGTTGAGATAGACCGGGAAGATGGTGCCGAAGGCGATCAGGGCGACCTTGGGCGTTTCGCCGATGCCGAACCAGACGATGAAAAGCGGGGTCAGCGCCAGCGCGGGGATGGTGCGCTTAATCTGCATGAGCGGATCGACCGCCAGTTCGCCCGACCGCGACAGGCCAGCGACGAGGCCGAGGCCCAGGCCCAGGCTCACGCCGATCAGCAGGCCGACGGCGACGCGGGCGAAGGACACCAGCAGATTGGAGGGGAGTTCGCCGGAGATCACCATCTCCAGCAACGTGCCCAGCACCGCCGATGGCGCAGCGAGCGTGCGTTCGGGGATAAGGCCGAGACGCGATCCCGCTTCCCAAAGCAGGAGCAGCAGTACCGGGGAAAGCCAGCGGCCGCCGAAGCGCGAAAGAGAGAATGGGCGTGGCGCCAACGCCGAACGGCCTTGCGCTACCTGTGATGTATCGTTGATCGTCAAAACCGCCATGTCCGGCCCTTTATGTAACTGCGGACAAGCCCAACATGTATTGTCTACCAATTCAATTAAGTTTTTCTAGGCGGACCTATCAGCGTTCATCATAGGTCGCCTTTCGTCGTCATGGAGGGACGGATCAGCGCCGATATCGGGGGGTTGCCGTGCGGCCTTTCATTCCAGCGTAGTTTTTTCTTGGCCGGACAAATCTCTACTATTTTGATTGATATATTGGCATCGGCGATAAGCGGCTTTCCGTTTCCGACTTCGGATCGGCTTCCCATCTTTCCATCCAAGGGGCTCATCGTGCCGGTCAATCTGCCGACCAATTTGCTGCGCAGCTTCGTCGCCATCGTCGATACAGGGTCGATGCTCAATGCGTCGGAGCAGGTGTTCGTGACGCAATCCGCGCTCAGCCTTCAGATCAAACGGCTGGAGGAACTGGTGCAGCAGACGCTGTTCCTGCGCGAAGGGCGGCGGCTGATCCTGACGTCAGCGGGGACCGTGCTGCTTGACTATGCGCGGCGTGTGCTGCTGCTGCATGACGAGGCGGTGGCGGCGGTCAGTGCGGGGCGCTTTGCCGGGCCGGCGCGGATCGGCATGGTGCAGGATTTCGCGGACACGTTGCTGACGGGCCTGTTGTCACGCTTTTCCGAATTGCATCCCGACGCGCAAATCTATGCGCGCGTGGCGGGCACGGCGGAATTGCAGGCGTTGCTGGAGCGGCGGGAACTGGACATCGTGCTGGGCTTTGCAGCGCCCAATGACGCCCATGCGGTGACGGTCGCGCCGATGAGCTGGTATGGCGAGGCGACGCTGGCCGATCGTGCGGTCATCCCGCTGGCGGTGCTGGAGGAGCCGTGCCGTTTCCGCGAGGCAGCGATCCGGGCGCTGGAGGATGCCGGGCTGCAATGGCGGATCACGGTGGAAACGCCCAATCTCGCGACGCTCAAGGCGGCTGTCGGTGCCGGGCTGGGCATCACCTGCCGCACCCATTTGTTTCTGGAGAACAGCGCGGCGCTGGAGCATGAGCGGCTGCCGCAACTGCCGCGCGTGGCGGCGATCCTGCGGTCGGGCGACAAATTGGACAAGGCGGCGCAGAGATTGGCGGAACTGGCGCGGGAAACGGTCGAAGCACTCTGAACGGCTCCCGCCCTGGCTTCAATAGCCGCGCACTGGATCAACGATATCGCTGGGCGCTTCGCCGCGGGCGAAACGAGAAATGTCGTCCCGCACTTTTTCCAGCAGCCTGTGACGCACCAGGGTGTGATTGCTGGAGACATGCGGGGTCAGCCGCACGCGCCGGTGCGTGTAGAGCGGATGGCCGTCCGGCAAAGGTTCTGGATCGGTGACGTCCAGCGTCGCAAAGCCGGGGCCGCCCTCCCCGTCCAGGGCATCGATCAAGGCGTCCTGGTCGATCACCGATCCGCGGGCGACATTGATGATATGCGCGCCGGGCTTCACCTTGGCGAGCAGCGCCGCATTGAACAAATGATGGGTTTGCGGCGTAGCCGGTACGGCGACGATGATGTGGTCGGCACGGGCGACGAGCGTTTCAATATCGCCGACATGCTCCACGCCGCTGATGCCCGATTGCGCGCCGGTGCGACGCAAACCGACGACCTGCGCTCCCAGCGCCAGGCCGCGTCGCGCCACCGCCTGACCGATCGCGCCCAGACCGACGATGCCGATCGTGGTGCCCGATACCCGGCCAAGCGGCACATTGATCCATTCCGCCCGCGACCGTGCGGTGATCGCCTCCAGGTTCTTGGCATGGGCGTAAATGGCGGCAATGACATAGTCGGCAATCTCATCCGACGCGACTCCCCGGCCGCAGGTCACGAGCGGCGCGTCGAGCAGCCAAGGGGGATAGAAATCGATCCCCGCCGACGCGCTATAGACCCATTTCAGACGTCCCGGCCAGGCGAACGGGCGGGTGGCAGATGGCTGGCGCCAGGCGGGCGAGGGCCGCACCAGCAGCACGTCAGCTTCAGCGGCGGCGCTCCATGGTGCTTCGTCGGCGACATCGATCAGGATGGGCGCGATCGGGTGCTGGCCAAGGCCACGATTGAATTCTGCATCGAGTTGGCTTGCGATAATCAATGACATGTCAGTTCCCAAGCGCCGCCCGGCCGGCTGCGACCAATATGGTGTCGGTTTGTGGCGAATGGATGCGGCTGCACAGGACGTCGCGATAATGGCGTTCAAGCGGGTTCTGCCGGCTGATGCCAGGATTTCCAGTGAGTTCCAGACCGATCTCCACCGCACGGATGGCATTGGCGGTCGCGAGATATTTGATATTGTTCACCTCCACCGCGCTGGGCGGATCACCCGCATCATAACGCACGGCCGCGTCGCGGATCAGAGTGCGGTTGACCTGCAACAGCGTTTCGATCTTGCCGAATTTTTCCTGCACGCGCGGCAGGGTGGCGAGTGCGGCGCCGAGATTGGTGGGCACCCGGTCGTTGAGATAGGCGCGCAACCAGTCCCGCGCCGCCCGCGCGACGCCGTCATAGATGGTCGAGATTGCAAGCGCGTTCCAGATCGCCAGGCTGGGATCGCCCGCACCAGCCGCCCATTGCTCAGGAAGACGGATGTCAACGGCGTGGTCGAGAGGCGTGGGGGTATCAGCGAAATGCACAGCGTGGCTGACCGTGGCGCGCATCCCCAAATGGTCCCACACCGGCTCTATATCGATGCCGGGACTGTCGGACCGCACCAGGAAATTGCCCACGCGCGGCTCTACCTCATCCGTTTTCGCCCAGACCGAGAACCAGTCTAGCCCCGTCGATCCGGTCGAATAGATTTTGGTGCCGGTGATCGCCCAGCCATTGGCGGTTCGCCGCGCGACGGTTGCGGGCAGACCGCCGCGCACCGGCGTGCCCAGTTCCGGCTCCACGCGCAGCCCACCGATCAATCCCCTGCCCGCCACCGCATCGCGTGCCAGCCGCTCGTAGATGGCCTGCGGCCAGTTGCGGGCGCGCGCGGGGGTGGCGTGATAATGATAGGTCATGAACAGGATGAGCGCGGTCGACGGCTCCCCCTTCGCAACGGCCGCCAGCACCCGGATCGCCTCCCCAAGCCCGGCACCGCGACCACCCAGTTCGCGCGGCACGGTCAGGCCGATAAGTCCCTCACTCGCAAGCAGGTCGAAATTGGCGCGTGGGAACTCGCCGCTGCGGTCGTAGTGTTCGGCGGTTTCGGCCAGTCGCCGGGTCAGTTGGTCGAGTTGGTCGGCGCTGATGGGGGCGATGGGCGCGGGCGCGTCGTCGCGTTGAATTGCCTGGGTTGCCATGCGTCTCAGCCTCTCTTGGGAATGGCGGTATTGAAGCGCGCGTCCCAGAGCGGGCGCACGTCGACCGCTTTGGGCAGCAGTTTTTGGCGGAAGAACAGGTCCGCGACCTGTTGTTGGGACGCGATCGCCGCGTCCGTGACCGGGCGCAGTTCATAGGTCGCGCTTTTGCGCTTGAACTGATCGACCACATAATCGCGCGGGACGCCGATATCCTGGGCGATGATCGTCGCCCATTCATCCTGATGCGCGGCCGCCCAGCCATAGGCTTTCTGAACCAGCGCCAGATAATCGCCGATCAGCCTGGCCTTGTCGGGATCGGCCAGTGCGTCGATATGCGCCGCCACCAGATAATTGCCCGACAATATGCCATAGGCCGTCTTGAGGATGCGCGCGCCTTCGGTCGCGATGGCGCGCTGGATCGGGAAGCCGTAGATCGCCCATGCGTCGAGCGACCCCTGCGAAAAGGCGGCGGCGCCGTCGGATACGCCCATCGCTACCGGAGTGATGTCGCCCCAGGTCAAGCCGACCTCCTCCAGCATGCGGATCAGGAAATATTGCGAGGTTGTGGCGCGGACATAGCCGACGCGCTTGCCCTTAAGATCAGCGATCGACTTGGCCTTCGAGCCCTTGGGCACCAGCACGACCTGGTTGTTGACGTCGCCATGGGCGACCGCGATCTGGCGGAAGCTCTGGATGGTGGAGGCCGCCGCGAAGATTGGCGGGATCTCGCTCATGCCGCCATAGTCGAGCGAGCCGCCGTTGAGCGCCTCCACAACCAAATGGCCGGACTGGAACTCACTATAGGTCAGGTCGAAGCCTTCGGGCTTGATTCCCGCCGCCTTGAACAGCAAACGGCTGTCGCCTTCGCCTTTTCCGGTGACGGACACGCGCAGCCTGGGCCGGCCAGCCTGACCTTCGCTGCATCCCGCCACGATCAGGCAGGACGCCGCGCCAGCGCCGATGAAGGCGCGCCGCGACAGTCGATCAGCGACCATGCACAGCTTCGCGCGCCGGTTTGGCTTGGCGTTCGAACAGGATCACGTCTGGGTCGCGCAGAAATTCGCGCCGTGCAGATTCACGCAGTCGCGCCAATCCTTGCCCCAGTAAACCTAACAGGCGCATTGTGGTCTCCATCGCTGCAGTTAATGCTTTATCTATTTCATCAGTAGAGATATGTCTCACAAGGAATGTTGGGCGAACCATTAGAAATGCTTGATCCATGATGCAGGTCGATCATGTGGCCATCATCGGTGGCGGGTTCAGCGGGGTGCTGCTGGCCATCAACCTGTTGCGACATGGCAATGTGCGCGTGACGCTGGTGGAGCGACGGCCCGACCGGCTGGGCCGCGGCCTGGCCTATGGCGCGGCGCAGGCGGGCCATATCCTCAATGTGCGCGCCGCCAATATGAGCGCGCTGCCCGACCAGCCCCGTCATTTCGTCGACTGGCTGACGGCGCAGGGACTGGGGCAGGAGGGCAGCTTCGCCACCAGGCGCGACTATGGCAGCTATCTTTGCGCGATGCTGGACGAAGCGCGCACGGCGGCCGGAGACCGGATCGCCATCCTGAACGACGAGGCGAACGATGTGGTCGTGGCGAACGACGGCGCGTTTATCGCGCTGCGATCAGGCGCGACCGTCGCCGCGGATGTGGCCGTGATCGCGCCGGGCAACCTGCCGCCGCATGACCTCCCCGCCTTTGTCGGCCTTGATCGCCCTGCTTATGTCGATGATCCCTGGGCGGCGGACATCGGCGCGGGCTTGGGGAACGACGACACGCTGTTGCTGCTGGGCAGCGGTTTGACCGCCGTCGATTGCGCGCTGAGCCTGGACAGCGCGGGGTTCCGGGGAACGATCATGTCGCTGTCGCGGCGCGGCCTGACCCCGCACGCCCACGCGCCCGCCCCGCCCTATGTCGTGCGGCGCGAACGGCCTGTCGGGGCGGCGTCCGCGCTGGTGCGTAGCGTGCGTGAACGGGCGGCCGAAATTGGTTGGCGCAATGCTGTGGACGAATTGCGCCCCTACACCGCCGACATATGGCGCGCCGCGAGTGCCGTCGAACGCAGTCGTTTCCTGCGCCATTTGCGCCCCTATTGGGACGTGCATCGCCATCGGATCGCGCCGCAGGTCGCAGAGCGGCTGGACGCGATACGTGCGCAAGGGCGGTTGGCGGTGCGGGCGGCCAAGGTGATGTCGGCCACGCCCGACGGGGACAGCCTGGTCGTCAGCCTTCGCCCGCGCGGCGCGGCTAAGAGCGAAACGCTGAAAGTGGCGCGCGTGGTCAACTGCACGGGGCCGCTGGGCGACCTGCGCCGCGTGACCGATCCGCTGCTGCGCAACCTGTTCGATCGCGGCGACATTCGGCCCGATCCGCTGGCGATCGGTATCGACGTCGACCGCCAATGTCATGCCATCGCTGCCGATGGCCGGGCGCAAACGCGGCTGCATGTCGTGGGGCCGATGACGCGCGGCGCGCATTGGGAAATCGTCGCCGTGCCGGACATAAGGCGGCAGGTCTGGGCGCTCGCCCGTGAGTTGACCAGCGCCCATTGGGTCGAAGCCGAAGGGCTATAGGCCGTTCGTTGGCCAGAAGCGGCGGCGCGTTTCGCGCTCAGGCGCTACGTGGATCGAGGCCGCCCACCATCGCGTCGGCAATCTGCGCCGTGGATACAGCCCCATTGGGTTCATGCCAGCGCGCCGACAAGCTCAGAGCGCCCGCCAGCGCACCAGCCGTCATCTTCACATCGACCGGCCCGATCGACGCATCGTCCACCGCTTCCTGTCGCAACAGGCGCTGCAATTCGCGGCCCAGTCCGTCAGGTCCGGCACGCAGAATGCCGTGATCGCCGCTGGTGCGGAAAGCATGACGCGCGGGCCGATGTTCTTCAACACCCTCTATCATCAGCGCGAAGGCGTGGGCGTCGGTCCGTTCATCGACCGCATCAAGCAGCTTTTCGGAGTCGAGACGTTCAGCCAGTCCGAGGGCGCGGAGATGATCGCGACCCTGGTCCACGCTTTGCGCCCGCGGCGGGCCTTGCGGCCTGCTGACCATGTGCGAAGGCGGCGGCATCGCCAATGTGACGATTGTAGAGACGCTGTAAATGCCCTCAAAACCCCAATCAACGAATTGTCCGCCATCTGGCGTCCGGCTTAGGATGGTCCGCATTATGCCGGCCCGCTTGCGCGGGGAAGCAGGATCGCCTTCAGGATATGCTCGCAGCGGTGGCTTCGCGCAGTTGCTCGCGAAACCAGGTCAGTCCGGTATCTGCGGCCCGTGCATGGTGATATTGCAGCATTTCGCGCATGATCGGCAAATCAACGGGCGCATCGACGATGCGCAACGGCAATCTTGACGCCATCACCCTGGCCAGCCGTTCATGCATCAGCGCCAGTCTGGTCGTCCCCGGCAACATCCAGGCCGCCTGGCTGAAGGCGGCGCAGATAATCTCTATGCGGCGGCGATCGCCATGTTCCCGCAGATGATTTTCAATGAAGGTGCCATCGCGTGACACGCTCACCGCGACATGACCAGCGCTATAGTAGAGGTCTTCCGTCAGCGGTTGTTGCAGCATCGGATTGCCGGACCAGCCCACGACGACATGGCGCTCTTCGAACAGCAGTTCGCGCGGATGCGGCCCCTCCAGGAAACGCTCCGGCGCGACAATGAAATCCAGTTCCCCGTCTTCCAGCCGTTCATGAATGTCGTTGCGGGGGAGCGTGATCTCTATCCGCACGCCCGGCGCAGACTGCTGCAACCGCTCCAGCATCGGGCCGATGAGGACCGTCGTCACATAATCGGACGCCACGATACGGAAGATGCGCTGGCTCTGTGACGGATCGAAGCTGAGGCCGCGCGCGATGATACCGCGCAGGTCCGCCACGACGGCCGAGATTTCGGGCGCGAGAGAGAGGGCCGCGGCGGTCGGGATCATCTTCTTGCCATGCTGCACCAGGATTTCGTCCGCAAAGGCGTCCCGCAAGCGGCGAAGCGCGGCGCTCATCGCCGATTGCGTCAGGTTCAAGCGCTTGGCCGCGCGGGTCACGTTCCGCTCCTCGACCAATATATCGAACGCCACCAGCAGGTTAAGGTCGAAGCGGTCCAATCGCAAAATCATGAATCCTATTGATCGTTTTTAACATATATCATCCATTTTACTGCTTTTGCAAATCATGTCACCCCCCGTCCATCCCGCGCAGATCGGGCATAAAGGGAGGAAGCCATGAAAAATATTCTTTGGAGCGCCACGATGTTGGCCGGTGCGATCATACCGCAGGCCGCCGTCGCGCAGGATTCAGAGGCGCAGGCGTCCGACGGGGGACTGGCGGAAATCGTGGTGACCGCGCAAAGGCGTGAGGAAAGCCTGCAACGCGCGGCGATCGCCGTCACCGCCGTCACCGGCGACGATCTGACCCGCTCCGGCATCACCGAAACATCCAATCTCGGCAAGCTGGTGCCCGCCCTTGTCGTGCAACCCACCGGGGGCACGACCAGCTTCTTCCTACGCGGCGTCGGCACCAACTCGCAGAACAGCTTTTCCGAAAACGCGATCGCCTTCAATTTCAACGGCGTCTATGTCGGCCGCCCGACTGCGCCCGCCGGCGTATTCTACGATCTGGAACGGGTCGAGGTGGTGAAGGGCCCGCAAGGCACGCTCTATGGCCGCAACGCGACCGGTGGCGCGATCAACGTGCTGCCCAAAAAGCCCACGCTTGGCAAATTCGGCGTCGAAGGGCTGGCCGAATATGGCAATTATGACAGCAAGAAGGGCTTCCTGGCCGTCAACGTTCCTTTCGGTGAGATCGCCGCGCTGCGCGTCGCAGGCCAGGTGGTCGATCGCGACGGCTATATTTCGGACGGCTATGACGATGACAAGGGCGAAGCGGTGCGCGCCTCCTTCCTGCTCAAGCCGTCGGACATCTGGTCGATCAACATCGTCGGCGATTATTATCATCAGGGCGGCAAGGGCGGCGGCGCGGTGTTGCTGCCCAGCAAGGCCTTCGCTGTGCCATCGGTCAATGATCGGGTCAGCATTTCCGATCCGCGCGCGATCGCGGCGATCAACGGCTATGCCTCCACACTGTTCGCCCCGCCCTTCTGCGCGGGTGGCTTCATCGCCAGCGGCTGCATCGAAAATGCGCGCTCGGACGGCTATCTCGACAATCATTTCTACGGTCTGAGCGCGCAGGTCGATGGCGACATGGGCTTTGCCACGCTGTCCGTCATTCCCGCCTGGCGCAAATCGGAAGCGGATTTCCGCACCTATCTCCCCGGCTTCCGTGGCGAAATACAGGATAATGCCGAACAAATGTCGCTGGAAATGCGGCTGACCTCGGCTGCCGACCAGCGGCTGCGCTATGTCCTGGGCGGCTTCTTCTTCAACGAGCAGCAGGATACGCTCAACTATTTCCGCCAGGGTCGATTGTCCACCACCCGCTTCACCCCCCGCCTCAAGACGCAGAGCCTGGCCGCTTTCGGTCAGCTGACCTTCGACGTCACCGACGCCCTGCGCCTGATCGCTGGCGGACGCTATACGCAGGAAGACAAGTCGCAACTGACCGCGTCAGTCGGCGGCGGTTTGCCTGGCCCGGTCGACCCGCCGCTGGGCGCGCCCATCACCGGCGACCTCAGCTTCAAAAAATTCACCTGGAAGGCGGGAGTCGAACTCGACGCCGGTCCTGCTTCCCTAGTCTATGCCAATGTCGCCACCGGGTTCAAATCGGGCGGCTTCTACGTCGCGGCCCCGCCTAACAACAGCTTCCGTCCGGAAAGCCTGACCGCCTATACGATCGGTGCCAAGAACCGCTTCTTCGGCAACAAGCTCCAGCTCAATATTGAAGCCTTCTACTGGGACTATAAGGACCAGCAGGTGACGTTCGTGGGGGGGGTGCGGACCGGCAACGGCCTGTTCGCGCAGGGATCGCTCACCACGAATGCAGGCAAGTCGCGCATTTTCGGCACCGAAGTCGAGGCCCGCTTCGCGCCGACCCGGGACGATCTGTTCAACATCAACGTCCAATATCTGAACGGCAAATATAAGAGCCTGCAGACCGCCAACTTCTCCCCCACCGGCGCGCCCGTCACCACCGGCTGCACGACCATCGGATCGCGGCTCGCCAATCCGGGCGTCAACGGCGCGCGCTTTTACGACATCGACTGTTCGGGTCGGCCCACGGTCAACTCGCCGCGCTGGGCGCTCAATATGGGCTATCAACACAGCTTCCATATCGGCGGCGACATGGTGCTGGTGGCGGGCGTCCGGTCGAACATCGAATCCAGCCGCTACATGAACTCCAACTTCCGCGAAGAGGAAAAGCAGGGCAGCTTCATGATGTCCGACGCGTTCCTGACGCTGGAAGGGCCGCAGGACAAATGGAGCGTCACGGCCTTCATCAACAATATCGAGGATAAGGAAGTGCTGGCCCGCGCCGGCACGCGCCCGATCCTCGACTTCCCGGTCGGCACGCTGCGTCCGCCGCGCACCTATGGCGTACGTGTGGGCTTCAATCTGTGAAGCGCCTGTCCGCCCGGATCACCGGCGTGGCGCTGTCCGGCGTGATCGCCCTGCTGGCGACGGCAGCGGCGGCCGCCGGGCCGCCGCGCGCCGCCTTCGTCACCTTGGGGACGATGGGCGGCCCGGTGCCGGACGGACATCGATCGCAACCGGCCAACGCCATCCTGCACGATGGGAAGACCTATCTGGTCGATACGGGCGACGGGACTGTGGAACAGATGGCGCGGGCGGGCCTGCCTCTGCCAGGGGTCCGCGCCATTTTCCTCAGCCACCTGCATGTCGATCATATCGGCGGGCTGGCGGCGATATTGGGATTGCGCAACCAGACCGAGGCGCGCGACGCGCTGGCTATCTATGGCCCGCCCGGCACGCGGGAACTGGTGGCAGGCATCGTCGCCAGCCTCCAGCCGTCGGCCAAGGCAGGCTATGGCATTCCCGGCAAGTCCTGGACGCCGCCTGAAAATACCGTGTCGGTGATCGAGTTGCGGGACGGGGAAACCATTCGCGTGGACGACATGATGGTCCGCGTCGCGCAGAACACCCATTATGACTTCGCGCCCGGCAGCGTGGAGGATCGCAACTATAAATCCTACGCTTTGCGGTTCGATCTGCCGGGCCGGTCCATCGCCTATACCGGTGACACCGGCCCCAGTGCCGCGGTCGAAAGGCTGGCGTCTGGTGCGGACCTGCTGGTCAGCGAGATGATCGACATCGACGCTACGCTGGATCGCGTGGCGCGCACCAGCCCGAACATGCCCGCCACGGTCAAGGCGACCATGGTCCAGCATCTCGCCACCCATCACCTGACGCCGGAAGACGTCGGCACGCTGGCTGGACGGGCCAAGGTGAAAGCGCTGGCAGTCACGCATATCGCCGGCGGCACGCCCGATGCGGCCCGAACAAGCGCCTATATCGCCGCCATCGCCAAGAATTTCGCCGGACCGACCGCGATCGCCGATGATCTCGACCGCTTCTGATTTTCGTTTGTCCCGACCCTTTCTCATGAGGCCCCGAACCAACCATGGACAATAGCAACATCCTCATCATTGGCGGTGGCATAGGTGGCCTCACCTCCGCCATCGCACTGCGTCGAAAAGGGTTCGACGTCACCGTTATCGAGCGTGATCCCGACTGGTCGGTCTATGGGGTCGGGATCATCCAGCAGTCCAACGTGCTGCGCGCCATGGATCATCTGGACCTGCTGGACGAATATGTCGCCGCAGGCGCAGGGTTCGACACGGTCGAAGTGTTCGCACCCGATGGCACGAAGGTCGCGCGCGTCCCCTCCCCGCGTCTGGTCGATGGCTATCCCGCCAATCTGGGCGTCGGCCGCCCTGCCCTGCACAAGGTATTGGGCGATCGCACGATCGCATCGGGCGCCAAGGTGCGGCTGGGCGTCACTGCGACCGCCATCCATGATGCGGGCGATCATGTAGCGGTGCAATTTTCCGACGGCACGCAGGAGAGTTTCGATCTGGTCGTGGGCGCGGACGGGGTTTATTCGCAGACCCGCGCGCTGCTGTTCCCCGACGCACCCTCACCACATTATACGGGGCAGGCCGTATGGCGCTACAACCTGCCCCGGACCGAGGGCATGGACTCGCTTCAGGCCTATAATGGTCCCACCGGCGTCGGGCTGGTGCCGATTTCGCCAGAGCTGATGTATATGTTCGTGACTACCGCAGAACCGGACAATCCGCGTTATCCGCGCGAAGGTCTTGCTGCAACGATGCGCGCCAAGATCGCCCGCTGCTCGCCCGCAATTCAGGCGCTGGGCGACCATATCACGGACGACGACGGTGTGGTTTATCGTCCCCTGGAAGCGTTCATGCTGGACGGTCCCTGGCATAAGGGCCGTGTCGTCCTGCTGGGTGATGCCGTCCACGCCACCACCCCCCATCTGGGCCAGGGCGCGGGCATGGCAATCGAGGACAGCATCGTGCTGGCGGAAGAACTGGCCCGCCATGACGATCTGGACAGCGCGCTGACCGCCTATCGCGACCGCCGCCACGACCGGTGCCGCTACATCGTGGAAAAATCGCTCGAAATCTGCATGGGCCAGCTCGGTAAGGGCGCGCCCATCGACAATCATAAAGCTACCGCGGACATGTTCGCGATGGTCTCCCAGCCGATCTGAAGGAAGCCGATATGAGCCGCGTTACAGAAATTCGTTATGTGGGCTACGCCCTACCCGATCTGGAGGCCGAGCGCGCCTTCTATGCCGACCAGTGGAAGCTGGTCGAAGCGGGCGAAAAGGACGGCATGGTCTATTTCGCCGCCGATGGCGGGCATGAGCATCATGTCGTGCGGCTGCGTCAAGCCGAAGAACAACGCATCGACGTGATTGCGCTGGCCGCCGACAGCCGCGCCGATGTCGATGCCCTGCATGACAAGGTCGTTGCGTCGGGCTGCCGCATCATCTTCGCGCCCAAGGATCTGGACTCGCTGGGCGGCGGCTATGGCTTCCGCTTTTTTTCGCCCGACGGCCTGACCTTCGAAGTGTCGAGCGACGTGGCCCGCCGCACCGCACGCGAGTTGGCCCGCTGGGAAGGCGTCCCGCAGAAGATCAGCCACATCGTCCTGCACTCGCCCGATCACAAGGCGATGGTCACATGGTTCTGCGATGTACTGGGCTTCAAGGTCAGCGACTGGCTGGGCGACTTCATGTGCTTCCTGCGCTGCAACGCCGCGCATCACCGCATCGCCTTCCTGCCCGGACCGCCCTGCCTCAACCATGTCGCATATGACATGCTGACCATCGATGACATGATGGTAGGCGTCAACCGGCTGCGGCTGAAGGGCACCGACATTCGCTGGGGTCCGGGCCGTCACACCGCTGGCAACAACACGTTCAGCTATTTCACCACGCCTGCGGGCTTTGCGGTCGAATATAGCTCAGAACTGGAGGATGTGGACTTCGAAACCCACCAGTCTCAGGTTCACGCCCCCGCCCCCGGCATCATGGACCAGTGGGGCATCGGCGTCGGAGGTCCGCAAACCATGCCGCATGCCGCGCCCGACAAGGGGCTGTTCCAGGCAGTGGAGGTCTGATCGATGGCTTTGTTCGAATATTTCCCCAACTATATCTGGAACCTGTCCGTCGCGATCGCGATGGAGAGCGGCGGGCGCATCGGCGAAATCGTCGATATGTGCCAGCCGATCAAGGACGCCGCCGCCAACGGTGCGGATGCGGGCACGCCCCTGTTCATGGCGCAGTGGGTCGCGATGGCCGACAAGCTGATCGACCTGGCGGCGGAGGATGAGGCGCAGGGTCGCGGCTTCTCCGCTTCCGACAAGCTGGAGCGCGCGTCGCTCTACCTGTTCAACGCCGAACGGATGCAGGGCCATGGCCATCCAGGGCGAGAGGCGACCTATGCCAAGGCGCGCGATATGTTCGACCGGTCGACCGCTCTGGGCCGGATCAACCGTCGGCGCGTGGAAATCCCGCTCAGCACCGGCACCATGCCCGCGCTCTACACAAGTGCGCCGGGCGATGGCCCGCATCCGGTCGTCGTCTATTGCAACGGTCTCGATAGCTGCAAGGAACTGCTCTACTGGTCGCGCCTGCCGCAAGTGCTCGCGCGGCGCGGTATTTCGACGCTGTGCGTCGATCAGCCCGGATCGGGCGAAGCCCTGCGCCTTCAAAACCTGCCCGTCGATCCGCACAGCGAAAACTGGGCGAGCAAGGCGGTGGACTGGCTGGAGCAGCAGAGCGACGTCGATCCCAAGCGGATCGGCATGACCGGTATTTCGCTCGGCGGTCATTTCGCGCCGCGTGCCGTCGCCTATGAACCGCGCTTCGCATCCGGCGCGGTCTGGGGCGCCAACCATAATTGGGCGGAAGTGCAGCAAAAGCGGATGAAGCGCGAAGGCGAGAACCCCGTCCCCCATTATTGGGCGCATGTCATGTGGGCTTTCGGCGCGAGCGACATGGACGACTTCCTGGCTAAGGCGGCGGACATGAACCTCAACGGTCATATGGACGGGATCAAGGTGCCCTTCCTGGTCACTCATGGCGCGAAGGACCGGCAGATCAGCGTCGATTATGCCCATGACTGCTACGATCAGCTGCTCAACAGCCCCCGGCGCGCGCTCAAGCTGTTCACCGAGCGCGAAGGCGGCGTCGAACATGTCGGTGCGGATAATATGTCCTACGGCTGCGACTATATCGCCGATTGGTTCGCCGATACGCTGGGCGGCAAGACCGCTTGATCGCTGCGGAAGACAGATTGGTTTAGGACATATGCTCATGGAAATTCAACCCGTTCGCCGCATCGTCACCGGTCATGACAACGCTGGCCGCGCCATCATCCAGGAAGACGGCCCGGTCCAACGCACCCAGCGCATCGGCGGGGACATCGGCCCGATGTTCCACGAAGTCTGGAACACGCAGGCTACCCCCGCCCCGATCGACGGGGCGTCGGGCGAACCGGTGGAACAGGGCATCATCCTCGCGCCGCCCAGGAACGGCACCCGCATCCGCGTGCTCGACATCCCGCCCGAAGGCGACGGCATCCGCACGATGTCGCCGGAAGAAGCCCGCGCCCATTTCGCCGAAGTGGGCGCGCATGACGCCTCCGTCCATGATGGCGAAGGATCGCGCCACGCGCTGATGCACCGCACCGAAACGATCGACTACGGCATCGTTGTGGAGGGCGAGTTGGTGCTCATCATGGACGAGGGGGAAACTACGGTCCGTGCCGGCGACATCGTCATCCAGCGCGGCACCAATCATGGCTGGTCCAATCGATCGGACCACAATTGCCGGATCGTGTTCGTCCTGATCGACGGCGCATTTGACGACAATCTGAAGCGCTGACCCGTGCATCTGCACGGATATGTCCAGATTGATTGAGAAAGGAACGAACCGATGCGTTTTGCGACGCGCGCCAACGGCACGACTGATGGAGAATTGATCCTCATTTCGCGGGATGGAGCGCGCTGCCTGCCGCTAGGCGCGCGGTGGCCTAATCTGCTGCACGCGATCACTGAATGGGACGCGCTGCTGGACGACGCGGCGGCTGTATCGACCAAGCTGGAGTCGGGCACGGGCGACAATGTCGATCACGCCGCGCTCCTGGCCCCGCTGCCGCGCACCTGGCAGTGGCTGGACGGGTCGGCTTTCGCGAACCACGGCGTCCTGATGCAGAAAGCGTTCGATCATCCCCCCATCGAAACCGATCTTCCCCTGATGTATCAGGGTATGAGCCATCGCTTTCTGGCCCCGCTGGAAGATGTCGCGCTCCCGACCGAAGCGGACTGCATCGATTTCGAAGGGGAATTCGGCATCGTCACGGACGATGTGCCGATGGGATGTTCAGCGCAGGACGCAATGGGTCATATTCGTCTCATTCTGCTCATCAACGACTGGTCGCTCCGCGCCGTCGCGCCCGCGGAAATGAAGACGGGGTTCGGCTGGATTCAGGCCAAGCCAGCCTGTAGCGCGGCGCCGATCGCGATCACTCCCGATGAACTGGGCGACTCTTGGCGGGACGGCCGCGTTTGCCTGCCCCTGCGGGTAGAGGTGAACGGCGCGTGGTTTGGTCATCCTTCGGGAGACGCCATGGGCTATGGTTTTCACGAACTGATCGCGCATGCAGCCCGCACGCGCGCCCTTTGCGCTGGCACGATCATAGGTTCTGGAACGGTATCCGACGCCGATTTCAAGCGTGTAGGATCGACCTGCATTTCCGAACGGCGTGCGATCGAAATGATCGAACATGGCCACGCCCTAACGCCCTTTTTGCGCTTTGGCGATCAAGTGCGGATGCAGGCGGGAGAGAGCGAAAACCTGTTTGGCGAACTCAACCAGAAGGTCGTCCAATGGGTGGCGTGATGATGCCGCCGGTCCCGATTTTTTAAGCAACAGCCGCGATTCCTTTTCGATATGATCGAGAAGGTCAGCATCATCGGAGTGGTGGAAAAGTGGGTTAGGCTATTGTGCGCTCCACACCCCGGACTGTGCCCACGAAGATGATTGCGCTGGCAAGAAGTTGGTCTGCGGACAGGCGCCCCCTCCCTAAGCCCAGGGAGGTCCATTGAGAGGATGACGGATTTGGCGCGGCAAACTCAGTGTGTCCGCCACAACCGACCGTAAACTGTTGCGCCGGCGAAGGCGCTTGCAGGTGGAGCGCATGTCAGGGGATCAACCGATCCTTACGGAGCCGCTCAAACAGTGCGAAGAACGCGGCGTCCGTAGCCTGATAATCTGTGAAGCCCAGGCTTCGGCTCTTCGACATGTCCGTCACGACCTCGATCGGGCGGCCTAGGTCGGCATCGCTATGCCATGGCGATGCCAGTCGGCCAAGATCCGGCTCCGCCAGACCTTCGCGGACCGCTATGTTGCGCCAGATGTCGGCATCATCCTTCATCTGCTCCTCAAGCGGGCGCATAGTCCCGTCGAACGGCGCAGGCTCCAGCCCGAACCATCGGGCGATGCGCCCCCACATCCATTGCCAGCGAAAGACGTCTCCATTGACGACATTGAACGCTTCATTGTGCGCCGCGGGCGTCTCCACCGCCCAGAGAAGATGCGAGGCAAGCTGGCCCGCATCGGTCATGTCAGTGAGCGAACGCCATTGCGTGGCGGAACCGGGGAAGTAAAATGGCCGACCGGTTTCGCGACATAGCGTAGCATAGGCCGCAAGGGTCGTACCCATGTTCATGGCGTTTCCGACCGCCTTGCCGATCACCGTATGGGGACGATGGACGCTCCAGGTGAAACCGTCGCGGGCGGCGGCGGCGAAAAGCTCGTCCTCCTGCGCATAGTAGAAGTTTTCGATATCGAGGCGTTCCTGATCCTCACGAAACGGCGTCTGCGGCAGCGCGCCCTTTCCATAGGCTTCGAACGGTCCAAGATAATGTTTGAGGCCAGTCACCAGCGCGACATGGCGTGGGGTCGCTGGCGAAGGCAGGCCATCGAGCAGGTTACGGACCATGGTCGCGTTGACCCGGATATTTTCGGCTTCGCTGTCCTGCCGCAGCCAGGTCGTGATGAACACGGCATCAGGGTGGATGGTCTTTAAAGCCTGCGCCGTGCCGGGCGCATCCAGCAAGTCCGCTTCAACCGGCAGCACCCCAGCTTGGACAACAGGCCGTCTTGCAAGGCCATAAACTGTCCAACCCTTGCTCACCAGCAGTGCGGCGGTCGCACTGCCGACGATGCCGCTCGCGCCTACCACCAGAGCTGTCTTGGCCATTTATCACTCCTCATATTCTGGCGTTGCATCTAGGCATTTGCGCAACGCGCATCTAGACGGCACCTTTTTGGGACATAGGCACCTTGAGGTAACCACCCATGCAATCTGGATCACCCGAAGAATCCTGGCGCGAGGATTGCGCGCCGCGACGCATGCTAGAGTTGTTCGCCACCAAATGGACCAGCATGATCCTGCATACGCTTCATGCGCGGCATGGCGGCGTAGCGCGAACAGGCGTTCTCCTGCGCAGTCTGCCAGGGATTTCCAAGAAGATGCTGACCCAGACATTACGGGAAATGGAGGCCAGCGGGCTGATTTCGCGCCATGTGCATGGCAGCGTTCCACCGGCAGTCGAATACCGCCTCACCCCGCTAGGCGACCGCTTTGTCGAACCGATCGAGCTGCTTTATGCCTGGGGCCGGAACAATGCGGACGCCCTTGACGAACTGGGTCAGCGCCCGACATCCCGCAGGCAAGGATAAGCGCTGCAATGCCAGCAGAGATGCATTGTGTCTGACCGGCTTGCGCGATATGTGCTGAGTGCGATTATGCCGCATATTTGCCATCATCATGCGCCGACGCGCGATGAGTCCAAAATCCAATCCCTACTTGATCGGTGGACAATTCCAGCTAACGTCGCGCGCCATCCTGAACGACGCTGGACGCCCCTATTCATGCCCTCAACACATAGCAGCAACGCCATGGTTATAGGCGTCTCGTGACCGATCTCGCCATTCTGTACGAACATCCGCTGTGGTTCGTCCCGCTGTTCGCGGCCCTTGACCGCAGAGGGATCGCCTACAGCACGATCGGCACGCAGGGCAATTTCGATCCCGCTGCGGCAACGGCGCCCGCCCCGCTCATTCTCAACCGCGTGGCGATGTCTGCCTTCCTGCGGGATGCGGAACATCCTATCTTCTGGTCTCTCGCGCTGCTCGACCATTGGCAGCAGGCGGGCGCGAAAGTCATCAACGGCCCACTGGCGCTCGCCATCGACACGTCGAAGGCGCGGCAGCTCTCGCTGCTCAGTTCGCTCGGCCTAGCGGTGCCGCGCACGCGGGTTGTTCATCGCGCCGTTGACCTGATCGATGCCGCCGATTCCATCGGCTTCCCGCTGCTTGTAAAGGCCAATATCGGCGGCGCAGGCGCAGGCATCGCGCGTTTCGACGATCGCGAAGCGCTGCGCGCCGCACTGGCCGATCTTGACCTGCCACGCAGCATCGATGGCGTGCTGCTGGTGCAGGACGTGATCCCCGCGCGGGGCGACCGTATCACCCGCATCGAAACCCTCGATCGCGACTATCTCTATGCCATCGACGTGTCCGGCGCAGGGGCGTTCGATCTCTGTCCGGCCGACGCATGTCAGGTCGGAGGAACACCGATCCAGATGGTGGCGGCCGAACCGGACAAGACATTGCGCGATGCGGCCAAAGCCATCGCGCATGCCGCGCATCTGGACCTGGGCGGGGTTGAGATGATGATCGACGATCGCGACGGCATACCCCGTTTCTACGACATCAACGCATTGTCCAACTTCGTCGCCAACCCGTTGGACGTGCTGGGCTGGGACCCGCATGACAGGCTGGTCGATCGGCTGGTTGGCTGGATCGCGGAAACCCGATGATGCGCTATGGTTACTGGATGCCCGTGTTCGGCGGCTGGCTGCGCAACGTCCCGGACGAGGGCATGGACGCAAGCTGGGACTATGCCAAGCGCCTGACCCTGGACGCGGAACGCTGGGGCTATGACTTGACGCTGATCGCGGAACTCAACCTCAACGACATAAAGGGAATAGAGCAGCCTGCGCTGGACGCCTGGTCGACCGCGGCGGCGCTCGCCGCGGTGACGGATCGGGTGGAGATGATGGTCGCGGTGCGCCCGAACTTCCATCACCCGGCCCTGTTCGCCAAGGCGGCCGCCAACATCGACCGCATATCCGGCGGCCGGCTTTCCCTCAATGTCGTCTCCTCCTGGTGGGCGGACGAGGCGCGACAATATGGGCTGCAATTCGACGAGCATGACGATCGCTATGCGCGCACCGCCGAATGGCTGACCGTGGTCGATGGTCTTTGGACGCAGACGCGGTTCAGCTTCGACGGCGCCTATTATCGCACGGATAACGCGATCTGCGCGCCCAAGCCGACCAAGCGCCCGACCATTTATGCCGGTGGCGAAAGTGACAAGGCCAAGGCAATGATCGCACGTCAGTGCGACGCCTATGTGATGCATGGCGATCCGGTCGATGCCATCGCCCCCAAAATCGCCGATATGGCCGAGCGACGACAGGCGGCAGGCGGCGCGCCGATGCAATTCGGCATGGCGGCCTACGCCATCGTGCGCGATAGCGAGGCGGAAGCGAAACGCGAACTGGAAAGGATCACGACGGTCGGCGAGTTACCGGCTGGCTATGCCAATTTCGACCAGTGGCTGTCGGGCACACAGTTGGAGCGGGACCTGAAATTACAGGAATATGCCGTGTCCAACCGCGGCCTGCGCCCTAATCTGGTCGGCACGCCCGAACAATTGAAGGAACGGATTGCGGCATATGAGGATGCGGGCCTCAATCTGCTGCTGCTCCAGATGAGCCCACAGGCGGAAGAGATGGAACGCTTCGCTAATCAGGTTATGGGCACGGCATGATCGAACTGCGTAGCATATCCAAACGCTTCCCCGACGGAACAGTAGGGCTCGACAACATAGACCTGTCGATCCCCAAAGGCTCGGTTTTCGGTATCATCGGCCGGTCGGGTGCGGGCAAATCCACGCTGCTGCGCCTTATCAACGGCCTGGAGCGACCGACGTCCGGCGAGGTGATTGTCGACGACGTGTCGCTCTCCACGCTCTCGCGTCCCGGTCTGCGCGCCCTGCAACGGCGGATCGGGATGATCTTCCAATCCTTCGGCCTGTTGGCCAACCGCACCATCGCGGGCAATGTCGCGCTGCCGCTGGAACTGGCGGGCGTGGGCAAGGCGGAGCGCGCCGCGCGCGTCGCCGAACTGCTCGCACGGGTAGGCATCAGCGACAAGGCGGACGTTTATCCTTCGCGGCTGTCGGGTGGCCAGCGCCAGCGCGTCGGCATCGCGCGTGCGCTCGCCACGCGGCCCGACATACTGCTGTGTGACGAGGCGACAAGCGCGCTCGACCCGGAAACCACGCGATCGGTGCTCGCGCTGCTGGCCGATCTCAACCGGGAAATGGGGCTGACGATCGTCCTTATCACCCATGAAATGGCGGTTGTGCGCGCGATCTGCGATCGTGTCGCGGTGCTGGATCAGGGCAGGCTGGTGGAAGTCGGGCCGGTGGACAGCGTCTTTGCCGGGTCGCGTGAACAGGCGACCCTTGCCCTGCTAGGGGAGGTTGGGTGATGGACGGCTTTTTTCAGAACGTCTCGTGGCCCGACATCGGCCAGGCGACGATCGATACGCTGGTAATGCTGGGCGGATCGCTGGCGCTTAGTATCGCGCTGGGCATCCCTCTTGGCATATTGCTGTTCCTGACCGACCGCGGTCAAATTGGCCAGAATGTCGTCCTCAACCGAACGCTCGGCGTCATCGTCAATGTCCTTCGCTCCATCCCGTTCGTCATCCTGCTGATCGTCATGATCCCGCTGACATTGCGCCTGATGGGGACGTCGCTTGGCGTGGCGGGCGCGATACCGCCGCTGGTTGGTGGCGCCGCGCCCTTCTACGCCCGCCTGGTGCAAGGCGCGCTGCGCGACATCCCCCGCGCCACGATCGAGGCGGCGCAGGCGATGGGCGCGACCCGGCTACAGATCATACGTCACGTCCTTCTGCCCGAAGCGCTGCCCGGCCTCATATCCGGCGCGACCGTGACGGCGATAGCGCTCGTCTCCTTTACCGCCATGGCCGGGGTCGTGGGTGGCGGTGGCCTTGGTGATCTTGCCATCCGCTTTGGCTATCAACGCTTTCAGGCCGACGTCATGCTGGTGACGGTCGTGCTACTCGTCCTGCTTGTCCAGTGCATCCAATGGTCCGGCGACTGGTTCGCGCGCCGGGTCGATCATCGTTGAGGAAGTCCTTTATGAAGCGCCGTTCGCTCATCATCCTGCTCCCGGCCCTGCTGCTCGCCGCCTGTGGCGGAGGCAAAAATGACGGTGCGAAATCGGACCCCAACAGGCTGAGCGTCGCGGCGACGGCCGTCCCCCACGCGGAAATATTGGAGCATGTCAAACCCGTGCTGGAGAAGCAGGGCCTGACGCTCGATATCCGGGTATTCAACGATTATGTGCAACCCAATCTGCAAGTCGACCAGGGCCAGATTGACGTCAATTATTTCCAGACCGGCCCCTATCTGGCCGAATTCAATAAGGCGCAGAATACCGACCTGACGCCCATTGCCGGCATTCATATCGAGCCGCTGGGCGCCTATTCGCGCAAGTGGAAGAGCTTGGCGCAGCTGCCGGTTGGCGCGACGGTCGCCATCCCCAATGAACCCAGCAACGGCGGTCGCGCACTGCTGCTGTTGCAGAAGGCTGGCCTGCTGAAGCTGAAAGATCCGGCCAACCCGCTGTCAACCGTTCGCGACGTGACCGATAATCCCAAGAAGTTCGTTTTTCGGGAACTGGAATCCGCGACGCTGCCACGCACCCTGGGGGAGGTCGATCTGGCGCTGATCAATACCAATTACGCGCTCGACGCAAAACTCAACCCGGTGCGCGATGCGCTGGTGATCGAGGATGGCAAGTCGCCCTATGTCAATTTCGTCGTCGGCAAACCGCGCAGCGACAAGGATCCGCGCGTGCAAAAACTGGTCGCGGCCCTCCGCAGCGAAGACGTTCGCCGTTTCATGGCGGATAAATATAAGGGCGCAGTTCTGCCTGCTTTTTGACGGGTAAGGCTGCGACGACCGCGTTGCGCCTCTATCAAACAGCGCATCGGACGGAGCGGAACCGATCGGCGCGCCAATCGTCCCTTGGATCATGCAGAACCAACAGCAGCATCATGGTGCCCCGCCTTCCATCAGCCTCTCTCCCGAAGGTAAGGCGGCAGCCGCCACGATCGCAGCGCGCCACGGCGTCAGCGTAGGCGCTGTTGCCGAACTGATTGGCGCTATTGCACGCGGTAGCGGCCGACAGGCGCAGTTCAATCATCCTGATTTGGGCGGCATGGGCCAGTGGTCGCAAGGCGGCATGGTGATGGTTGGAGATATGTTCGATAACAGGCTCAAGGCGCAGGTCGCTTCAATGTGCCAGGATGTTGCGTCTCTGCTTGAACGCGAAAATATTGGCGCTGAGGCAGAGGGCAAGTTGTCATCCTTCCTCGCATCACCAGCCTTGTCGCCTGATGACGGCGCATGGCCCGCATCGCTGGGACGACCGTCCTCTTCCGGTTCGCAAAACGGCATGCGCTATGCTGTTTTCCCGCAACATCGGCGCCTTGCCATCGAAGTGGGCGGCAAAACCACGATCTATGACACCGCCGGACATCAGATCAGCGGCTTTGGCCAGCAGCAAGGCGACGTTGGATCGCTCACGCTGACGGGCCAGAACGGGCTGGTCCATTTGGCGGATCTGTCCGTCGTCAGCAGCGAACCGGCGCAGGCTGCGCCGCAGGGATCATCGCTGCCGACCACAAGCCGAGCGCCCAACGCCGCCCAGGCAAGCGACGGTACGATCTTCGCCAAGATCGAGGGCCTTGCCGATCTTCATGCCAAAAATCTGTTGAGCGATGAGGAATATCACGCCAAGAAGGCCGAGTTGCTGGCGAGGATATGACAGGCTCCTATGTCGTCGCATGATGGCAGGACATGGATCATTCTCCAATCCAATCTGGGCCATCGCCGGAATATAAGCCTGGCCAGGAGTGTGTTGCGATACCGCAACATATGCGTGATGATTTTGCGGGAGACGGTGTTTGGCGGACGATAGGCGACAAACCCACGAGCCACGGCCCCAAGGCACTCTCGACCTGCTGAAGCAAAGACCGTTGCAAGCCATCGGCATTGGCGTGCTGCTGGCCGCGACGACGGGCCTGTTCCTCTATACTGGCGGATTTCTAACGAGCGCGCGACTGAGCGGCGCACGCATGACCGATCAAATCGAGACCAGCGGGGGCGGCGCGCATGCAGGCTTTCGTCGCGCGCATGCCAAAGGGATTTGCATAGCCGGATCGTTCGTGGGCACCGCCGCAGGACGCGCCCTGTCGAAGGCGGCCGTGTTCCAGGGCAGCATCGTCCCTGTCACAGGGCGTTTTGCGGTCGGCAGCCCGGACCCCTATGCCAAAGATCCCGATGTCGGCGTGCGTAGCATGGCGTTACGGCTCCAGCCTGCCGGCGCGCAGGAATGGCGCATGGCGATCAACGACACGCCGGGCCTTGCGGTCTCGACCCCACAGGCTTTTTATGAGAACGCCGTCGCCTCCGCTCCCGATCCCGCCACGGGAAAGCTTGATCCGAAAAAGGTGGCGGCGTTCCTGGCGAAACATCCCGAAACGGTCGCGTTCAAGGCGCGGATGATGGCCAAACCCATGGCATCGGGTTTCGCCAACGACAGCTACAACAGCATCAACGGTTTCATATTCGTGGCGCCTGACGGCAAGCGTCGGCTCGTGCGCTGGTCGATGCAGGCGCTCGATCCCTTCGCGGTGCTATCGCCCGCCATGCGTAAAGGTCGATCGGCCAACTATATGTTCGACGATCTGCTGGCGCGCGTCGCGAAGGGACCGATCCGCTGGCGCCTCATCGCCACCATAGCCGAGCCTGGCGATCCCAATCGCGCCGCTGAAGTCTGGCCTGACGACAGGAAGACGGTCGACATGGGCATGCTGACGATCGACCATGTCGAGGCCGAGACGAAGGGCAACTGCCAGGATGTGAATTTCGATCCGCTGATCCTTCCTGCGGGGATCGAACCGTCGGACGACCCCATTCCTTTCGCCCGGTCGGCTGTCTATGCCGAGAGCTTCCGTCGCCGGGCGGGCGAACATAAACGGCCGGGCGCCTTATCGAACCAATCTGCAGGGGCAGCGCGATGACCCGGACCGTTACCCGTTTTCCGCTCCTGTCCCGCGTCCTCCACTGGACGATGGCGGTGTTGATAGTGGCCATGCTGTTCATCGGCGTCGGCATGGTCAGCACGACGTCGCCGCGCTATGATGCGCTATTATCGATCCACCGCAGCATCGGGATCTTTATCCTTGTTCTGGTTGCGCTGCGCCTGATCAATCGGCTGTTCAATCCGCCCCCTTCCCTTCCGGCAGACCTGCCGGTTTGGCAGACAATGTTGGCCAAGGCTTCCCACCTCCTGCTCTATGGATTGATGTTCGCCTTGCCGATCATCGGCTGGGCCATGCTGTCGGCGGGCGGCTATCCTTTTGAGATATTCGGATCGATAGACCTGCCACCCATCACGCCGCGCGATTTGGCCTTGTTCGCGATGCTGAGGTCTGCGCACACGATTCTGGCATTCATTCTGTTTGCGACTTTTCTGGCGCATGTCGGCGCCGCCCTGTTCCACGGCTTTATCCGTCGGGACGGGGTCCTCAAAAGCATGACCTGACACACAAACTATTGGTCTTAACGATATAGGGGCGGAGATGCCGATATGATGAAGTTCGGCATATTAGGCATCGCGCTCATCGCTGCATCCTGCGCGGATAAAGCGCCGCCGCCGCCGGAAAATGCAACCGCCCAGGCCCAAGGCGCGCTGGCCGTGGCCGCCGAGACGGTCATCATCGGCACCAATGATGGAAAAAAGATTTTCGCCGATCACGTCCCTGTCGAACATGGGCGGGCCACTATCGTCCTGTTCCATCAGGCGGGATCGAGCAGCTACGAATATGCCGACATCGCCCCGAAGCTGAATGCTTTGGGCTACAGCACCCTGGTCGTCGATCAGCGCTCCGGCGGCAAGCTGTACGGTCCCAACCGGACCGTGAACGAATATGGCCAATCGGCGGGATCCTCTATCGACGCATTGCCGGACCTCGAAGCGGCGCTCAACTGGGCGCGCCTGCAGGGACAGCCTGTGATCCTCTGGGGTAGCAGCTATTCCGCATCGCTCGCCCTGCGCATCGCAGCGGACAACCCGACACTGGTCGCGGCGGTGTTGGCTTTCTCACCAGGGGAATATTTTGACGACAAAAATTATGTCCGCGCCGCCGCTGCAAAAGTGACGGTGCCGGTCTTCATCACCCAAGGCAAAGACGCCAAGGAAATGGCACAGTCGCAACCCATTTTCGACGCGCTGGCCAGCGGACAGAAAAAGATGTTCACGCCCCGCACAGGCGGGGTCCACGGCGCGTCCACATTGCGCGCCGACCGCAATCCGAACGGATCGGCCGAAAACTGGCAAGCGGTGGCGGCGTTTCTCGACGGGCTGAAGCTACCGCGATCTTGAGGATGTCCGCTATTAGATAGTTTGATATTTGGTGGGCCCGGCAGGACTTGAACCCGCAACCTATCCGTTATGAGCGGACAGCTCTAACCAGTTGAGCTACAGGCCCCACCTGCGCTGCCGATAAGCGGCATTACGCCGCTTTGCAAGCCTGTCCGCGCGGGGGAACTGCCGCAATAAGTTGATCGATGCTCGCGGCGGTGACGCCGCGCCGCGCCAAATGCGCCAGCACGCCGCCCCACCAACGGTAAAAGACCGCCAGGTCGGCTTCATCGCGGACATAGGGCGTATGTCCCGGCTCCAGTGTCGGCGAATGGAAGCTGAAATTCAGCACTCGCACGCCCTCTTCCATCAGCGCGTCGATCGCGGCTATGGCCTCCTGCAGCGGGACGCCTTCGGGCGTCAGCGGGATACGGCTGAACATCCTAGCGCGCGACAGGGCGCCCGCCAGCGGCCCGATCGCCTGGGCCGCGCGATACAAGCGTTCGCCGCCGCCACGCAACAGCCCCGCAAAGGCGGTGGAAAGCGGCAGTTCGATCAGTAAGCGGGTCGGCCCGGCCCAATAGGCCCAGTCGGCCCCAAGCTGCGATTTTGGCCAAGTCGGAGAACGTTTTGGGAACGTGGCATTCGGTATTGACGATGGAAATCATAGAAGAGGACAGTTCGCTCCATCATAGGGAGTGGGTTGATGGATCGGAGTATTCCGGGCGGGGATTTGATCGGACGATGGAGCCTGAGCTTTGCCGATATTGATTTTGTAAATTCGAAGCCGGCCCTGACGCGCCTTGGCCTCGCCGCGCAGCTGAAATTCTTCGCTTCCCTGGGGTTTTTCGCGATCGATCCCGGCTCAATCCCTACCGATGGCCTCTCGTATCTGGCCGAGCAACTCGGTGTCGAGGCTGGCGAGATAGCCGGTTATGACTTTTCCAGTCGGACAGCACGACGGCATTGTGCGGAGATCCTGATCCATCTTGGATATCACCGCATGAAGCGGGTGGATCGCGCGCAATTGACGGAATGGATTGCTGGCGAGCTGTGCCCGGGCGGCCAGTCGATCAATGCCATGCTTGAGCATGTTTTCCTGTGGTGCCGGGACCGGCGTATTTATGGGCCGTCGCGCAAGGAGCTTGAACGTGTCGTTCGCTCACAACGGCAAGATTATCTGGACACCTGGCTGATCGGAGCCAGTGATCGGCTTTCGTCAGATGCGGTGGCGTTATTGGAAGCCTCGCTTGCCGATCCGGACAGCTCGACCGGATTCAACAGGATGAAGGGTGACGCCGGACAGGCAACGCTCGACAACATTCTCGACGTGACCGAGAAACTCGCCTTTATCCAGAGACTTGATCTTCCCCATGATCTCCTGACGGCTACGGGCAAGCCATGGGTCGATCAGATTGTTCGCCGCGTTGCCGGTGAAAAGGCCTCGGAGATGCGCCGGCATGCGCCGGCGCGACAGCTCGGCCTTTATGCGATTTATCTAATGTCGCGGGAGGCGCAACTCACTGACGCGATGATCGACCTGCTGATCGAAACCGTTCACAAGATCGGAACGCGCTCGAAACGCAAGGTGGTGGGCGATATCGCGAAAGACATCGAGCGGGTCTATGGAAAGGAGCGCCTGCTGGTCGAGATCGCCAGCGCCTCGATCAATGAACCATCGGGGCGCATCTGCGATGTCATTTTCCCGATCGCCGGTAAGGCCAAGCTGGCGGCGATCGTCAAGGAGAGCCATGCGAAGGGCGCTCTGGACCGGCGCATCTACAAGGTGATGCGTGGTTCCTGGGCCAATCATTACCGGCGCATGCTGCCAAGCCTGCTTTCCGTACTTGAGTTCCGGTCGAACAACGCGGTGTGGCGGCCGGTCCTGGCGGCCCTCGACTGGATCAGGAGCAAGGTGGATGGCGGATGCCGCTTCGTGCCATTGCAGGATGTTCCGATCGATGAGGTGATTCCAGCGCGATGGCGCAGTTCCGTCATTGATGACGATGGGCGGGTAAACCGGATCAGCTATGAGCTTTGCGTCCTGACGCAACTGCGCGACCGCATCCGCTCCAAAGAAATCTGGGTGGTCGGGGCGGATCGCTATCGCAATCCCGATGACGATCTTCCCAAGGACTTCGAGATCAGGCGAGATGCGTACTATTCCGGCCTCAGCCTGACGCCAGATGCGCAGGCGTTTTGCGCCTCGATCCGGGAGGAGCTTGAACGGGAACTGTTGCTCCTCAATGCCAATATTCCACAAAACGACAAGGTCCGGCTCCTGTGGCGCGGCGACAACCGGATATCGATTACACCGTTCAAGCCCTTGCCCGAACCGAAGGGTCTCGCTTCGATCAAAAGCGAGATCGGTCAGCGCTGGCCGATGACCGGACTGCTGGACGTGTTGAAAGAGGCTGCTCTGGACACGGGATTGATGGATGCTTTCGAAACGTCGGCCTCGCGGGTTACCCTGTCGAAAGCAGCCTTGGCTCAGCGTCTTTTGCTGTGTCTCTATGGCTTGGGCACGAACGCCGGGCTCAAGCGGGTCGCTGGCGCAACACCCGATGTCAGTTACGAGGAATTGCTGCATGTCCATCGCCGTTTCATCCACGCGCCAGCGCTGAGGGAGGCGTGCGCGCGGGTAGCAAACGCGACACTGGCAATCCGCAATGCCGCAGTATGGGGAGATGCGGGCACGGCATGCGCGTCCGATTCAACGAAGTTCGGCGCGTGGGACCGCAACCTGATGACGGAATGGCACGCCCGCTATGGCGGCCGTGGCGTCATGATCTACTGGCATGTGGAGAAGCGCGCGACCTGCGTTTATTCCCAGCTCAAGCGGTGCTCTTCCTCGGAGGTCGCCTCCATGATCGAAGGCGTGCTACGCCATTGCACCGACATGGAAATCCAGCGCCAGTACGTCGATAGCCACGGCCAGAGCGCAGTCGGCTTTGCGTTCTGCCGACTCCTTGGATTTGAGCTTGCCCCGCGGCTGAAAGCAGTGGCACGCCAGAAACTGGCCCTTCCCCAAGCCGGCATGCGCACGCGGCTTTCCAATTTACTGCCGATCCTCTCCAGCCCGATCGACTGGGACGAGATCGAGCAACAATATGACGAAATGGTCAAATATGCCGCTGCCATGCAATCGCGCACCGCCGATCCGGAAGCGATCCTGCTCCGGTTTGCCAGAGCCGAAGTGATGCACCCGACCTACAAGGCGCTGAGTGAACTCGGCCGCGCGGTCAAAACAATCTTCCTATGCCGGTATTTGCGTCAGGAGGCATTCCGCCGCGAGATCCACGAAGGGCTGAATGTGGTTGAGAACTGGAACGGCGCTAATGGTTTCGTGTTCTTCGGCAAGGGCGGCGAGATCGCCACCAACCGCATCCATGAGCAGGAAATCTCCGTTCTGGCGCTACACCTCCTGCAAGCGTCGCTGGTGTATGTGAACACCCGCATGCTTCAGACCGTACTGGTTGAGCCGAAGTGGGCGGGGCGGATGACGCCGGAAGATTATCGTGGTCTCACGCCGTTGATCTACAGTCATGTGAACCCTTATGGCCGCTTCGACCTCGACCTGAACGACCGGATTGATTTTGGACGGCTTGCAGCGTGAGGCGGCTGATCGGCCTATAACATTTGGGTACACCCCAGAGTGATAGGGCCGAGTGACACCATTCGTCTGTCACAAAAGGGTGGGTTTGCGCTCAATGTGACGATACACTGCAAGAGCCACCCTAATGTGACGGATTTTGCACTTGGCTCGTATCGGATATGCCCGCGTCAGCACCACGGACCAGGATCTGGATATCCAGATTGGCCGCCTCAAGAATGCAGGTTGCGAAATTATCCGTTCCGAGACCGGATCGGGGGCCTCGCGGAGCGGGCGCACGGAACTGGAAACGATCATGCAGTTTATGCACACCGGCGACGAGCTGGTCGTGCTGCGGCTCGACCGGCTCGGCCGCTCCACGCGCGATGTCCTGAACCTGGTGCATGAGCTTGATGAAAAGGGAGCTTCGCTGCGCATCCTTGAGCCAGAGGTGACGACGGCGGGCGACATGGGGCGAATGGTCATCACCATACTCGGCATGGTCGCCGATATGGAGCTGAAGTTCATCAAGGATCGTCAGCGCGCCGGGATCGAAGCGGCGCGCGCCGAAGGCGTTTACAAAGGCCGGAAGAAGAACGTCGATGACGATGAAATCCGCCGTCGCCTTGCCGCCGGCGCCAGCAAGGCCCGCGTTGCCCGCGACCTGAAGGTCTCACGAATGACCGTCTATCGGGCGCTCGACATTATTCCGTCACAGACCAAACTGCCGGAAAAGCCGCCCACTGCCAGCATCGCCCTGCATCTGATTATCGAGAACTTCAACAAGCGTGGAAGAGGTAGAAAACCCGCTCGGGAGCGGATTGAGGCGATGCTGGAACGCGACTACGCCATGGTAAAAAACGGCAATTGTGATTACAAACTGACCGTCGCCTATGACCCCGATCCGGATGGCATTTCCCTTGATGAGGAAATCCAAAGCCTCCTCTCCGAGATGTTCAACATCGCAGAGAGCTACAATTGCTCCATGGAAGCCGATATCTACGAGGTCGGTGGTCAGCAACGGTCCTGGTAGAATCAATCAAGCGTTCAGTGTTCGTTCTTCAACCTGGCCAAAATCGCAGCTTCGGGCCGACTGGGCCATCTTGGGTTCCTGCGCTAGGCCACGGAAATCCGGGCCATGCTGGTGGCTATAGTCGAAGCGGCTGCGTACCGAACTGTCGAGGCGGAAACCCGCCTCCTCCAACAGGCGCGCGCTGTTGGGGCCGACGCCATAGCGTCCGGCGCGATAGGCGATGGGGCGGCGGCCGAACCGCGCTTCGATGCGCTGGCACAGCGCCTCCAGCTTCGCGCGCTCGACCGCTTCGGGCAGGAAGCCGACATAGCTGTTGGCGGCGTTCACATCCTCGACATGCGGCGGATTGACCCACGGGTGGAGATGGGCGCCGATGTCGGCCGCGCCATCGCTGATCCATTGGCCCATCATCGTGGCGGCGGCATCGCTGTCGATCACGGGATAATCGGTCACATAGATGGGTTTCACACCAGCCGCCGCGAAATAGGCCTGGCCACGGGCCATCCCCGCCAGCGCGGTGACGCGATCGCTGGCGCGGTTGAACGGGGCATCCCAGTCAAACTCTTCCTCGGTATCGACGAACAGCATGAACCGAGTTCCGAAGGCGGGGTCGAGGGCGATCATGTCCTGCGCCAGCGGCGGCTGGAGCAGATTGCCATCATGGAATTGAGCAGTCATGGCGTATCCCTATCGCCCAATCGTTGCGATAGGGTTTCCCTGCCCCCCCCTCAGGCTTGGCCCGTTAGACTTGGCCCCTCAGGCGTGATCCGCCAGATCACTGACGACCGCGACCGCGGGAATGGTCAGCAGCAACCGTCCCGGCTCAATCGTCAGCCCACCACCGCATGTCGCGGCCAGGCCGCGGATCAGCCGCAGCGAAAAGCCCAGGCCCAGCAACGGGCCATCGACCCAGTCGCCGCTGGCATCATAGCCCGGATCGAGCAATTGCGCTTCATCCATGCCGATCAGGGTGGAGGGCCGATCGACCGCCAACACGACCCGCCCCGCCGCGCCATCCGGCTGGAACCAGCAAGCGCCAGTCACTGCCTCTGCCGGCGGCGCCACCGAAACGGCCGTGCGCAGCAGATGCTGCACCATCCGTTCGCCCTGCACCGGGTCGATGCGCACCTGCGGCAATCCGGGCGCAACGGCAATGTCGATATCGACCGCCCCCTGGTCGGCAAAGCGGGTCGCAACCTGCGTCACCAACAGCGCGGGATCGATCAATTGGGGCATGGTCACGCCATCGCCGCGCGATACCCTGGCCGCCAGATCCAGATCGTCGAACGCGGCGAGCAGGTGGCGCGCATCGACGGCGATCTTGCCGGCCATGTCGCGATACTGGACCCCGGCGGCGCCGAACAATTCCTGCTCGATGATCTCGGCGAAGCCCAATATCGCGTTCAGGGGCGTCCGCAGTTCATGCACCAGTTGCCGCAGCGAATCGGCCGACAGTCCAGCGATGGCCATGGCGGCCGGCTTGGGTTCACTCGCGACTTCATGCAGGAAAGGGCGGCGCGCCTGTCCGCGATAGCCCTGGAAACGGCCTGAGCGGGTGTCGAAAAACGGGGTTGCGGACAAACGCCACTCGCCCGCCATCGCACCGCCGACGATCGTATAACGGCCGTTCTGGAAGCCGCTGCGGCGCGCGAAAGCACCGGCGACATAAGCGTCAGGGCCGCTGCCGCCCTCCAGCGCGACATCGCCCAATGTAAGTCCAATCAGAGCCGCGCGCGGACCCTGATCGATCCACAGGATGATGCCCTCCGCATCGGTTTCGAACGCGAAGTCGCGGGGTGCCGCCTCCCGGACGGGGAATGTGTCGGCGTTGGCGGGTTCCGGCGGCTTGCGCGTGCTGGTGAAGCGCGCGATCCGATCGACTAGGTTACGGATCTGCCCCTCGTCGCCCGGCTGCGGACGCAGCGGCGTGATTGTCGCAGACGCCTTCGGCTCGATCGCCGACCGTTCGGAATCCGCCGCCATCTCCGGGGTCAGGATCATGTCGCTGTCGCCGACCATGTCCTGCCGCGCCGTGGACAGCACCAGATCATGCGCGCCGAACGCTTCGAGCGCCTGGCGGGTCGCCGGACCGATGTCGCGCCGCCCGCGCAGCACGCCACGCGCCGTCGGCGTCAGGTGCGGCAGCAGGTCGATCCAGGCCGCCTCCGGCAATTGCGCGCGCGCCGTGGCGGCGGCGGCGATCGAAGGCCGATCATTGGCGAAGAAGGTGACTAGGCTGGGCGAACGCAGGCGGCCGCCCAGCTCGACCACGGTCGCGATTCGCTGCGTTTCGGTCAGTTGCGGCCGCAGGGCGGACAAGCGGTCGAGGAGCGCGCCACGCTCTTCCGCTGCCATGGTCGGTCGCTCCGCCCGATCGCGCTGGGCGAGGAGGTCGACACATTGGCGCCACAACGTCACCGCGCCCAGCCCGCTACGGTCCTGCGCCGCCAGCACTGTCTGCATGAGATCGTCGAAACGCACCAAAATCCCCAAATTATGCGGGTTATCGGCCGGTGTCTCGCAGCATACGGACACGACCCCCATCACCGATAGGCGCTCCACGCGGAAAGGAAAAGGCCCCGACGCTGCGAACGAAAGCGATCGTCGCATAGTGGGACAATTGCATTGCCCTGAAACATTATTATGATGGGTCGTATAAACAGGACAGGAAATAAGCGAAATAATGGCCGGCCCCAATATCGACGACATCGACATGCAGATCCTGGGCGAACTGCAACAGGACGGCAGGATGACCAATGTGGAATTGGCGCGCAAAGTCGGTCTGACCGCGCCGCCATGCCTGCGTCGGGTCCGCGCTCTGGAGGAAGCCGGTGCGATCAAATCCTACCATGCCGTCGTCGATCCGGCGATGCTGGGCTATACGATCACCGTGTTCGCCATGGTCAGTCTGAAAAGCCAGGCGGAGGCCGATCTCAAGGCGTTTCAGGACCATGTCGCATCGCTGCCCGAAGTGCGCGAATGCCATATGCTGAACGGAGAAATCGACTTCATCCTAAAAGTGGTGGCGCGCGATCTCCAGAGCTTCCAGCAGTTCCTGACGTCGAAACTGACGCCGGCGCCCAATGTCGTCAGCGTCAAGACGTCGCTGACGATCCGCACATCCAAGAACCAGCCCGGCGTCCCCCTGCCCGTCTGAACTTGGACGGCGGGGGAAGCCCGATCGCGTTAGCCAGTCTTCCGGTCCTGATGCGCGGTCCAGGCGGTCCAGAAGCCTGCGATTGCGGTCCAGGGACCGGTGACCTGCGCCAGCGTCGCCTGGGCATTGGGCAGGTCGCCGGACCGTGCCAGCGCCACGCCCAGCCGCGCATTGGCGCGCCCTTCGTCGATCCCGCCCTTCGTCAACGCCACGCGATATTGTTCGACCGCCTGCGGGAATTGGCCAAGCGAGAAATAGCTGTCCGCGACAGCCAGCGCATCCTTGCCGTTGCTTGCCGCCGCCGCCTTTTTCAACATGGCGGGCAAGGCGGCGATTTCCTTGGTAGCCTTGGGTGTGACGCTCTTGAGCAACTGGCTGGTCACGCTCTGGGTAGGGGTCAACTTACCCGCCTTGCGGCCGGATTCGATGATCGCCTTGGCTTCGGAATAATAGCCTGACTTCTCGGCCGCCTGCGCATAGGCCTGATAGTCCCGCTCGCTCGCCATTGCGCCATTGGCCGCCTGCAGGCGATAGAGATCGAGTTGCAGTTGCGGCTCCAATTCGGCGGCGGCCTGGTAATTGACAAGGGCGGACCGCCATTCTTCCTTGCCATCCTGCTGGTTCAGCCGGTCACGATATAATTGTCCGACTTCGGTCCAGTCGCCGGCCTGATAGGCCATAGAGATAGCCCGATCAATCCAGGCCAGCGTCACCGGCTGTCCCGACGCCTTCTGCCGGGCAATCGCCTCCTGAACGAAGGGGCGGGCTTCCTTGGGCTTGTTGCGGCGCAGGGCGATATCGGCGCGCAGCATGGTCGCGTCGATGCCGTCATAGCCCAACGTCTTGGCATAATCGAGTTGCGCGGTAGCGTCCGCATAATTGCCGACCATGTAGGACAGATAGGCCGCGACATAGCGCAGTCGCGGCGCTTCGCTGCGCGGCAGGGCGGTGGTCTTGAACATGTCGGTCAGGGCAATGCGCTCCGCCTGCACGTCGCGACGCTGCGCCGCCAATTGGAAACGCATGCCGGCCGCCACATAGGATTCGAAATCATTGGCGGGGCTGAGCGCGGCGATCCGCGCGCTGGCCGTGGCCGTATCACGCGCCCTGAGCGCGGCTTCCGCCGACTGCGCAGCGGCGCGAAAACCATCCGACATTTCGATCGGCGGACCGGTCACGACCGGCACTTTCTTCTTCGCCGATACAGGCGTCGCCATAATCGCAATGGCGGTCGCCAGCGCCGCCAGCGGCAGGCGGGAAATCTTGATATTCATGCGCATGGCCGCCCCGGCCTCCCCCGAATAATAATCATATAATGCGACAAGGGCGCCGCGGCAGCAACCTGCCGCCACGGCGCCCTCCCTGTCAATCAAGCGCTATCAGGCGCCCTTGGTGCCCAGATAGGCGAGCCACAGGCCAGCGACCTGCTTGCGCGAACCGCCCTGCACCGCTTCGAATGCGGCCTTGGCGCCGGCATTGTCGCCGCCCAGCGTCTTGGCGATGCCCAGGCGCGAGTTGATCTCGTCCGCTTCAACGCCGCCCTTCTGCTTGGCGAGTTCGAACATCGCTGCAGCCTTCGCATAGTCGCCATAGCCCAGATAGGCGTCGCCTGTGGCGGCGGCGATCTTGCCGTTGGCGGCCTTCTTGGCGTCGGCTTCGGCAGCGCCCAGCGTGCTCTTGTCGCCCGCAATCTTGGGCACGGCGGTCTGGTAAACATCGGCGCCCTGGGTGGCGCTCAGCACGCCCTTGGAGCGGCCGGCGTCGATGGCGGTCTTGACCTCGCCATAGATGCCGGTTTTCGACGCCATTTCGGCATATTCGGTATAGTCCGCCGCGATGACCAGGCCGCCCGATACCGACAGAAGTCGCAGGACGTCGAGATTCTCGCGGTTCGAGATATTGGGATTGGCGCGCTGGAACAGGCGCACCAACGTCCGCAGATTCTGGCCGCTGGGTTCAGCCTGATAGGCCATCTTCGCCCATTCAGTCACATCCGGCAGCTTGGCTGCCTCGGCCCGGCTGACGCCGATCTGATACCATTGGGCCGGGACCTGCTGGCCCGCCGCCTTCATCGCATCGGCCGCGGCCTTGAGCGCCGTCAGACCCTGCTGGTTGAAGCCACGTGCCGGCTCGACCGAACCATTGCCGGTGCCCGCCTTGCCAAAATAGGCCTGGGCGATGGTGGGCTGCACCGATTCCGGCTTGTAACCGGCGGCGAGCGCCGCCTGGCCGCGCTGGATCGCAACATCGTAATTCTTGGCGGCCATCGCCTGATCGGCCGCGATTGCGTTGAACTGGCCGGCCTGTTCAGGCGGGGTCAGGCCGCTGTCCAGCATCTGGTTGAGCGCCTCGCCCTGCAATGCCGTATCCTTGGCCGCGATCGAGGTGTTCAGCTTGATCGCACCGATCTGATATTTGTCGTCGTTGGACGTGGCCTTGCTGTCCGCTTCGGCGAGCGCAGCCTTCGCGCCGGCGAAATCCTGCGCTTCTGCGGCCTTCTGCGCGGTTTGCAGCGCCTTGATGACGTCAGGCGACACGTTGAGCTTCGGGCCGGCCTTCTTTTCTTCCTTCTTCGCGGCGAAGGCAGGGGCGCTGATCGCGCCACCGGTCATCGCCAAAGCCAGCGCGAGCGCCACCGGGGTAACAAAACGCATGATCCTCATCTCCTCTGCGCGCCTGACGAGGGGACATCAGGCGACTTTTCGCTGTTGAGCGCCGATTAGGGGGCGGCGCGTGAACGGCCATTGAACAGCCGATATCGTCGGATTTTGCAACCGTTATGCAGCCGCTTCGTTCCACTTGCGAACATATCTGCGCTTCCTACCGTGTTGGTTGCCTGTGCGGGCGCGCGCGTGCGCGCGAGGGGTGACAGATTTGTTTCGCTCGGCTAGGGGTTGGGCAACAGAATCCATCCTGAAAAAAAGAGAATCGCATTGACCGACGAGACTGTCCTCGCCGACCCTTCGGACATCAGCCCCATCTCCATCGTGGAGGAGATGAAGGCCAGCTATCTCGACTATGCCATGTCCGTCATCGTCGCACGCGCCCTGCCGGACGTGCGCGACGGGCTGAAGCCGGTCCATCGCCGCATTCTCTTCTCCGCCCAGGAATCGGGCTTCGTTTACAATCGCCCCTATCGCAAATCCGCGCGCCTCGTCGGTGAGGTGATGGGTAAATATCACCCCCATGGCGACAGTTCGATCTACGACGCCTTGGCCCGCATGACGCAGGACTGGTCGATGCGGGTGCCGCTGATCGACGGCCAGGGGAACTTCGGTTCCATGGACCCCGATCCGCCAGCCGCCATGCGCTACACCGAAGCGCGCCTGGCGAAGGTGGCGACTGCGCTGCTGGACGATCTGGACAAGGACACGGTCGATTTCACGCCCAACTATGACGCGTCGGAAAGCGAGCCGCAGGTATTGCCTGCCCGTTTTCCAAACCTGCTGGTCAACGGCGCGGGCGGCATCGCGGTCGGCATGGCGACCAATATTCCGCCGCATAACCTGGGCGAAGTGCTGCGCGCGTGCCTCGCCTATATCGACAATCCCGGCATCACGACCGACGAGTTGATCGCGATCGTCCCCGGTCCTGATTTCCCGACCGCGCCGTTGATCCTGGGCCAGTCGGGCGCGCGCAGCGCCTATCATACCGGGCGCGGCTCCATCATGATGCGTTCGCGCCATGTGATCGAAAGCGGGCGCGGCGCCAGAAATGACGGGCGTGAATCCATCGTCCTGACCGCCATCCCCTATCAGGTCGGCAAGAACGGCCTCGTTGAAAAGATCGCCGAAGCCGCCAAGGACAAGCGGATCGAAGGCATTAGTGACATTCGCGACGAATCCAACCGCGAAGGCGTGCGGATCGTCATGGATCTCAAGCGCGACGCGACGCCCGAAGTCGTGCTGAATCAGCTGTGGCGCAACACCCCGGCCCAGTCGAGCTTCCCGGCCAACATGCTGGCAATCCGCGGCGGCCGCCCCGAATTGCTGGGCTTGCGCGAGATTATCGAGGCCTTCGTCAAGTTCCGCGAAGAGGTCATCACCCGCCGCACCAAGTTCGAACTGAACAAGGCGCGCGACCGGGCGCATATCTTGCTGGGCCTGGTCGTCGCGGTCAGCAACCTGGACGAGATGGTCAAGATCATCCGTGGATCGTCCAGCCCCGCCGAAGCCCGCGAAAAGCTGCTGGCGCGCGAATGGCCGATCGGCGAGATCGCGCCCTATCTGCGCCTGGTGGAAGCGATCGAGAGTGACGTCCATGGCGACGTCTACAAGCTGTCGGACATTCAGGTCCGCGCGATCCTGGACCTTCGTTTGCATCGCTTGACGGCATTGGGCCGCGACGAGATCGGCAAGGAACTGTCCGAACTGGCCGAAGCGATTGCGGAATATCTGGCGATTCTGGGCGATCGGGTGAAGCTCTACGCGGTGATGCGCGAAGAACTGGAAGCGATCGAAAAGGAATTTGCGACCCCGCGCCTGTCGGAAATCACCGCCGCCGCCGACGGGATCGAGGACGAGGATCTGATCGAGCGCGAGGAGATGGTCGTCACCGTCACCGTGCAGGGCTATATCAAGCGCACCCCGCTCGAAAGTTTCCGCGCGCAGGCGCGCGGCGGCAAGGGCCGGTCCGGCATGGCGACCAAGGATGAGGACGCCGTCACCGAAATGTTCGTGACGTCGACCCATACGCCGGTCCTGTTCTTCTCGACCGCCGGCAAAGTCTATCGCATGAAAGTGTGGCGCCTGCCCGAAGGCGGCCCGGCGACGCGCGGCCGGCCGATGGTCAACCTGCTGCCACTGGGTCCGGGCGAAACCATCCGCACCGTGCTGCCGCTGCCGGAGGATGAGGATAGCTGGAAGGATCTGCACGTCATGTTTGCGACAGCGAACGGGACGGTTCGCCGCAATAGCATGGACGCTTTCGCCAATGTGCCCAGCAACGGCAAGCTCGCCATGCGCTTCGACGAAGGCAGCGACGATCGCCTGATCGGCGTGGCGCTGCTGACCGAGGAGGATGACGTGCTGCTGGCGACCCGCCAGGGCAAGGCGATCCGTTTCGCCGCGACCGACGTGCGCGAGTTCCAGAGCCGCACCTCGACCGGGGTGCGCGGCATGACATTGAAGGACGATGACGAGGTCATCTCCCTGTCGATCCTCAAGGGCTTCGACGCTACCCCGGACGAACGCGAGGCCTATCTGCGCGCCGCGCCGTGGAAGGATAATGACGCGGAATCGACTTTGCCGGCCGAACGCGCCGCGCAATTTGCCGCGGCGGAACAGTTCATCCTGACCGTTTGCACCAATGGCTATGGCAAATTGTCGTCCGCTTATGATTATCGCCGCACAGGCCGTGGCGGTCAGGGCATCACCAATATCGACAATATCGCCCGCAACGGCCCGGTCGTCGCCAGCTTCGCCGCCACCCAGGCGGACCAGTTGATGTTGGTCACCGATCAGGCCAAGCTCATTCGCATGGGCCTCGACAGCCTGCGCGTCATCGGTCGCAATTCGGCGGGCGTGCGCCTGTTCGATGTGGCGAAGGACGAGCATGTCGTGGGCGCCGCGAAGATCGAGGAAAGCGAAGAGGCCGAACCGACCGAGGCGACGCCGGACGCATGAGCGACCTTTTCGCCTATAAGGTGCTGACTGCCGAGCAATATGACCAGTTCAAGGCCGACGGTGTGTTCAAGGGCGCGCCGATCGACCTGACGGACGGTTATATCCATATGTCGACCCGCGATCAGGCGGCCGAAACGGTGGCCAAGCATTTTGCCGGGCAGGATCGGCTGGTCATGCTGATGATCGATCTCGCGCCGTTCGGCGACGCGATCCGGTGGGAGGAATCGCGCGGCGGCGCGCTGTTCCCCCACCTCTATGCCGACCTGCCGATCAGCGCGGTTGCGGGCAAGGTGGTGCTACGCGTCGGCGACGATGGGCGACATCTGTTCCCGGCCGGGTTTTAACGACCGGTCGTCATATGACGCGCCGGCTGTCCTATTGCGGGCGTGCATGGTACAAGCCGTTGAGGCGGCGCTCAGGATCGCGACAGCCACGACATAAAATTTCCTACATTGGTATCGAAATTTCAAAACGAGCGGGAAATGTGCGAAGTTAAGCGCGATCCATGCGTATCACCCTGCCGCCCTTGACCCGATAATTCCAGCCGCCCCAGCATATGCCGTTCGATGTAGCAGCCGCCAGTTGCACCGCCAGATGCGCCCATGCCACGGCGAACGGCGCCGCCATGTCCCACAGAAGTGATCGCCGTGCCTTGGCCGCCTGCGCCGGCTCCAGCACCGCGCCGATGATCACGCGCCGCACCAGCGCCCGGCTCCATGCCGCGCCATAGCCGATCGCGACTGCAACCCATCCGCCCCAGCCCAGCGCCCAGGCCCAGGCCCCAGCCTGCACCGCCACCACGCCGGTCGCCAGCGCCCACATGCCGATGCTGTTGGTGGCGATATGGCGATATTGGCGAACGCCGAAATCCAGCAGATCGGCCGTCCGCCCTTCCAACGGGCTGGCAACCAGCAGGTCGCGCACCGGCCGCAGCCGCAGTTTCGCGCGCCAACCTGCAAGGCCAATCGTCATGTCGTCGGACAGGCGACCGGCCAGCGCCGCGGCAAGGTCCAGCCGGTTCGCGACCTCCCGCGTCAGGGCCATCGCCCCGCCCCATGGCATGGTCGCGTTGGCAGACCGCGGCAGTGTCGCCAGCTGCATCTCGACCGCGCCGACCAGCGCCGCCATCGCCCCACGCTCCGGCAGCAGCAGGCGATAGCCGGTCACGATATCGGCCTTGCCCCGCACCAGCGGGAATAGCAGCCGCCCGACCAGCCGCACTGGCGGTTCTATATCGGCGTCGATGAAGACGAGATAGCGATCGTCCGGCCGCAGCGCCCGCAGCGCCGCGCGCAGCTTGTGGACCTTCTGCCCCTCATCCACCGCCACGCCGGCCGCAACGACCTGAACCCAGTCACCTTCCCGCGCGGCCAGCAGGTCGGCCGCCGGACAATTGCCTGATGTGGCAATCAACAGCCGAAACGGAGCGCTCTGCGCCTTTAACCGGGCAATCAGATTGGCCCCGCCGTCCCACTCGTCGCGAACGCTCAGGATGACGACCACCCCCTTAGGTGCCTCGATCTTGCGCTCCTTTGGCAGGTGCCGCCAATAATTTACTACCCCCAGAAGCGTCAGCGCCTGAAGGGCGGTCCAAAGCCATATCATCGCTGTCACTGCACCCCTTTACCGCCTCGTCTGCTGCTGTATGACGCTTGCCCGATGCTCTCCAACCCCTTTCTCTTCTTCCTGATGCGCTTGCTCCCCGCGCGGCTCGCATCCTGGCTTGGCGGCTGGCTGTCGGCGCATGTCGCCCGGCCGCGCATGAAGCTGCGCGACGCACGGGCGCGCACCAATCTCGCGCTGTTGCGCCCGGACCTGTCGGAAATGGAGCGTGAGGCGATGCTGACGCGGCGCTGGGTCAACATCGGGCGGACGATGGGCGAACTTGCCAATATCGACCGGCTGGTGAATGACGCCCATGTCCGCGTGATCGACCAGCCGGGCTATAAGGCGGTGTTGGACGGACCCGGCCCGATGATCGCCTTCACCTGCCACCTGGGCAATTGGGATTTGCTGGCCGCTTACATCAAATGGTCGACGGATCGGCCGGGCCTGGGCGTCTATGAAGATCCCGATGATCCCAAAATCGCCGCCCAACTCAAGAAAGCGCGCTCCAGCTATATGGGTGAGGCGATCGGCGGCGGCGGCGCGGCGCGCGGCGTGTTCAAGCATCTGACCCAGAAGGATCGGGCCACCCTTTATATATTGGCGGACGAGCGGCGGGACCGGCAGGTCTGGTTTCCGACTTTCGGCCGCCAAATAGAGCCGTCGGGCAATTTGTCGATTGCGTTACGTTTGGCGCGCAAGGTCGGGGCCAAATTCCTGCCTTTCTACCTTGCCCGCACTAACGGCCCGCATTTCGATCTGCACTGGCGCGCACCGCTCGATCCGGCGACGATGAACGATGCGGAGATCGTCACCGCGCTCGATCGCTTTCTGGGCGATGCCTGCATCGCCCATGCCGACCAGTGGCTGGGACTGCATGACATGGACCTGACCCTGCCGGGTCATGGGGCCGGGCCACGCGCCTATGTTCCCTAGGCCATGTGACTTGGCGGCGGATCGCCGCTAAAGCGCGGGACATGTCCCGACTCGCGATCAAGATATGCGGCCTGTCCACGCCCGAAACGGTGGGCGCGGCGGTCAGCGGCGGCGCGAGCCATATCGGCTTTGTCCATTTCGCCAAAAGCCCGCGCCATGTGGAGCCGGACCAGATCAAGGCGCTCGCCGCCCTTGCCCCCGCTTATGTCGAAAAGGTCGCCGTCGTCGTCGATCCGACCGACGAGATGCTGGGCGAACTGGTCGGCACGGGCGCGCTCACCACGCTGCAACTCCATGGCAAGGAAAGCCCGCAGCGCGCCGCCGCCATTCGCGCCCGCTTCGGCCTGCCGGTGTGGAAGGCGATCGCGGTCAAGACCAGCGCCGATATCGACGGTGCAACCGCCTATGTCGGCGCGGTCGATCGACTGCTGTTCGACGCCAAGACGCCCGACGGCGCGGCGCTGCCCGGCGGCATGGGGCTACGCTTCGACTGGACGCTGCTGCGTGGCCTGGCGATCCCGGCACCATGGGGGCTGTCGGGCGGGCTTGGAATCGACAATGTCGTGGAAGCGATCCGCATCAGCGGCGCGCCGCTGATCGACGTGTCTTCCGGCGTCGAAAGCGCGCCGGGCATCAAGAGTGTGGACAAGATCATGGCCTTCTGCAAAGCGGTGCAGCCATGTTGACGTTGAACGCCCCTGCCGTGCGCATTGAAGGACGATGGCGCTGATCGCTTCCCTACGCCAAGCGAACGCACCATTTGTCCCGGAAAGACCGACATCATGACTGATACCATATCCTTGCCCAACAGCCTGCGATCGCAGCCCGACGCCAACGGCCATTTCGGTGCGTTCGGCGGCCGCTATGTCGCCGAAACGCTGATGCCGCTGATCCTGGAACTGGAGCGCGTCTATAAGGAGGCGAAGGCTGATCCCGCCTTCGACGCGGAGTTCGCCGAACTGCTGCGCTCCTATGTCGGCCGCCCCAATCCGCTTTATTATGCCGTGCGGCTGACCGAAGCGGTGCGCGCCAAGGCGCAGCCGGGCAAGGGAGCGAAAATCTACCTCAAGCGCGAAGAACTGAACCATACTGGCGCGCACAAGATCAATAATTGCATCGGCCAAGCGCTGCTCGCCCGGCGCATGGGCAAGAAGAAGGTCATCGCCGAAACCGGCGCGGGCCAGCATGGCGTCGCCACCGCGACCGTCGCCGCGCTGTTCGGCATGGAATGCAAAATCTTCATGGGTGCCAAGGATGTCGAGCGGCAGAAGCCCAACGTGTTCCGCATGAAGCTGCTGGGCGCAGAGGTAATCCCGGTCCATTCGGGGTCCGCGACGCTTAAGGATTCGATGAACGACGCGCTGCGTTATTGGGTGTCGAACGTGCATGACACATTCTACATCATCGGCACGGCGGCGGGTCCGCACCCCTATCCTGAGTTGGTCCGCGATTTCCAGTCGATCATCGGCAAGGAAACCCGCGCACAGATGCTGGAGGCCGAAGGCCGCCTGCCCGACATGCTGATCGCGCCGGTCGGCGGCGGCTCCAACGCCATTGGCCTGTTCCACCCCTTCCTGGACGACCCGGAAGTCGCGATGATCGGCGTGGAAGCCGCGGGTGAAGGGCTGGACAAGAAGCATGCCGCATCGCTGGCCGGCGGCGCGTCGGGCATCCTGCACGGCAACCGCACCTATCTGTTGCAGGATGAGGACGGCCAGATCACCGAAGCGCACAGCATTTCCGCTGGCCTCGACTATCCGGGCATCGGCCCCGAACATAGCTGGCTGCACGAGATCGGCCGCGTGAAATATATGCCGATCAAGGACGACGAAGCGCTGACCAGTTTCCAGACGCTCAGCAAGCTGGAGGGGATCATCCCCGCGCTCGAATCCGCCCATGCGGTGGCCGCGGCCGAACAGATCGCGCCGACGCTGGACGCGGACAAGATCATCGTCATCAACCTGTCGGGCCGGGGTGACAAGGATATCTTTACCGTGGCCGAAGCGTTGGGAGCGGAAATGTGAGCGCCATTATGTCTGGGGATCGCCTCTCCACCCGCTTCGCCACCTGCAAGGCGCAGGGCCGGGCTGCTCTCATTACCTTCGTGACCGCCGGCGACCCTGACGTCGCTGCGACGCCCGCCATTCTCGACGCATTGGTCGCGGGCGGCGCAGACATTATCGAACTGGGTATGCCCTTTACCGATCCGATGGCCGATGGCCCGGCGATCGAACTGGCGAACCTGCGCAGTCTGGGGTCGGGCACGAAGACCAAGCATATCTTCGCCCTTGCCGCCGATTTCCGCGCGCGTCACCCCGACACGCCGCTGATCCTGATGGGCTATGCCAATCCGATGCTGATCCGCGGCGGTGACTGGTTCGCCGACCAGTGCAAGGCCGCCGGCGTCGATGGCGTGATCTGCGTCGACGCGCCGCCAGAGGAAGATGCCGAGATCGGCCCGGCCCTGCGCGCGGCTGGTGTCCATCTTGTTCGCCTGGCCACCCCCACGACCGATGCGGCGCGCTTACCGACCGTGTTGAATGGCGCCAGCGGCTTCCTTTATTATGTCTCGGTCGCAGGCATCACCGGCAAACAGTCGGCAGCCCAGGCATCGATCGAAATCGCGGTCGCAAAGCTGAAGGCCGCCACCGACCTGCCGGTCGCGGTGGGCTTTGGCGTGCGCGGGCCGGAACAGGCGGCCGCCATCGGCCGAATCGCCAATGGCGTGGTGGTAGGGTCCGCCATTGTCGATATCGTCGGGTCGCATGGCGATGCCGCCGCCCCCTTCGTCCAGAAATTCGTCGCCACGCTGCGCGAAGCCCTTCACATTCGGGAGACAGCCGCATGAGCTGGATCAACCGCGTTCGTAACGCCCTGCCCTTCACCAAGAAGGAAAGCACCGCCGAAACGCTGTGGCACAAATGCCCGTCCTGCAACGAGATGATCTTCATCAAGGAATGGGAAGAAAATCTGTCGGTCTGCCCGCGTTGCAACCATCATGGCCGCATCGGCCCGTCGGAGCGGTTCGAGCAGATATTGGACGCCGGCTTCATCCTGTTGCCGACGCCGCAGGTTCAGGAAGACCCGCTCAAGTTCCGGGATTCCAAGCGCTATCCCGACAGGATCAAAGCCGCCCGCGCCGCGACCGGGGACCAGGACGCCCTCATCAACGCGCGCGGCGCGATCGACGATGTGCCGCTGGTGATGGGCGTGCAGAATTTCGCTTTCATGGGCGGTTCCATGGGCATGGGCGTGGGTGCGGCCTTCATCCAGGGCGTCAACGACGCGATCGCCCATAAATGCCCCTATGTCATCTTCACCGCCGCCGGCGGCGCGCGGATGCAGGAGGGCATATTGTCACTGATGCAGATGCCGCGCGCGACCGTGGCGATCCAGAAACTGCACGCGGCGGGCCTGCCCTATATCGTCGTGCTGACCGATCCGACCACCGGGGGCGTGACGGCCAGCTACGCCATGCTGGGCGATATCCAGATTTCGGAACCCAATGCGCTGATCGGTTTTGCCGGGCAGCGGGTGATCGAAAGCACGATCCGCGAAAAACTGCCCGAAGGGTTCCAGCGCGCCGAATATCTGCTGGACCATGGCATGATCGACATGGTCGTCCATCGCAGCGAATTGCGCGATACGCTGGCGCGTGTCATCGGCTATCTGACGCCGCGCGCGGCGGATTGAAGCAACGCTCGCGCTAAAAGGGGGCAAGCGCGCCATGGCCGACCATGCGGTTTCGGACGATGCACAGGTGCAGGCGCAGCTTGACCGACTCTGGTCGTTGTCGCCGGGCGCGGACATATTAGGGCTGGAGCGGATCACCGCGCTGCTGGAGCGGCTCAGCGATCCGCATCGCGCGCTGCCCCCCGTTTTCCATGTCGCGGGCACCAATGGCAAGGGGTCGACCTGCGCCTTCCTGCGCGCGGCAATGGAAGCGGACGGCAAAACCGTCCATGTCTTCACCTCGCCCCATCTGGTGCGCTTCAACGAACGTATCCGCGTGTCGGGCCAGCTGATTTCCGACGCGCTGCTCGCCCGCTATCTGGAACGCGTCCTTGATATCGCAGAGGGCGTGAACGCCAGCTTCTTCGAGGTGACGACAGCCGCCGCCTTCCTCGCCTTTGCCGAACATCCGGCCGACGCCTGCATCATCGAAGTGGGCCTGGGCGGACGGCTCGACGCGACCAATGTCATCGTCGACCCGGCGGTGTGCGGCATCGCCCAGCTCGGCATCGACCATCAGGCCTTTCTGGGCGATACACTGGCGCAAATCGCCGCGGAAAAAGCGGGCATCGCCAAGGCGGGGGCTGCACTGGTGACGCAACGCTACGCCGAATTGCTCTTCCCGGTGATGATGGACGCCGCCGCCCGCGCGTCCACCCGCTGGATCCGACAGGGCGATGGCTGGGACGTCGCCATCTATCGCGACCGGATGCATTATCGCGACGAGCAGGGTCGGCTGGAAACCCCGCTGCCGCGCCTGGCCGGGGCGCATCAGGTGCAGAATGCCGGCCTCGCCTTCGCCATGCTACGCCATCAAAATGCAATGCCTTTATCCGAAGCCGCGCTCAAGGCCGCGCCGCTCTGGGCGCATTGGCCGGCGCGGTTGCAACGGCTGGACCGGGGACCCTTGCTGAACGCCCTCCCGCAAGACGCAACCGCCTGGCTCGATGGCGGGCATAATGCCGGCGCGGGCGAGGCGATCGGCGCTTTCTTCACCGCCGACCGGCTGGAGGGACATAAGCTCCAGCTCGTGATCGGCATGTTGGCGAACAAGGACGTGGATGCCTTCCTCGCGCCCTTCGCGGGCAAGATCGCGCATATCCACGCCCTGCCGGTGCCGGGCCATGAGCATCATCCGGCTGAGCGCTTCGCGGCCATCGCCGCTCAGTGGGGCATCGATTTCACGGCCCATGATGATGCGCGCCAGGCGATCGCGGCGATTGCCACGCAGTCCGCGGCCTCCGGCGATCTCGCGCCCAAGCTGCTGATCGGCGGTTCGCTTTATCTTGCGGGCGAAATTTTGCGATTGAACGCGCAATTACCCGACTGAACAGACTTGCGACTGACTCGCAATAGCGTAGAATGAGCCTCTGACAAATGCAGAAGGCGCGATTCTATGGCTTATGGAGAGTCCTCCCCCCTCGACCTGCCCCGGCCCATTCCGGGCGGCTATGGCAACCGCCTGTTCCTGTTCGTGATGCGCCGGATGGCGACCGCAGGGGTCAATGACGCCCATGCCGCCAATGCGATGCTGGGCGCGTTCGGCCGCAGTTATCGCCGCCCGCTGGTGCTGATGCGCGCGATGATGCTGGAACTGGCGCGGGCGTCGAGCCGCAAGATACTGGTCGCGCCCTGCTGTTGCGCGCGCATGACCGCGGACGAAGCGCTGATGATGCAGGCGACGGGCGACGCGCTGCGCGATCCCAACGCCGCCTATGAACAGGTGAGCGAATTGCTGGGCAACGATCATGCGCTGGGCGCGCTCACCTGCCTGCAGGCGGTGGCGCAGGCGCATAGCGACCTGGGGCGGCCGCTGGATCTTTACGCGGCGGGCTGATCCCCCGGATCGGTCGTCGCTGCGGTGCCGACGCTGGCGTCGATCAGGCCGGCGCGCATCATCAGCCAGAAGAGCAGGATGCCCGGCATGGCGAGCGCGGTCGTCAGCAGATAGAAATCGACATAGCCGAACCGCTCGATCAGGGTGCCTGCGGTCGTGCCGGTCAGGAAACGCCCGACGATGCTGGCCGCAGCCGAAATCAGCGCATATTGCGCGGCGGTGAAGCGCAGGTCGCACAGCGCCGAGAAATAGGCGACGACGGTAACGCCCCCGATTCCGCTGGCGATATTTTCGAACCCGATCGCCCCGGCCATGCCCCAGTTGCTCTTTCCCAGCGCGGCAAGCGCGGCGAAGCTGAAATTGGACACGCCCATCAGGATCAGGCTGAACAGCACGGATCGCTTCATGCCCATGCGGGCATAAAGGATGCCGCCGATGAAGATGCCGATCAGATAGGCCCAGAAACCGATGCCGACGTCGTAGATGACGATTTCGTCGTTGCTGTAGCCCATATCGTCGAACAGCAGGCGAAAGGTCAGGTTCGCCAGCGTGTCACCGATCTTGTGCAGCAGGATGAAGAGCAGGACGAGAAACGCACCCTTTCGCCGGAAAAACTCAAGTAGCGGCCCGGTGATCGACGCCATCACCTCCCCCATGCCGCGGCGGACGACAGGATCGCGATGCCGTTCCGGTTCGCCAAGGACAAGGCCGGTCAGCATCGCCGGCAACGCAAAGGCGGCGCAAGCGAGATAGGCGCCCTGCCAGCCGATCCGGGCGGCCAGGATCAGCGCCAGAGAGCCGGCCGCCACCGATCCGATGCGCCAGCCATATTGCGACATGCCCGATCCGACACCCAGTTGTTCGGGCTTCAGCGTTTCGATCCGATAGGCGTCGATGACGATGTCATAGGTCGCGCCGGCCGCGCCGACCAGGATGGCGGCATAGGCGGTCTGGAGCAGGCTGGATGTCGGATCAACCAGCGCAAGATTGGCGACCGCCGCCATGACCAGCACGCCAGCAAGCAGCAGCCAGGATACGCGCTGCCCCAATCGGCCAATGACCGGCAGGCGCACGCCGTCCACGACCCAGGCCCAGAGCCATTTGAGATTATAGACGAGGAACGCCAAGGTGAAAGCGGTCACGGCTTTCTTGTCGATGCCGTCCTGCGCCAGCCGAGTGGTCAGCGTCGCGCCGATCATCGCGTAAGGAAAGCCCGACGATACGCCCAGGAAGAAAGCCGCCAATGGCCCCTTTTCCACATAGGGTTTCACGGCGTCGAGCCAGCGGCTGCGGCCCTCTATGGCGTCTGTCATGATGGCGTGCGTCCCCGGTGGTCCAATTGCGCGCCACCATATGGCCTGATTGCCGCCAGGCAAGCGTCCTGTGCGTCGATCAGTCCGCGGGCAGGAACAGGCTGAGGCCCGGCGGCAGCTTGCGCCGCCTCGCGCCGCGCAGCGACGCGTCGATGACGCCGATCGCCGCGATCAGGTCGCGCGGGGCGTAGGGTTTGGCAAGGCAGCCGACCGCCAGCGCCTGCGCCTCGATCGGGCAGCGCCCGGTGACGAACAGGACAGGCAAGCCCAGCGCGGCAGCGTGACGGGCGACGTCGATGCCCGTTTTCTCGCCATGCAAGGCTACGTCAGCGATCACCAGGTCGACGCCGCCGCCATCCATAACCCGCACGGCATGATCGTGATCGTCCACAGTCGCCGCGATGCGATAGCCCGCCTGCGCCAGCGCATGTTCATTGTCGAAGGCGACGAGCGCCTCATCCTCCACCACCAGCACGGTGCGGATCGCCTTGCGGCGCGACAGGCGCGCGCCTGCCTCTTTCAGAAGCCCGAAAAACATTTGCCGATCCGCCCTGATTCCGCCATGCACCCGATGAAACGCCGCGCCCCCGCACCGGGTTGCCCGCCGGGGAGGCATGACTCCCTCGCCCAAGCGCCGGAGCGGCACATTTCAGCCTGTTGCTGGCTTTACACCCATATGGGAAGTGCCAGTACCCATGAAAAGGAACCCGCCCTTGGAACCGCCGAAAAAATCAGGACCGCCCCGCAGGGCAGGACCAGGCGGCCCGAAACGCCCCACCGCCCCCGGCCGGAGCGGATCGGGCGGTCGTCCTGGCGCGCCAACTGGGCGTAGCGCAGCGCCGCGTCAGGATAAGAGGCGTAAGGACGATGGACGGCCGAGCGATGGCCGCCACGGCGATGCGCGCCCGAACGCGGGACTGCGGGGCGACGCAAGGTCGCGTTTCGACAAAACAGACGATAGCCGGGCCGACCGGCCGCGCAATGATCGGGGCAATGATCGGGGCAATGATCGGGGCAGCGATCGGGTTCGTCCCGACCGCGTTAAGGCCGACGGTGCCGGGTCAAGGCCTGCAAGGAGTGCAGGACCACGCGATGCCACCAGCGCACGCCCTGCACGTGGCGCGGTGCCACGGGATGCCAGCGACAAGCCGCGCGTAGCCCGCAGCGAAGGCGATCGGAGCGATCGCCCCCGCACGGAGCGCGCCCGGCCTGATCGTGCCCGGCCCGATCGGGCGCGGGGCGACGCGCCCCGGTTCGCGGCCAAATCCTATCCGCCGCGCAAGCCCAGGGGCATAGGGCCGACCCCGACCAGCAATCCGCACCCGGCCCGCGCCGCCGCGGCGAGCGACGGCAAGGGCGAGCCGCAGCGCATCGCCAAGTTGCTGGCCCGCGCCGGGGTCGCATCCCGCCGGGAGATCGAGCGGATGATTGAGGAAGGCCGCGTCTCCAAGGATGGCGTGGTGATCGATACGCCCGCGACGCTGCTGACGTCGCTGCATGGCGTGACCGTCGATGAGGTGGCGATCGCCGCGCCCGCGCCGATGCGCCTGTTCCTGTTCCACAAGCCGGCGGGTTTCCTGACGACCGAGCACGATCCGGCGGGGCGACCGACCATATATGACCGGCTGCCCGCGGACCTGCCGCGGTTGATGCCGATCGGGCGGCTGGACATGAATACCGAAGGCCTGTTGCTGATGACCACCGATGGCGGTTTCAAGCGCGAGATGGAATTGCCCGCGACCGGCGTCCCGCGCACCTATCGCGCCCGCGCCTTTGGCGAGGTGAGCCAGCAGCAGTTGGAGGATCTGTTCGACGGGCTGGAGATTGACGGCATCCGCTATGGCGCGATCGAAGCCAATCTGGAGCGGCGCACCGGGCGCAACCAGTGGATCGAAATGACCCTGACCGAAGGCAAGAACCGGGAGGTGCGCCGCGTGCTCGAACATCTGGACCTGAAGGTCAACCGACTGATCCGCACCAGCTATGGCCCCTTCTATCTGGGCGACCTGCCGGTCGGCGCGGTGGAGGAGGTGCGGCAGAATGACCTGGAGCTGTTCCGCAAGAGCCTGAAGGACGTGAAATGAGGATCATTTCGGGGCAATGGCGCGGCCGCCCGCTGACCGCGCCCAAGGGACAGGAGACCCGGCCGACCGCGGACCGGACTCGCGAGGCGCTGTTTTCGATGCTGACCAGCCGGCTGGGATCGTTCGAGGGGCTGGCGGTGGGCGATTTCTTCGCCGGATCAGGCGCGCTGGGCTTTGAGGCGCTGTCGCGGGGCGCGGCGTCCTGCCTGTTTGTCGAGCAGGACAAGCCGGCGCTGGACGCGATCCGCGCCAATGGTGACCGGCTGGGCATCCGTCCCGACATCCGGCCGTCCAGCGTATTGACGCTGGGGTCGGCGGCCAAGCCGCTCGACCTTATCTTCATGGACCCGCCCTATGGCACCGGCGCGGGCCAGGTGGCGCTCGACAAGCTGGGGCGGCTGGGCTGGACCAATGCCGCCAGTTGGATCAGCATCGAAACCGACAAGCGCGAAGATGTTGCGGTGAAGGGCTTTGCCATCGATACGGTGCGCGACATCGGGAAGGCGCGGATTACACTGCTGCGGATGGAGGAATAGGCGCTGCGCTGACGCCTATTCTCGACAGCGAAAAGAAACAGCGAGTGAGACAGTTATACGGCGTTTTCGCATATTCCCGCGAAGATTGTTGCCTTATATCAATAGCTTAAAATATATCTGTTCTGCCGATTGACCGATTTATGGCGCAAACTGTTCGTTGGCCAGGACGGACGGATCGTGGTTCGCGCGATCCGCCCGGCCTTGGCGCATCCAATCAGCGCTTGCGGCTCTTCTTCGCTTCACCCCGGTTGATACAGCTGTCCTGCACGGTGGGGGTGCAGGTGGGATAGTCTTTCGCTTCGGTCGGTGGTGGGGTGACATTGCCGCCCATGGTCACCGGATTGGCGGAGGAACCGACAGGCGCGCTGGGATCTTTGGGCACGCCAGCGGGCGCAGGCATCATCCCCGGATCAGCGGGGACAGCGCCCGTCGGCCGACCGGCATTGGGATCACCCTGGGGTGGAGTGGCTGGCGCAGCGGGTGGTGGCGGTGGCGCGGTTGGGGCAGCGGGCTTTGCAGGCGCAGCCGGTTCAGCCGGCGCAGAGGGCGGCGTCGCTGACGGATCGGCGGGCGCGGGTGCGTCTGCGGGCGGCGGTGTCATGGCGGCACCGGGTGGCTGGCTACTCGGTGCAGGCATGTCCTGCGCGGCTGCCATGCCGCCCAAACCAGTAAAGCTCAGCATCGCAACGCCGGCCAGCATGATGGATTTCATCGGGATCATCCTTTCCTATATTCTTCGACCCGTAGGTCGCCCGTTTCTCAGACGGGCATAGGAAGAACAGGCCTCTGGACATCCCCGTTCCGCAGCGGCGGCCAAGCGTGGCTTGGGCGCGGCGAGTGACCGCCTCAGGCGTCAGGGGCCTTCGGGATAGCGGTCAAATTTGGGCAGGTCGTGCGCTGACGCCATCCATGGCAGGGCGTCGGCCATTTGGATATGCCCCGTCGGCGGCACGGCCGCGGCATCATCCAGCGTCGCGCTTTGAATGTCGATTGCACCGGGGAAGGCCACGGGATTGGTGTAAAATAAGCCAGTGCCGCATATGCCGCAAAAATGCCGCGTGGCGTGTTCCGACGATTGGTAGCGGACGGGATCACCGATTATGGTGACCGCATCTTCCGGGAACAGCACCCAGCCGACCATCGGCGCGCCGGCGCTGGCGCGGCAATCGCTGCAATGGCACAGCGCGCTGTAGGCGGGTTCGCCCGTCGCTTCATAGCGTATCGCCCCGCATTGGCATCGTCCCGTCACCATCGGCTTGCTCCCTTGCATGATTCGCCTTTTGTTCTCATAGAAGCGTCTTCGCCGCAAGTGCAGCGCCCCTTGCCCCCGCTCCACCCCATGCCTAGTTGTCCTGCCATGACAGTCCCTGCCGCCTCCCCCAACGACCCGCCCTATATGAACAACCTCAATCCGCCGCAGCGTGAGGCGGTGTTGACCACCGAAGGGCCGGTTCTGGTGCTGGCGGGGGCCGGTACGGGCAAGACGGCGGCGCTGACCGCGCGGCTGGCGCATCTGGTCGCGACCGGACGCGCTTATCCATCGCAGATATTGTCGGTCACCTTCACCAACAAGGCGGCGCGCGAAATGCGCGAGCGGGTGGGCCGCATGATCGGTCCGGCGGTCGAGGGGATGCCCTGGCTGGGCACATTCCACGCGATCGCGGCCAAGATGCTGCGCCGCCATGCCGAACTGGTCGGGCTGCAATCCAATTTCACCATCCTCGACACCGACGACCAGTTGCGGCTGATTAAGCAGCTCATCCAGGCCGAGGGGGTGGATGAGAAGCGCTGGCCCGCGCGGCAACTCGCCGGGTTAATCGATCAGTGGAAGAATAAGGGTTGGACCCCAGAGGATGTCGGCGCGGGCGAGGCGGAAGGCTACGCCCATGGCAAGGGCCAGAAGCTCTACGCCGATTATCAGGCCCGGCTGCGTCAGGTAAATGCCTGTGACTTCGGAGACTTGCTGCTACATGTTCTGACGATATTGAAGAAGCATCGCGACGTGCTGGAAGGCTATCAGCAGCGGTTCAAATATATCATGGTGGACGAATATCAGGACACCAACTCCAGCCAATATCTGTGGTTGAGGCTGCTGGCGCAGACGCGCAAGAATCTGTGCTGTGTGGGCGACGACGACCAGTCCATCTATTCATGGCGCGGCGCAGAAGTCGCCAATATCCTGCGGTTCGAAAAGGATTTTCCTGGCGCGAAGATCATAAGGCTGGAGCAGAATTACCGGTCCACGCCCCATATCCTGGGCGCGGCGTCGGGGGTGATCGCGGAAAATGGCAATCGCCTGGGCAAGACATTGTGGACCGATATCGACGTGGGCGAGAAGGTGCAGGTCATCGGCGTATGGGACGGGCCGGAGGAGGCCCGGCGCGTCGGCGAGGAGATCGAGCAAGTCCAGCGTAATGGCGGATCGCTGGATGAGGTCGCTATCCTGGTTCGCGCCCAGCACCAGACCCGCGAGTTCGAAGATCGGTTTATCCAGATCGGACTGCCCTATCGCATCGTCGGCGGCTTCCGCTTCTATGAGCGGGCGGAAATTCGCGACGCGCTGGCCTATTTGCGGCTGGTGAACCAGCCCGCCGACGACCTGGCGTTCGAGCGGATCGTCAACGTGCCCAAACGTGGCCTCGGCGACAAGGCGGTGGAGAAACTGCACCGGCTGGCGCGGGCGGAGGGTATTCCCCTGGCGCTGGCGGCGGCGCGTATCCTGGATACGGACGAGCTGACGCCGCAGGCGCGGCGGTCATTGGGCAATTTCATCGGCGATCTGGCGCGCTGGCGCGATCGGGCGACGCAATTGCCCCATGCCGAACTGGCGCGGCAGATATTGGACGAGAGCGGCTATACCGCGATGTTGCAGGCGGAGCGCACGACCGAGAGCGCAGGGCGGCTGGAGAATCTGTCCGAACTCGCCCGCGCGATGGAGGAATATGAGACGCTGGGGGCGTTTCTGGAGCACGTCTCCCTTGTCATGGACAATGAGGCGCAGGCGGAGTCCGCCAAGATCACGATCATGACCATCCACGCCGCCAAGGGGCTGGAATATGACACGACCTTTCTGGTGGGATGGGAGGAAGGCATCTTCCCGTCGCAGCGGGCGCTGGACGAAGGCGGGCTCAACAGCCTGGAGGAGGAACGGCGGCTTGCCTATGTGGCGATCACGCGGGCGCGCAAGCGCTGCACCATCCTCCACGCCGCCAACCGCCGCATCTATGGCCAGTGGACCAGCAGCATCCCGTCGCGTTTCGTGGGCGAATTGCCGCCTGAGCATGTCGAATCGGAGAGCAGCATGACCGGCGGCGCGTCACTATGGCGCGCCAACTGGTCGGAACGGGACGATCCGTTTGCGCATGTCGGACGCGGAGAAGGGCGCGGGCCAGGCTGGCAGCGGGCGCAATCGACCGGCCAGTTCAGCCGGGAACCGGTGCGGATCGTGGAAGCGCGGGCGTCGGCGGTGTCTCTGGGCAACAAGGGCCGTGACGACATGACCGTCGGCCTGCGGATATTCCACCAGAAATTCGGCTATGGCACCGTCGCGGAGATTGAGGGCAATAAGCTGGAGATCGATTTCGAGACGGCCGGACGCAAACGGGTGATGGACAGCTTCGTTCAGCCCGCCTGAGGGCGCTGGGCGCTCGTAGTCGTACCTGACGCCGCGGCGTGCAAGTGGGTGCGGGCGGACAACAGGGCACCGACATCGCGCGCGAAGCCTTCGATGGCGGCGATCGTCGCCGGCTCACTTACCAGGCGGGGCGCGGGATCGAGCGCGCAAAGCGTACCGTAGAAGCTGCCGTCCGGCAGGATGACCGGGAAGGACGCATAGCTTTTGAAGCCGTAGAAGATCGGCACAGGATGCTTGCGCCAGGCGATGTCGGCGTCGACATGATCGATGACCACATAATCTTCGGTCTGGCGGATTTCGTTGCAGATGGTCATCTGCACGTCGAGTTCCGCGCCAGGTTCAAGGCCAAAGGCAACCTTGTCCAGTACCTGACAGGCGATCCAGCGATCCTCCGTCACGCGCGCAACCGCCGCAAAGCCCATATGCGTGGTGTCGCATAGGTGCATCAGGATGGCGCGGATCGCGTCGTCATCGCCCTGTTCGGCGGTCTGGATCGCCAGTTCGTCCTTCATTCGCCCGCAATGGCAGGAAAGCGATGCTTTGGCGAGTCTGGATAGCAATGCATGAGCAACGTCGGGATATAGGGAGGACCTGGGGGCCTTCGCCTGCGCTCAGGAATTTTTCGGGAAAATGTCCCCCGGACATTCTCTATTTCCGAAAAATTGGTGGAGCCTAGCGGGATCGAACCGCTGACCTCCTGCATGCCATGCAGGCGCTCTCCCAGCTGAGCTAAGGCCCCATCATGCGCGGCCGGGCCGTCTGCATAGGGTCAGGCCATGTCCGGCAATGCCGTCGGCCATCTATATGTCCTGGCACGGCGGAAGCGCGCCCCCCCAAATGATCGGGCGCCCCTCGCTTGCGCTCAGGAATTTTTCGGGAAAATGTCCCCGGGACATTTTCTACTTCCGAAAAATTGGTGGAGCCTAGCGGGATCGAACCGCTGACCTCCTGCATGCCATGCAGGCGCTCTCCCAGCTGAGCTAAGGCCCCGTACCAGTGAAGCGCCGTTGGGTCCGGCACCTCGGAGGTCGCTGCCATTAGGTGGCAGCAACCCCCTTGGCAAGAACAAATTTCAGTTAATTGTCGTCGCTGTCGTCGTCGCTGGCAGCTTCGACGCCCAGGTCGTCGTCACCACCCAGATCGACGTCATTATCTGGCGAATCGCCGTCATCATCGACATCGATGTCCAGATCGTCGTCGGCCGTTTCCAGCTCGCCATCTGCGGTCTCGATCACCTTCTTGGGCGCGGCTTCCTCATAAGGAAGCGGCTGCTTCGACTTCAGCACGGGTTCGGGTTCCCAGGCGCTGCCGCAATTGATGCAGGTTACCGGATCATCCTTGCCCAGGTCGTAGAAGCGCGTGGCGCATTTCGGGCAGGTCCGCTTCGTGCCCCATTCAGCCTTCACCATGTCCGGCCTGTTCCTTCTTAGATGCTCAAATAGAATGTAACGCGGCACAACAGACGTTGCCCGCAAAGCGAGGCGCGCCTTGCCATAGCGCAAGCGCGCTGTCAAAAGCCGGGCGCATTTTTTCGGTTCCAAAGATGATGGATACCCCGTGACCCCTATAGACGACAAGCCCACTCCGATGACCTTCACCGCCGCGCCGCCGCTGGCGGGCAGCGTCACCGTGCCGGGCGACAAGAGCATTTCCCACCGGTCGCTGATGCTGTCGGCGCTGGCCATCGGTCATAGCCGGGTCGAAGGGCTGCTGGAGGGCGAGGATGTGCTGGCTACGGCCGCTGCGATGCGGGCGATGGGCGCGACGATCGAGCGTGATGCCGATGGCGTCTGGCACATCCATGGCGTGGGCGTGGGCGGGTTGTTGCAGCCTGAGACGGCGCTCGACATGGGCAATAGCGGCACGTCGACGCGGCTGCTGATGGGGCTGCTGGCCAGTCATGACCTGACCGCGACGTTCGTGGGCGACGCATCGCTCAGCAAGCGCCCGATGGCGCGCGTGACGCAGCCGCTGGCGCGCATGGGAGCGAGTTTCACGAGCAGTCCGGGCGATCGCCTGCCGCTGACGATGAGGGGTGCCTGCCCCGCCGTGCCGCTCGACTATCGGCTGCCCGTAGCCTCGGCGCAGGTGAAGTCGGCGATCCTGCTGGCGGGCCTCAACACGCCGGGCATCACCCGCGTCGTCGAACCCGTCCCCACCCGTGACCATAGCGAGCGGATGCTCAAGGGTTTCGGCGCCGACCTGACTGTCGAGATAGAGGCGGACGGGACGCGGGTCATCACGCTGGTGGGCGAGGCGGAATTGAGGCCGCAGCAGATCGTCGTGCCCGGCGACCCCTCCTCCGCCGCTTTCCCGATGGTCGCGGCCCTGCTGGTGCCGGGATCGCAGGTCACCATCGCCAATGTCGGCCTGAACGCGACCCGCGCGGGCCTGATCGACCTGCTGCGCGAGATGGGCGGATCGATCGAGGTCATCAACGTGCGCGAGGTCGGCGGCGAGCCGGTGGGCGACCTGATCGTCACTGCGTCGGCGCTCAAGGGGGTGGAGCCGGACCCGGCGCGCGCGCCCAGCATGATCGACGAATATCCGGTCGCCTTCATCGCGGCGGCGTTGGCGCAGGGCCGCAGCGTATTTCGGGGACTGGACGAGCTGCGCGTCAAGGAATCGGACCGGATCGCCACCATGGCGGGCGGGCTGCGGGAGATCGGCGTATCCGTCGAGGAACTGGAGGACGGCATCGTCATCGAGGGCAGCGGCGGCGCCCCGCTGGCTGGTGGCGGGCCGATCGCGACCAAGCTGGACCATCGCATCGCGATGAGCTTCGCTGTGGCAGGCCTGGTGTCGAAGGATGGCGTCACCATCGACGATATGCGCCCGGTCGCGACCAGCTTTCCGACCTTCGTGCCGCTGTTGCAACAATTGGGAGGACTCGCATGACATTCGACGCCTTTGACTGGGATTGGGCAAATGTCGTAGGCTTGATCGGCAGCGCGCTGATGGTCGTTGCCTATGCCTATAGCAATATGGCGCGCACCCTGAATTTCGTCATCTTCAACCTCATGAACCTGGCCGGCGCGCTGTTGCTCATCTGGTCGCTGACGGTGCATTTCAATCTGGCGTCGATGGCGCTGGAAGTGGTTTGGGCCGCAATCGCCCTGCTGGGGCTGGGCAATGCGCTCAAAGGGAAAAAGCCATGATTATTGCCGTTGATGGCCCCGCCGCATCGGGCAAGGGGACGATCGCCAAGGCGCTGGGCCGCCATTATGGCCTTCCGGTGCTGGACACCGGCCTACTGTATCGCGCGGTCGGCCTGTCCGTGCTCAAGGCGGGCGGTGACCCGGACGTAGAAGCCGACGCGCTGGCCGCGGCCGGCTTCGAGGATGCCATCTTGGTCGACCCCGCGCTGCGGAGCGAAGCGGTCGGCTCGCTTGCCTCCCGCGTGTCGGTGCATCAGAGCGTGCGCGACGCGCTGATCCAGCGGCAGCGCGATTTCGCGACCCAGCCGGGCGGCGCGATCCTGGACGGGCGCGACATCGGCACGGTGATCGCGCCGGACGCAGACGCCAAGATTTTCGTGACGGCCAGCGTCCATGTCCGCGCGGAGCGCCGCTACAAGGACGCGCTCGGCCATGGCGGCAATCCCGACATGGACACACTTGTCGCGGACATCCAGGCGCGCGACACGCGCGATATGAGCCGCGACCATGCCCCGCTCAAGCAGGCCGACGGCGCGGACTTGCTAGATACGAGCAATTTGACTATAGACGCGGCCGTCCAGCGGGCTGTTGCGCTTGTGGACGCCCAGCTTGAAGGTCGCTCCAGAAGTTGACCCGTCAAGGCGCGCGGTTGTTCCGGGCGCCCTTTTGGCTTTTCAAGACCGCGCGTTCCCTTGTCCTCTAACGCGCGGGATATGTGCAGGATATTCGGTCCTGGGCATGCTTTGGCCAAAGACCATCGGACACAACCGGTTGGCCAGCAATGATGAGTGAAGGACTAACCATGGCCTCTACGGCATTTCCCACGCGCGACGATTTCGCCGCGCTTCTCAATGATTCTCTCGGTGGTGAGGACGGCGGCTTTGAAGGCCGCGTCGTCAAGGGCACCGTTACCGCCATCGAAAACGACCTGGCCGTCATCGACGTCGGTTTGAAGTCCGAAGGCCGCGTGCCGCTGCGCGAATTCGCAGCGCCGGGCCAGAAGGCTGACCTGAAGGTCGGCGACGAAGTCGAAGTCTATGTCGACCGCGTCGAAAACGCCCATGGCGAAGCCATGCTGTCGCGTGATCGCGCCCGCCGCGAAGCCGCCTGGGACAAGCTGGAAGCCGAGTTCACCGAGAGCGCCCGCGTCGAAGGCGTCATCTTCGGTCGCGTCAAGGGCGGCTTCACCGTCGACCTGGACGGCGCCGTGGCGTTCCTGCCCGGCAGCCAAGTCGATATCCGCCCCGTGCGCGATGTTACTCCGCTGATGGACATCCCGCAGCCCTTCCAGATCCTGAAGATGGATCGCCGCCGCGGCAACATCGTCGTGTCGCGTCGCGCCATCTTGGAAGAAACCCGCGCCGAACAGCGCAGCGGCCTTATCCAGACGCTGGCCGAAGGTCAGATCATCGAAGGCGTCGTCAAGAACATCACCGACTATGGTGCGTTCGTTGACCTGGGCGGCATCGATGGCCTGCTGCACGTCACCGACCTGTCGTACAAGCGCATCAATCACCCCAATGAGATGATCAACATCGGCGACACCGTTCGCGTGCAGATCATCCGCATCAACCGCGACACGCAGCGCATCTCGCTCGGCATGAAGCAGCTGGAAAGCGATCCGTGGGAAGGCGCGAGCGCCAAGTACCCCATCGGCGCCAAGCTGTCGGGCCGCGTCACCAACATCACCGAATATGGTGCGTTCGTGGAACTGGAAGCGGGCATCGAAGGCCTGGTCCATGTGTCGGAAATGTCCTGGACCAAGAAGAACGTCCACCCCGGCAAGATCGTATCGACCAGCCAGGAAGTCGAAGTCCTGGTTCTGGAAGTCGATCCCGAAAAGCGCCGCATTTCGCTTGGCCTCAAGCAGGCCCAGTCGAACCCGTGGGACAGCTTTGCCGAGCGTCACCCGATCGGTTCGACCGTCGAAGGCGAAGTCAAGAATGCCACCGAGTTCGGCCTGTTCATCGGCCTGGACGGCGACGTCGACGGCATGGTCCACATGTCCGACATCGCGTGGGGCATTTCGGGCGAAGACGCGCTGGCGCTGCATCGCAAGGGTGAGGCCGTGCAGGCGGTCGTTCTCGACATCGACGTCGAGAAGGAGCGCATCAGCCTGGGCATGAAGCAGCTTGAGCGTGGCGGCCCGGCCGCTGGCGGCACCGCCGCTGCATCGGCTGGCCTCAACAAGAACGCGATCGTCACCGTGACCGTCCTTGAAGTCCGCGACGGCGGCCTGGAAGTCCAGGCTGGCGAAGACGGCGCGGCCGGCTTCATCAAGCGCAGCGACCTGGGTCGCGACCGCGACGAGCAGCGTTCGGAGCGCTTCCAGATCGGCCAGAAGTTCGACGCGATGGTGACCGGTTTCGACCGCGCCAAGAAGCCGACCTTCTCGGTCAAGGCGATGCAGATCGCCGAAGAGAAGCAGGCCGTCGCGCAGTATGGTTCGTCCGACAGCGGCGCGTCGCTGGGCGATATCCTCGGCGAAGCGCTCAAGGCGAAGACCGAAGGCTGAGCCTTCCTCGCTTTTGAAACATGAAAAAGGCCCGTCGGACCCCTGTCCGGCGGGCCTTTTTCATGGCAGTGACGCCATCATGATTTTGGAAACGTAACGATCTTGATGTTGCCCGATTGTCAACGCCTTGCGGAACCTCTATGCAGGGCATGGGGCACAGCAGAGGGGCGCTGGAGTACCAATGATCCGTTCGGAATTGATCCAGAAGCTGGCCGAGGAGAATCCGGGGCTCAGCCTGCCGGAAGTGGAAAAGATCGTCGATCTCTTCTTCAGGGAGATTGTCGATCGGCTATCCACCGGTGGCCGCGTGGAACTGCGCGGCTTCGGCGCCTTCACCACCCGCGCGCGCGATGCGCGCACCGGGCGCAACCCGCGCACCGGGGAACAGGTGCCGGTGTCGGCCAAACGCGTGCCCTATTTCAAGCCGGGCAAGGAAATGCGCGAACGGTTGAACGGCAAGGACAACGCCTGAGCCGATCCATCATATCGATCTAATGTGTCGATCCATGGCTTGACCTGCCGCGCGCCAGCCGTCAGGGGAGGCGTTGCCCCGTGGCATGACGGGCGGACGTGGCGAAATCGGTAGACGCAGCGGACTTAAAATCCGCCTTCCCCTGGAAATGCGGGTTCAAGTCCCGCCGTCCGCACCATCCTCGACAATCTGCTTTTTTCCACCAAAAGACTGGATATTACGGCACGCAGCCGCAATGATGCCGGCATGGCCGGCGCGATCAATCCCAACAGTTTTAGCGACTCTCTTGTTATCCTGGGGGCGGCGGGACTGGTCATCCCCGGTTTCGCGCGGCTGCGCATCAGCCCTGTCATCGGGTTCATCCTGGTCGGCCTGGCGGTCGGTCCGGCGGGGCTGGGATCGCTGGTCAGCCAATATCCCTGGCTCTATCATGTCACCATATCCAATGGCGAGGCGATCGAGCCGTTCGCCGAGCTAGGCGTCATATTGCTGCTGTTCTCTATCGGGCTGGAACTGAGTTTCCGCCGATTATGGACGATGCGCGCGCAGGTGTTCGGCGTGGGTGCGACCGAGTTGATCGGCGGCGCGCTGCTGATCGCGACGGGCCTCTATCTGCTGGGACAGCCCACCGCTGGCGCGATCGGCCTGGGTTTGGCGCTGGCGCTGTCCTCCACGGCGGTCGTGCTGCCGATGGTCGGCACGCAAAGCGCGGTCGGGCGTGCCGCCTTCTCCATGCTGCTGTTCGAGGATCTGGCCCTGGTGCCGATCATCTTCATGCTGGGCGCGCTGGCCCCGTCCGTCGCCGCCAGTCCCGACGGGGCGTGGGGCGAAATGGCCACGACGCTGCTGAAGGGCGGCATCACCATCGCCGTCATGCTGGTGCTGGGCCGGCTCGTCCTGCCGCATATTTTCAGCCAGGCAGCGCGCACGAAAAGTCCCGAAGTATTCCTGGCGGCCAGCCTGCTGGTGGTGATCGTCTCCAGCCTCGCCACATCGATCGCGGGCCTGTCGCCGATCGTGGGCGCGCTGCTGGCGGGCATATTGATCGCCGAAACCGACTATCATAGCGAAGTCGAGGTGATGACCGCCCCGTTCAAGGGGCTGGCGCTGGGCGTGTTCCTGATTACCGTGGGCATGAGCCTGGACATCCGCGTCATCCTGGCCAACTGGCCCAGCCTGCTGCTTGCCGTCATGGGCGTGGTGTTGGCCAAGACGCTGGTGACATCGACGCTGCTCTACCTGTCGGGCGTGCGCAAGGGCGTGGCGCTGGAGGTCGGGGTGCTGATGTCCAGCCCGTCGGAAACCACGCTGATCGTGCTGTCGACGGCCGCTGCGGCGCAACTGATCCTGCCATCGACAGCCGCCTTCTGGCAGATCGTGACGGCCATTGGCCTGACCATCACGCCGCTGCTAGCGCGGATCGGCCATGACGTCGCGCGGCGGCTGGAAATGGCGATCGGCGAGGAGCGGATCGAGGCGACCGAGGAGCATATCGAGGCGGCGGCTGTGGTCATCGGCTTCGGCCGCGTCGGCCGCATGGTGTGCGACCTGCTCAAGAGCCACAAGCAGCGGTTCGTCGTGGTCGAATCGGACCCCGATGTCGTCGCGGAGGCAAGGCGGCTGGGCTATCCGATCCTGTTCGGCGACGTGGCGCGGGTGGAAATGCTCGACCGGCTCCGGCTGGGCCATGCCCGCGCGCTCATCCTGACGATGGACGATCCGGTGCTGTCGGTGCGCGTCACCAAGCGCGTGCGCGGCTGGGTGCCCGACCTGCCGATCATCGCCCGCGCGCGCGACACCGATCATGCCGCGCAGCTCTACAAGGCTGGGGCGAGCGACGCGGTGCCCGAAACGCTGGAAAGCTCGCTGCAACTGGCCGAGACGGCGCTGGTCGACCTGGGCGTCGCGATGGGGCCGGTGATCGCGTCGATCCACCAGATGCGCGAGGATCTGCGCGTTGGGATCAAGGAAGCAGCGCAGATGGAAACCGCGCCCAAGTTGCGGCGATTGCGGCCCGATGAGGTGGGATGAGGTGAGACCCGATCATGATCCGTTCGCTTCGAGCGAAGTCGAGAAGCCATGCGCAGGTTTCTCGACTTCGCTCGAAACGAACGGATATAGATTAACACCGCACTAATCCCCCTCCTGCGGTGGACTGAATACCGACCAGCCGGTGTGGCGCGCCAGGCGTTCCAACGCCTGGGTGCCAAGGCAGCTATTGCCGCTGTCGTTGAGGCCCGGCGACCAGACCGCGATCGATGCGCGGCCCGGCACGATGGCGAGGATGCCGCCGCCCACGCCCGACTTGCCGGGGATGCCGACGCGGAAGGCGAAGTCGCCCGACGCGTCATAATGGCCGCAGGTCAGCATCAGCGCGTTGATGCGCCGCGCGCGGCTGGGCGACACCACCCTGCCCCCGTCCGGGTGCCGGCCGTCGAGCATCAGATATCGGCCCGCGAGCGCTAGCTGGCGACAGCTCATCTCGATCGCGCATTGGTGGACATAGGTGCCCAGCACCAGATCGACCTGATGGCGGACATTGCCGAAGGCGCGCATATAATTGGCGAGCGCCATGTTACGGAATCCGGTCGCGGTTTCCGACGCGGCGACATCCTCATTGATGGCAATGCTGTCGTCGCCGCTCAGATAGCGCACGAAACGCAGCATCTCACCGATGGCGACGCGCGGCTGGTGCCCGCCCAGATTGACGTCGGCCACGACGATCGCGCCGGCATTGATGAAGGGATTTCGCGGGATGCCAGCCTCCCGTTCCAACTGAACGATGGAATTGAAGGCATTGCCCGACGGCTCCCGCCCGACACGATCCCAAAGCTGGTCGCCCACCTTGCCGAGCGCGAGGGTGAGGGCGAACACTTTCGACACGGACTGGATCGAAAAACCGGTGTCCGCGTCGCCGCCGGTGAACAGATCGCCGTCCGCGGTGGCGATGGCTATGGCGAATTGGGCGGGATCGACCTTGGCCAGTTCGGGAATATAATCGGCGACCTTGCCGCGTTCGGCCGCCTCGCCCATCTGGGCGACGATATCGGCAATGATGGTCGAAAGCGCCAGCTTCATGCGTATCCCCAGTCCAGCCGCAGCGCCTGCGGACGTTGCGCGCCGGTCAGCCCTTGGCGATCGTCATTCGATCCAGATATCATCATTGCTGACATAGAGAATATTCTTGCCGCAAAAATTGATCGGTCGCGTGGTGCGCCCTCCGCCAGCGAAGGTGACGCGAACGATGTGCGTACAGGTGGTGCCGGTGGAAAAATTCATCTTGCGGAACAGATTGGCGGCGAGCGGACCGCTGGTGCGGAACCAGTTGGCGCTGGGCGTGCCCGATGCGCCCATCATGGCGAATTCGACGATCGATTCGCTGCTGGCGTTGAACAGGCGGAAGGCGAGGTCAGCCTTAACCGCAGCGCTGCGCGCCGCGTCCCGACTCCCTGCACGCGCGGCGGCGGCGCGCGCGGCGTCGCGGGCATCGCCGCCGGCAGGAGCGGCGCTGCCGGCCATCCGCGACGGCGCAGCGCGAGGTGCGCGGGCCATGGACTGGCCGGTATAGGGCGTGCAACTGCCGGAGAAATTCGCCAGCGATCCGGTGATGCGCAGCGTCCCGGTTTCGCGGTTGAGCGACATGACCGGGCTGAACAACCACCCGAAATAGACTTTGCCCGCGATCGTCGACGGCGTCACTTCCAGCTTCTTGATTTCGTGCCAGCCGCGCTGGTCATCGTCACCCAGCATCGCGTCGGGGATCAGCGCTTCGCCGCTGTTGCCCGCGACTTTGATCCGAATGGCGTCGTCAAATGGCACGCGACGGCTGTTGGACTGATTCTTCATCGTGCCGTCCGACTGTCGCACCTGGACTTGGGTGGTGACGAAGCGATCGCCCCGCCCGCGACAGAACAGATCGACGGTCGATGCAGACGGTGCGGCTTGCAGCCCGATCGCGGCGACGACCGATGCACTCAAGATTATGGCTACCACAGTAATTCCCCCCCAGACACAAACCCAGGCAGGGTTCATGCAAGGTCAGGACAATGGCAGAAAAAAGCGGACCGGCAAACAACGCAACGAGATGAGGCCATGATATTCGGCGGCCTCACCCGTTATTTGATATGCGATGCCATTTGAAGCGACGAGCGAGGATAAAGTCGTCACCCGTCCCGAATCAGGCCGGCACTTTGGCGAGCGCTACCTTGACCGCGTCGATCGCCGCCGCCGCCTTGTCGCCATCCGGGCCGCCGCCCTGTGCCATATCGGGACGGCCGCCACCGCCTTTACCGCCGAGCGCTTCGACACCCACGCGGACCAGATCGACGGCACTGATGCTGGCGCTCAGATCGTCGGTCACGCCGACCGCAATGGTGGCGCGGCCATCGACCACGGCGACGATCGCGGAAACGCCGCTGCCCAGCGTCTTCTTATTGCCATCTACGATGCCGCGCAGTTCCTTGGGGTCCAGGCCGTCGATGACCTGGCCGAGGAAACTGACAGCGCCGACCTGTTCGGGGCCGGCAGCTTGGGCGGAACCGCCGCCGCCCAACGCTAGCGCTTTCTTCGCTTCGGCCAGTTCTCGCTCCAGCTTGCGGCTCTGTTCGACCAGCGCGGCGATGCGGGCGGGCACCTCATCCGGCGAGGTCTTCAGCGCATTAGCGGTCTGGCGCAACTTGTCGTCGCGATCGACCAGCCAAAGGCGGGCAGCTTCGCCGGTCAGCGCCTCGATCCGGCGGATGCCGCTGGAGACGGCGCTTTCCGATATGATCTTGAACAAGGCGATGTCGCCGGTCGCGCGGACATGGGTGCCGCCGCACAGTTCGACTGAATAATGATGCTCGTCGCCCTTCCCCATGGAGAGGACACGGACTTCATCGCCATATTTTTCGCCGAACAGCGCCATTGCGCCCGCGCCGATCGCGTCGTCTGGCGTCATGAGGCGGGTCGTGACCTCGTCATTATGACGGATCTGGGCGTTCACATCCGCCTCGACCTTGGCGATCTGCGCATGGGTCAGGGCTTCGGGATGGGAGAAATCGAAGCGAAGGCGCTCGGCCGCAACCATGCTGCCCTTTTGCGTGACATGACCGCCCAGCTCCTTGCGCAGCGCAGCGTGGAGCAGATGGGTGGCGCTGTGATTGGCGCGGATACGGTCGCGGCGTTCGACGTCGACCGTCAGCTGGACGGTGTCGCCGACCTTGACGCTGCCTGCGCTGATCGTCGCCTGATGCGCGTGAAGGCGGCCCAGCGGCTTGGACGTGTCCGCTACGTCGGCGACGAGGCCGCCCAGCGAAGTGATCTTGCCTGCGTCGCCATTCTGGCCGCCGCTTTCGCCGTAGAAAGGCGTCTGGTTGGTGATGATCGCGACCGTATCGCCGACTGTGGCGCTATCGACGCGCACGCCGTCCTTGACGATGGCCTGCACTTCGCCTTCGCCCTGCGTGCCGCTGTAGCCGGTGAATTCGGACGTGCCGAAGGTTTCAGCAATGTCGTACCAGATTTCGTCCGACGCCTTTTCGCCCGACCCCTTCCAGGCGGCGCGGGCGGCGGCTTTCTGCTCCGCCATGGCGGCGTCGAAACCGGCGCGGTCGACCAACAGACCCTGGGTGCGCAGCGCGTCCTCGGTCAGGTCATAGGGGAAGCCGAACGTGTCGTAGAGTTTGAACGCGGTTTCGCCGGGCAGGGTCGCGCCTTCGCCAAGATCGGCGGTGGCTTCGTCCAGCAGGCGCAGGCCGTTTTCCAGTGTCTTGCGGAACCGGGTTTCCTCGCGCAGCAGCGTTTCCTCGATCAGCGGCTGGGCGCGGACCAGTTCGGGGAAGGCGCCGCCCATTTCCGAGACGAGCGACGAAACCAGACGATACATTAGCGGGTCTTTCGCGCCGATGATGTGCGCATGGCGCATGGCGCGGCGCATGATGCGGCGCAGGACATAGCCGCGGCCTTCGTTGGCGGGCAGCACGCCATCCGCGATCAGGAAGCTGGTCGAGCGGAGGTGATCGGCGATGACGCGGTGGCTGGCCTGATGCTCGCCGTCGGTCGCGGTGCGAGTGATCGCGCCGGATTCCGCGATCAGCGCCTTGAACGTGTCGGTGTCATAATTGTTATGCACGCCCTGCATAACGGCGGCGATCCGCTCCAGACCCATGCCGGTGTCGATCGACGGCTTGGGCAGTTCCGACACGATCTCGTTGGCTTCCTGCTCATATTGCATGAAGACGAGGTTCCAGATTTCGACGAAGCGGTCGCCGTCCTCCTCCGGGCTGCCGGGCGGGCCGCCCCAGATATGGTCGCCATGATCGTAGAAGATTTCCGAACAGGGACCGCAGGGACCGCTATCGCCCATCGCCCAGAAATTATCCTTGGTCGGGATGCGGATGATGCGATGATCGGGCAGGCCGGCGATCTTCTTCCACAGGTCGAACGCCTCGTCATCCGTGTGATAGACGGTGGCGGTCAGCTTGTCGGCGGGCAGGCCCCATTCCTTGGTCAGCAGGGTCCAGGCATGGGTGATCGCCTGCTCCTTGAAATAGTCGCCGAAGCTGAAATTGCCCAGCATTTCAAAGAAGGTATGGTGGCGCGCGGTATAGCCGACATTGTCGAGATCGTTATGCTTGCCGCCCGCGCGGACCGACTTCTGGCTCGACGTCGCGGTCTTGTAGGCGCGCGTTTCAAGCCCTGTGAAAACATTCTTGAACGGCACCATGCCCGCATTGACGAACATCAGCGTCGGGTCGTTATGCGGCACCAGAGGCGCGGACGGGACGATGGTGTGGCCGTTGGCCCCGAAATAGTCGAGGAAGGAGCGGCGAATGTCGTTGGTCGAGGTCATGGGGGCGATTTAGTGGGAAGCGGCCCGCCGCACAAGCGGGGGATTTGGTCGTGGGCGATTGGGAATGGGGATCAATTTGGTGTGATGCCTCAAACAGCCATCGAGGCTGCATTTACTCATCCGCGTCACCTGTGCGTATTCGTCTGACTTGGCGCTTGGCTCCCAGATAAACCCTCCAGCCCCAAATCGCGAAAAGCGAGAAGGTCAAGAAAGCAATGACCACTACCTCAGCGGTAGAAGGAGGATTGCCTTGGCCGTGAAAAATTAGGCCAGCGATCGCTGCGAGTCCGAGAGGGATGATCGGCACCAGGCTGGATAGCCCGTTCATGCGAGGCCAAGCATCGCCGAGGTCCGTGTCGATCCAGTCTATATAACGCCGCCAAAGACTCATTGTGCAGATTAGTCCCGCCATCCGTTCGCCCTGAGCTTGTCGAAGGGCCGCAGTTCTTGAACTAGAAAAGAGGCTTCGACAGGCTCAGCCCGAACGGAAAAGAGTTAATTCCTTTACCCCATTGGCTCTTCAATCGAGACCGGGGGCTTCGAGAACCACGCCGGTCCCTGCGCGGTCATATGGAAGCAGTCTTCCATCCGCACGCCCATGACGCCGGGCAGATACAGCCCCGGCTCATTCGAAAAGCACATGCCGACGTCCAGTTTCGTGGTTTCGCCATGGACCAAGTTGACCGGCTCATGCCCTTCCATGCCGATGCCGTGGCCGGTGCGGTGGGACAAGCCGGGGAGCGCGTAGCCGGGACCGTAGCCCTGTGCCTCATACCAGCCGCGCACCGCGTCATCGACCGATCCGGCCGGCACGCCGAGCTTCGCCGCCGCGAAAGCGATCGTCTGGCCGTGGGATACATCGTTCCAGACCTTGCGCTGCTGCGCGGTGGGGGTGGCGCCATGGACCCAAGTACGGCTGATGTCGGACTGATAATCCTCGACCGTGCAGCCGCAGTCCATCAGCACGACCTCCCCCGTGCGCACCGCCTGCGGCTTGCCCGAACCGTGGGGATAGGCGGCCGCTTCGCCGAGCAGGACGAGGTTGAATTCCACCTGCCCGCCCAGTTGCTTCGTCGCGGCGCTCATCAGCGCGCCGATGTCGGCGGGGGCCATGCCGGCCTTTACTTGCGGGTAGGTCCAGCGATAAGCGGCCATGGTGATGTCGGCGGCGGTCTGCATCAGGGCGATTTCGGCGGCGGTCTTGCGCATGCGGATGGCGCGGGTGACGGGGTCTTTTACCAATGTCGCGGCGGGCAGCGCAGCTTTCAGGCCATCGACGGCGAAATAGCGCACCGTTTCCTCGATGCCGATGCGGCCCTTCGCCAGACCCTTGGCGGTCAGGAAGTCGGCGATCGGGGCATAGGGGCTTTCATGTTCCTGCCAGACGCGCACCTCTGCCGGGATGGCGAGCGATTCGTCGATCGAGGGTTTTTCGAAAAAGGGGCAGACGACCAGCGGCGGGCCGCTAGCCGGGATGACCAGCGCGGTCAGCCGTTCGCTGCGGTGCCAGCGGACGCCGCTGTAATAGATCAGGCTGGCGCCCGGCTCGATCAGCAGCGCATCGATCCCCTGCGCCTGCATCGCCTTTTGCGCGCGGGCCAGGCGATCGGCGCGTTCGGCCTTGCCGATAGGGGTGACGGTGATGGTGAGGGATTTTAGCGCTTCGGCGGCCTTTTCCTGCGCGAAGAGGCGCGGACTTATGGCGGCGGTGGCGAAGGTCGCGGCAGCGTAGCGCAGCAGGGTGCGGCGGTCAGGCGTAGGCATATTTACCGCCGCTCTTGAGGGCGGCCTGATAGGCGGGGCGCGCGTGCATTTCGGTCAGCCAGCGAATGATATTGGGGCGCGATTCGTTCAGGCCGCCACGCGCGCGGGAGGCCTCCAGCGGGAAACTCATCATCATGTCGGCGGCGGTGAAAGCATCGCCCGCGAAATAGGGGCGGCTCGCCAGTTCCGTTTCCAGCCAGTCGAGATGGTCGTCCAGCATCCTCTGCACCGTCGGGCGCGCGGGGCGGCCGAGCAGGCCGAGCTTGCCGATGATGAGCAGCGCCAGCAGCGGCGGCATCATGGAGCCTTCGGCATAGTGTAGATATTGGCGATAGCGGATCGCGCCTTCCGCATCGGCGGGCGGGCCGAAACGCCCACCGGCGCGGGTGACCAGATAGTCCATGATCGCGCCGGTTTCGATCAGGCGGTGGCCGTCCACTTCCACCACAGGGGAGCGACCCAGGGGATGCATGGCGCGCAGTTCGGATGGCGCGCGCATGGTCTTGCGGTCGCGTTCGTAGCGGCGGACTTCATAAGGTTCGCCCAGCTCTTCCAGCAGCCAGAGGATGCGCTGCGAACGGCTGTTGTTCAGATGATGGACGAGGATTGTCATGATGGCTCCCATGCTGCCCGCCGGGGAGGGCGTAACGCAGCATGGGTGGATTGCCAAGGCAGCCATATACCCAAAAGCCCATAGCCGTTCGTTTCGAGCGTAGTCGAGAAACGAGAAGTGCGTCCTAGACACTTCTCGACTTCGCTCGACGCGAACGGAGGTGGTTTATGCGTCCTCCAGCGCTTCCGCCTTCTGTTCCGCGCGGAAAGCGTGGAGCAGCGGTTCGGTATAGCCGTTGGGCTGATCGACGCCTTCGAACACCAAGGCGCGAGCAGCTTGATAGGCCAGGCTCTCCGCTTCCCGGCCGGCCATCGGCTGATAGAGGGGATCGCCCGCATTCTGGGCATCGACCTTGGCAGCCATGCGTTGGAGAGCGGCGTCGACCTGCTCCGCCGTGCAGATGCCGTGGAGCAGCCAGTTGGCCATATGCTGCGAGGAAATGCGCAGCGTCGCGCGATCCTCCATCAGGCCAATGTCATGGATGTCGGGCACCTTGGAACAGCCTATTCCCTGGTCGATCCAGCGGACGACATAGCCAAGGATGCCCTGCGCATTATTGTCCAGTTCCTGCGCGATTTCCGCTTCCGAGAAATTGCGGCCGATCGCGACCGGGATGGTCAGCAACTTGTCGAGCGGCGCGATACCTTCAGCCTTGCGCGCCTCCTGTCGCGCGAAAACGTCGATGCGGTGATAATGGGTCGCGTGCAAGGTCGCGGCTGTGGGGGATGGCACCCAAGCGGTGTTGGCGCCACTGCTGGGATGACCGCCCTTCTGCGCCAGCATGTCGGCCATCCGATCGGGCGCGGCCCACATGCCCTTGCCGATCTGCGCCCGGCCCGACAGGCCACAGGCCAGGCCGATCTGGACGTTGCGATCCTCATAGGCGGCGATCCAGTTGCTGGTCTTCATCTCGCCCTTGGGGATCATCGGACCAGCCTGCATCGAGGTATGCATCTCGTCGCCGGTGCGGTCGAGGAAGCCGGTGTTGATGAAGACGATGCGGTCGCGGACGGCATGGATGCAGGCGGCGAGGTTCGCCGACGTGCGGCGCTCCTCGTCCATGACGCCGACCTTGATCGTATGGCGGGCGAGGCCCAGCATATCCTCGATCGCGTCGAACAGGCGGTTGGTGAAGGCGGCTTCGTCCGGCCCGTGCATCTTGGGCTTGACGATATAGACGCTGCCCGCGCGGCTGTTGCCGCCTTCGCGCTTCAGATCGTGAATCGCGATCAGGCTGGTGACGATGCCGTCGAGTATGCCTTCGGGCGCCTCGTCGCCTTGCGCCAGGCGGATGGCCGGGTTGGTCATCAGATGGCCGACATTGCGGACGAACAGCAGGCTGCGGCCCGGCAAGGTGAAGCTGCCGCCGTCGGGCGCGGTATAGGCGCGGTCAGGATTGAGGGCGCGGGTCATCATCGCGCCGCCCTTTTCGAATGTTTCGGTCAGGTCGCCGCGCATGAGGCCGAGCCAGTTGGCATAGGCCGCGACCTTGTCCTGCGCATCAACGGCGGCGACGGAGTCTTCCAGGTCACAGATCGCGGTCAACGCGGATTCAAGGATGACGTCGGCTATGCCCGCCGGGTCGGTCGCGCCGATCGGATGCGTCTTGTCGAAAACGACTTCGATATGCAGGCCATTGTGGCGGAACAGACGGCCCTTCTCACTGAGGCCGATATATTGGGTCGGATCGCGCAGGACGATGGCGTCGCTGGACAGGTCGGCCCAGCGTTCGTCCGCCAGCGGGATCGCGTCGTCCAGAAACGCCTTGGCCCAAGCGATGACCTGCGCGCCGCGGGTTTCGTCATAGCCTTTGCCGGAGGCCGCGCCGGGAATGGCGTCGGTGCCATAAAGCGCGTCATACAGGCTGCCCCAGCGCGCATTGGCGGCGTTGAGCAGGAAGCGGGCGTTGAGGATTGGGACGACCAGCTGCGGTCCGGCCATACGCGCGACTTCGTCATCGACATTTTCGCTGCCGATGGCGAAAGGCGCGGGCTCGGGAACCAGATAACCGATCTCGCGCAGGAACGCCTGATAGACGGCGGCGTCATGCGGCTGACCGCGGCGCTGTTCGTGCCAGCTGTCGATCTGCGCCTGGAGTGTGTCACGCTTGCGCAGGAGGGCGGCGTTTTCGGGGGCGAAACGGGCGAAGATGGCGGCGGCGCCCGCCCAGAAGACGTCGGGTGCGATGCCGGTGCCGGGCAGCGCACGGGTGTCGATGAAATCGGCCAGTTCTTGCGCGACCTGCAGGCCGGCCTTGTCGATCATACGGTCGGTCATATGCCATTCCCTCAACCTGTTCCGTCATCCCCGCCTCCGCGGGAATGACAATGCATGAATGACATTATTCGATTCCTATTATGGCGTATATACGCTATTATACGAAGACAGTCATTCCTTTGGTGAACGAATATGATGGACCCCGACCATGCACTGTTCGTTGCGATCGTGGACGAAGGCGGGCTGGCGGCGGCCGGGCGGCGGCTGCATATTTCACCCGCGATGATGTCCAAGCGGCTGGCGAGGCTGGAGGAACGGCTTGGCGCGAAGCTGGTGCATCGCACCACGCGGCGGCTGGCGCTGACGCCGGCGGGCGAGCGGCTCCATGCCGACCTCCGCAGCATATTGGCGGCGCTGGACGATGCGGAGCGGCGCGTGACGGGCGCGTCGGCGGTGGCAAGCGGGCCGTTGCGCATCACCGCGCCGACATCCTTCGGGCGGATGCATCTGGCACCCTATCTTCAGCGCTTCATCGACGCGCATCCCAGGGTGGAACTGAGCGTCGATCTGTCGGACGATTTCACCGACCTGATGGAAAGCCGCGCGGATTTGGCGATCCGCATCACCGCCGATCCGGGACAGGGCCTGACCGCGCGCCAACTGGCGACCAACCGCCGCATCCTGTGCGCCGCGCCCGCCTATCTGGATCGGTTCGGCGCGCCGGAGACCATCGCGGACCTTAAAAACCATCGCCTGCTTGCTGCGGACGGACAAATGCCCTGGCGGCTGGTGGGGCCGAAGGGGCCAGTGGTGGTCGAGGGGGACAGCCATGTCCGCACCAACAGCAGCGAACTGGTGCGCGAAGTGGCGCTGGCGGGCGGCGGCATCGCGCTGCGATCGCTTTGGGATATCAGCGCGGCGCTGGGTCGCGCGGATGTTCGGCAGATCCTGCCGGATTATGAGGGATCGGCGGATGTCGGCCTGTTTGCTGTGCAGTTGCCGCAGCATAATCCACCCGCCGCGATCACCGCCTTCATCGATTTTCTTGTTACACTTTATGTCCCGACACCGCCCTGGGACCGCATTGGGTTGCTCTAGCGGAACACAGCCTTTAAGGCCGCCCGCATGGACGATAACACCCGCCGCGCCGCCCTCGACTATCACCGCTATCCCCAGCCCGGTAAGCTCCGCATAGAGCCGACCAAACGCATGGTGAACCAGCGCGATCTGGCGCTGGCCTATTCGCCCGGCGTCGCCGCGCCCTGTATCGAGATCGCCGCCGATCCCGACAAGGCGATGGAATACACCGCGCGCGGCAATCTGGTCGCGGTCATCTCCAACGGCACCGCCGTATTGGGCTTGGGCGCGATCGGCGCGCTGGCGTCCAAGCCGGTGATGGAGGGCAAGGCGGTCCTGTTCAAGAAATTCGCGGATATCGACGTGTTCGACATCGAACTGGACACGACCGACCCGGACGCCTTTGTCGAGGCGGTCGCATTGATGGAGCCGACCTTCGGCGGCATCAACCTGGAAGACATCAAGGCGCCCGAATGCTTCGCGATCGAGGCGCGGCTAAAGGCGCGGATGAACATTCCGGTCTTTCATGACGACCAGCATGGCACCGCCATCGTCGTCGCCGCCGCCGTGCGCAACGCGCTGGTGTTGCAGGGCAAGACGCTGGCCGACGCGAAGCTGGTGACGTCGGGCGCGGGCGCGGCGGCGCTCGCCTGCGTCGACCTGCTGGTGTCGATGGGCCTGCCGGTCGAAAATGTCACCATGACCGACAAGGACGGCGTGATCCATTCGGGGCGCGAAGGCATGTTGCCCAATATGGCGCGCTATGCCCGCACGACCAATGCGCGCACCCTGCCCGACGTGCTGCCGGGGGCTAACCTGTTCCTCGGCCTCTCCGCGCCCGGCGTGCTGAAGCCCGAATGGCTGCCGCTGATGGCGCCCAATCCGCTGATCTTCGCGCTGGCCAACCCGGAGCCGGAAATCCGCCCGGAGGCCGCGCGCGAAGTGCGCCCGGACGCGATCATCGCCACCGGCCGGTCGGACTATCCCAACCAGGTCAACAATGTCCTGTGCTTCCCTTATATCTTCCGCGGCGCGCTGGATTGCGGCGCGACGCAGATCAACGAAGCGATGAAGGTCGCCGCCGCCGACGCCATCGCCGCGCTCGCCCGGATGCCCGCGCATGACAGCGTGGCACAGGCCTATGGCGGGCGCAGGCTGGTGTTCGGCGCCGACTATATCATCCCCACCCCCTTCGACCCGCGCCTGATCGGCGAGATTGCCGTCGCGGTCGCACGGGCGGCGATGGAGAGCGGCGTCGCGAAGAAGACGCTGGACCTGGACGAGTATAAGCGCAGCCTGTCGCGCCAGAGCGCGCGGTCGGGCCAGTTGATGCTGCCGGTGTTCGAAGCCGCGCGCGGCACCGGATGCCGCATCGTCTATGGCGAGGGTGAGGACGACCGCGTGCTGCGCGCCATCCGCGACGCGCTGGACGAAGGCATCGTCCGCCCGACGATCGTCGCGCGCCGCCGCATCCTGGCGCAAAAGCTGCCCGAACTGGGGCTGAGCTTCGACCTGGAGCGCGATGTCGAGGTAATCGACCCGGAAACCGACCATCTGGTGATGGGCGAACTGGTCGAGGCCTATCGCACGGTCGCGTCCCGCCGCGGCGTGCCGGCGGACGAAATATTGCGCCATGTTTATCGCCGCCCGACCATTACCGCCGCGATGCTGTTGCAGACCGGACGGGTGGACGCGGCGCTGGTCGGCGGGCGGTCCGAATATTGGGGCCAGGTCGAACATGTGCTGCGCATCATCGACCGCACGCCCGGCCACAGTCGCGTCTATGCGCTGTCCGGCCTGATTCTGGACGCGGGCGCGCTGTTCATCACCGATACCCATATGGTGCCCGACCCAACGCCGGAACAGATCGCCGAAATGACGCTGCTGGCGGCGACCGAACTCCAGCATTTCGGGCTGACGCCCCGCGTCGCGCTCCTGTCCCATTCCAATTTCGGCGCATCGCATACCGACAGCGCGCGCAAGATGCGCAAAGCGTTCAAGATCGTGCGCGACGCCGCGCCCGACCTGGCGGTGGACGGCGAAATGCATGCCGACGCGGCGCTCAGCCAGGCGTTGCGCGAACGGCTGGTCCCCGATTCACGGTTCGAAGGGCCGGCCAACCTGCTGGTCATGCCGAACCTGGACGCGGCGAACATCACGCTGACCGCGCTGTCGGCGTCGTCCAGTTCGCCCACGGTCGGGCCGATGCTGATGGGCCTGACCAAGCCGATCCATGTGCTGACGCCCGGCGTCACGTCACGCGGCATCCTGAACCTGACCGCGATCGCGGCCGCGGAAGTGGCGCGGGAAGGCTAGGATTAACCTTTTGCCGCTATCCTGGCCCGGCACGAAGGCATGAGGACGACGATGGCGGGTTTCCTGAAATCATTGGCGAAAAGCGCCGGACCTAAGCTGGCGATCGGGCTGGGCCTGGGCGGCGCGGCGCTGCTGGCGACCCACTGGATCGACCGGCCAGCCGGCGACGACGCCAAGCCGACGACGACTGCCCAGGCCCAGCCAACCGTCCCCGATCCCGCCAAGCCGGTAGAGCGACGCAGCGACCAGGGCATGGCGGTCGATCCGGGCGCATTGCGGGTCAAGCGCGTGCTCAAGATCGACGGCCCGTTCCGCCACGGCGATTATGCCTGGGATGAAAATGGCGCACCCGCCACCGGCCCGGTCATCATCACGGTCGATCTGCGCGCGCAGACTTTGTCCGTGTTCCGCGCAGGCTATGAGATCGGCGCGGCGGTGATCCTCTATGGCGCGACCGACAAGCCCAGCCCCAAGGGCGCCTTCCCGATCATGGCGAAACATGCCGACTATTTTTCGCGCACTTACGACAATGCGCCGATGCCCTTCGCCCAGCGCCTGACCAATGACGGCGTATTCATCCATGGCAGCGACGTGCAATGGGGCCGCGGCACCCATGGCTGCATCGGCGTGCCCAAGGCGTTCGCGCAAAAACTGTTCGGCGTCACCAAGCTGGGCGACATGGTGATTATTACCGACGGCAAGATGCTGGACGTCAGCCAGGCGCAGGTGAGCGGGTAAACGCTGCCGCTTATTGCGGCGCGTCTTCGATAGCGGGCTTGTGGCCGGCCGTCAGGGCGCTGCCGGCCGACGCCGCCATGATGCAGAGGATCGCGATCCATTGGAGCGGGGTCAGCCGCTCGTCCAAAATGACGAACCCCGCCAGCGCACCGACGGCGGGCGACGCGCTGACCAGCAGGCCGAAGACATGGGCGGGCAGGCGCCGCATCGCCTCCATCTCCAGCGAATAGGGCAAGGCGCTCGACAGGATGGCGATGGCCAGCCCGACCAGCAGGATGCCCGGCGAGAGCAGCGCCACGCCCGCATGGGCGACGCCGAATGGCAGGACAAGGATCGCCGCGGCCAGCATCCCCCAGGCGACGGCATCGCCGCCCACCACGCCCGACACCCGCTTGCCCGCCACGATATAAAGCGCCCAGCACAGGCCCGCCGCGCAGGCGAAGGCGACGCCGACCGGATCGAGCGGCGCGTCGCTGCGGAGCGGCAGCAACAGTAGCAGCCCCGCCACCGCCGCCGCGAGCCAGCAGAAATCACGCGGACGGCGCGACCCGAACAGCACGACCGCCAGCGGCCCCGCCACCTCGATCGCGATCGCGACGCCCAGCGGAATACGCTCGAACGCGAGATAGATGCACAGGTTCATCAGGCCCAGCGTCGCGCCATAGGCGGCCAGCCACCAGCCTGCGCCCGCCGGCACGCGCCTGCGCCACGGCCTGCGCAACATCCACAACAAGCCCGCCGCCAGGCTGATGCGCAGCGCCGATACGCCAGCCGCGCCAAGCAGCGGGAATACCGTCTTGGCGACGGCGGCGCCGAAATTGACCGAGATAAGCGATGCCAGCACCGCGCCCGTGCCGATCAGCGCAGCCCTGCCGCTTCCTTGTTCACCACCCATGTCCATGCGTCCGGCCTATAGCCGATCCGCCATCCAGCGCGAGCGCCTTCGCAGTGCGATTGCAGGCTGCGACGACGCAGGTGCAGAAAACTCATACGAATGCAGGGTTGACCAGCGCTGTCACGACGCCCATTTGCCGGGCTTCCGCTAATTTTTTGCATTGCAGCATGGAGCTTGCCATGGGCGTCCCGTCCCAGCCCGCGCTTACACCGAAGGTCAATCCCGCGCTCGTCCTGTTCGCGCTGGCGGTCGGCGCATTTGCGATCGGCACCACCGAATTTGCGTCGATGAGCTTGCTGCCCTTCTTCGCCCGCGACCTGGGCATCGACGCGCCGACCGCCGGCCATGCGATCAGCGCTTATGCGCTGGGCGTGGTGGCCGGTGCGCCGGTGATCGCCGCTTTTGGCGCGCGCCTGCCGCGCCGCAGCCTGCTGATCGGCCTGATGGCGATGTTCGCGCTCGCCAACGGCCTGTCGGCGCTGTCGCCCGGTTATCACTGGCTGCTACTGTTCCGCTTCCTGTCCGGCGTGCCCCATGGCGCCTATTTCGGCGTCGCGGCGCTGGTGGCCGCCAATCTGGTGCCGACCGAGAAGCGCACGCTTGCCATCGCCAAGGTGATGTCCGGTCTAACGGTCGCCACGGTGATCGGCGTGCCGGTCGCCAACTGGATGGGGCAGGTGCTGGGCTGGCGGTCCGGCTTCTTCGTCGTCGCCGCGCTGGCGGTGGCGACGATGACGCTGGTGGCGCTCTACGCTCCGCGCGACGCGGGCGATCCCAAGGCCAGTCCGATGCGCGAACTGACGGCGCTCGGCAAAAGCCAGGTCTGGCTGACGCTGCTGACCGGCGCGGTCGGGTTCGGCGGCATGTTCGCGGTCTATACCTATGTCGCATCGACCATGATCGACGTGACCCATGTGTCGGAAACCTATGTGCCGCTGATCCTCATCATCTTCGGCATCGGCCTGACGCTGGGCAATCTGGCGGCGGCCTGGGCGGCGGACCGGGCGCAGGGGCCGACCGTGATCGGCGTGCTGCTCTGGAGCGCGGTCGCGCTGGCGCTATTCCCGCTGATGGCCGGCAATATCTGGACATTGAGCCTCAACATCTTCCTGATCGGCATGGGCGGCGGCCTGGGCACGCCATTGCAGGCGCGGTTGATGGACGTGGCAGGCGAGGCGCAGACGCTGGCGGCGGCGCTGCACCATTGCGCCTTCAACATGGCCAATGCGCTGGGACCATGGCTGGGCGGCCTGTCGATCGCGGCGGGCTATGGCCTTGTCTCCACCGGCTGGATCGGCAGCGCGTTGGCGCTGGGCGGCCTTGCGATTTTCCTGGTTGCTCTGGCGCTGGGCCGGCGACAGACGGCGGCAAGCCTCGCGCCCGCCGAATAAGGCGCTTTCGCCCTGACGCGCCGCCGGATAAGGCGGAGCGATGAGCGATCAAGCAAGAGAAACGGCGCTGCGCGATGCAGCCATTGGCGCGTTGCGGCGCGGCGACGCGGCGGCGGCATTGGCGGCGCTGGGCGAGATGACCGATCCGCACGCCATGCTGATGGCGCAGGCGCATAGTCGCGCGGGCAATCTGGATGGCGAGGCCGCCGCGCTGCGGCGCATATTGGATGGCGATATGCGCAACCTGCCCGCGCTGCTCGCGATGGGGCACAATGCGCTACGACGCGAGGATGAGCGCGGTTCCATCAGTTGGTTCCGCGCGGCGCTGGCGCAGGCGGCCGCCACCGGCGCGCCGCCGCAGCTCCAGCCGATGCTGCAAAAGGCGCAGGCAAGCGTCGCCCAGTCCAGCCAGCGGTTCGAGGATCATCTGACCGCGGCAATTCGCGGCCTGCCGCCCCTGCCCCGCGTCGCCCATGCCACCGACCTGCTGCTGGGCAAGCGCGACCTGTACCTCCAACAGCCCAGCATGTTCTATTTTCCCGGCCTGCCCCAGCGCACCTTCTACGAACGGGCCGAGTTTGACTGGGTCGCGCCGATGGAGGCGATGACCGACGCGATCGTCGCGGAATTGCAGGCCGTGCGGGCGCAGGAGGCGGACTTTGCTCCCTATGTCCAGACGGGGACGGATCGCCCGGCCCCCAACAATCCGTTGCGCGACGATCCCAGCTGGGGGGCGCTCTATTTCTGGCAAAGCGGCGCGCCGGTGGCGGAGAATGCGCGGCGCTGCCCGGCAGTGATGGAGGCGCTCACGCTCGCGCCAATGCCGGTGATCGCCGGGCGATCGCCGATGGCTTTGTGGTCGCTGCTCAAGCCCGGCACGCATATCCAGCCGCATCATGGCCTGCTCAACACCCGGCTGATCTGCCACCTCCCGCTGCTGACCCCCGACGATTGCGCGCTACGCGTCGGCGCGGACACGCGCCGCTGGCGAAGGGGCGAGATGTTGATCTTCGACGACAGCATCGAGCATGAGGCGTGGAACCGCAGCGCCGACACCCGCGTCGTGCTGCTGTTCGAAGTGTGGCGGCCGGAGATCGATGCGGAGGAGCGCGACGCGCTGACCCGGCTGTTCCAGGCGATCGACGCCTTCGGCCCGGCGCAGGTCGATACCGGCGGTTGAACGAGCACCGCCGCCCCGCTATCAGCGGCGCATAAGCAGAAACGAGACCAGATGATGGGCAGGAGGATGGCCGGGCATGACCCCAAGAACCTTGCCCGCATGACCATCAGCACCCCCTCGCCCCGTCCCCATAGTCTGGCCGAGGACGGCTATGCCATCTCCATCGGCTGCGCCTTCATCGCGCTGGGGCTGATGATGCTGAAGGCCGCCAATCTGGTGACGGGCGGGATGGCGGGCATCGCGCTGCTGCTATCCTATCTGTTCCACTGGTCGCCTGCGACCCTGTTCCTGCTTATCAACATCCCCTTTTTCCTCTTCGCCGGACGGGCGATGGGGGTGGCATTTGGCCTGAAAACGCTGTTCGCCAATGTCGCGATCATGGCTGTCGGGCTGGCCATGCCCGCGGCGGTGCAGATCGCGCGGATCAGCCCCTTTTTCGCCGCGCTGTTCGGCGGGTCGATCATAGGCTTTGGCATATTGGCGATCGCCCGCCACGGCGCGGGCGTGGGTGGCGTGGGCGTCATCGCGCTGATCCTGCAACGGTCGCGCGGCTGGAACGCGGGACGGACGCAGATGCTGTGCGACATCGCGATCCTGCTGGCGTCACTGCCTTTGCTCAGTGTGGAGCGGTTCGGCCTGTCGATCCTGTCCGCCGCTGCGATCAACGCGGTGCTGATTGTCAATCATCGGCCGGGGCGGTATATCGGGCACTAAGGCCTCACCCCTCACAGAGCGCCTTGTCGTCGCTGTCGCGCGCGCGCAGGGCGGTGGCGGCGTCGCTGGCGATGCGGGGGAAGCTGACCCCCTCCAGCGTGCCGCGCCCCTCGCACAGATCCGCGCAGGCCATGTCGACCACGCCGGGCAGCGCCACCTGATCGCCATCATATTGGGCCACCATGATGCACCGGTCGCCACCCTTGAAGCTGAGGATCAGCTTGTCGCCTGCGCGCCGCGCCGTCCCCTGTCCGCGACAGCTCTGGTCCTCGCCGAAATTGGCCTGCAATCCGAAGCGAAAGGCGGCATCCTTGGCCGGCATGACGCACAGCAGGTCGCGCCCGGCTTCATGGCTGCGCTGATAGAGACCGACGGGCGAGGTCTTGCCCGTATCGGTAATCGCGCCAGTTTCGATCGCCGCGCGCTCCAGGCCGGACGCTGACGCGCCGCCCGGCTCCGATGCGGCGTCGGCCGCCGTGGGCGCGCGCTGGCATGCCGCCAGCAGCAGAAGCAGCGCGAGGCTAGCCCGCGGCATCGATGGACAGATCGACCGCGTCAGCGACAGGCTCAGCAACTGGCGTCAGGCCATCGCGCCCGACCCGGCGGAAGAAGCAGGAGCGCGCCCCGGTATGGCAGGTGGGACCGGCCGGGATCGCTTTGACCCAGACCGCGTCCTGATCGCAATCGATGCGGATATCGCGCACTTCGAGCATGTGGCCGGACGTCTCGCCCTTCTTCCACAGCGCCTGGCGGCTGCGCGACCAGAAATGGGCCAGGCCGGTTTCGACCGTCAGCGCCAGCGCCTGCCCATTCATATGCGCCACCATCAGCACCTCGCCTGTCGCCGCGTCAGTCACGACCGCGGTAATCAGGCCATGATCGTCATATTTGGGATTGAGGGTCAGCCCCTGGTCGCGCGTATCGGTCATGGGCGCGCTATAGAGCATCGCGCGGACAAGTGGGAACCGCTTTTAAAGGTGCGACGATGCAAAAACCGTGGCTGTCCCTGAGCGAGACGGCACCCCTTCGGATCAGGGGGAATATCAGAGAATGGGGCGATTGACGGGATCCGAACCCGCGACCTCCGGTACCACAAACCGGCGCTCTAACCAACTGAGCTACAACCGCCACAAGGGGTTGCCCCCTGAGAGAAGGGCCACATATGCGGCCCATTACCGGCCGTCAAGCAGACAAATGCCGATCAGGATTTTTCCCGCCCTTCACAGGCCGGCAGCGCGCATCTGATCGCGCAACCGCACCAGCGTCCGTTCCGGCACCTGTGGGCGATCCGATGCGGGCTTGCCCTTGCGCAGTCGTTCCCGGTCCTTTTCCGACGGATCGACAAAGCGGACGCGAACCGCTGCATGGCCTAGCGCGCGGATGCCCAGTTCCTCCGCCGCGCCGCGCGACAGGTCGATCACCCGGCCGCGCCCGGCAAAAGGCCCGCGATCGTTGACGCGGACCAGGATGGTCCGGCCGGTGTCGAGCGCCGTCACCTCGACATAGCTGGGCAGCGGCAGGGTGGTATGGGCGGCGGTGATCCATTTGGCGCGAAAGCGTTCGCCATTAGCGGTGCGATTGCCCGATTCCGATCCGTACCAGCTGGCATAGCCCAGCATGTCATAGGCCGGATCGACCGCCGGAACATAAGTGGCGCCGCGCACCGTATAGGGCGGGCCGACCTTCACCGGCGTATCGCGCACCGGACGATAGTCGCCCCCGGCGCAGGCCGACAGAAACGCCAGCCCGCTTATGATCCCGATCGTCCTGCCCGCGCGTCCCGTCATGCGCCCTTCCTATCGCTGGCGGGCGAACGGGTCGAGGCCGATCGGGCAAAAAGAAAGGGACAAAAAGGCATGGCGCCTCTTCGTCCCTTGCCTGTCGGCATCTTGCGTCGTGGAAGGTCACCTTCCTGTCGCCGCATCACTCTCCTGAAAACGTTCCGGCCGCGATGCCGGTCGGTCATCAAACGGTGGGCGCCCGCCAGGCGGCAGGCGCCACGTCCGTCAGTTGACCGAATCCTTCAGGCCCTTGCCGGCCTTGAACTTCGGCTGCGTCGAAGCCTTGATCGTCATGGTTTCGCCAGTGCGCGGATTGCGGCCGGTCGATGCCTTGCGCTGCGAAACCGAGAAGGTGCCGAAGCCGACCAGGCGCACTTCGTCGCCCTTCTTCAGAGCGCCGGTGATGGCGTCGAACACGCCTTCCACAGCCTTCGTCGCGTCATTCTTGCTAAGGCCGCTGCTTTCGGCGACGGCGCTGATCAAATCCTGCTTGTTCATGCCTTGGGAACCCCCTTGTGTGTTGGTTGATTTAGGAATCGCGGCGTAGGCGGCGCAATAAGGCGCGGATTTCTGCGCCTGTCAAAGGGAAAGCGACAAAGCCCTTCGCTCCGCTCGAAAATTGCGTCCGCCTGTGCAAAATATGCCGAAACCGACGGCTATCCGCCGGTTTCGGCTTGACTTAATGCCGCAGCGCGGGGTCGCTGTCACGGCCCGGCGCGTTGGTCGGCTGGGCGGCGAGGTCGTCCTCTTCGGTCCAGGCGATCGCTTCGGGCGCTGAAGCCAGCGCACGCGCCAGCACCTCGTCCACATGGCTGACAGGCACGATTTCCAGCCCGTCGCGGATGTTGGCGGGAATTTCCGCTAGGTCTTTCTCATTTTCCTGCGGGATCAGCACGGTCTTGATGCCGCCGCGCAAAGCCGCCAGCAGCTTTTCCTTAAGACCGCCGATCGGCAGCACGCGCCCGCGCAACGTGACCTCGCCGGTCATCGCCACATCCTTATGCACGGGAATCCCGGTCAGTGTGGACACGATGCAGGTCACCATGCCGATGCCGGCGGACGGGCCATCCTTGGGCACAGCGCCTTCGGGCAGATGGATATGGATGTCCTTGCGGTTGAAGACGCTCGGCTTGATGCCATAACCCGGTGAGCGCGCCCGCACATAAGAGAAGGCCGCCTGGATCGATTCGTTCATGACCTCTCCCAGCTTGCCGGTGGTCTTGATGAGACCCTTGCCGGGCACGGTCACCGCTTCGATCGTCAGCAATTCGCCGCCGACCTCGGTCCAGGCCAGGCCGGTCACCGCGCCGATCTGATCCTCTTCCTCGCCCATGCCGTGGCGGAATTTGCGCACGCCGGCATAGTCGGCCAGATTGTCGGGCGTGATGACGACCTTGGCATAGGCGCCTTCCAGGATCTTGCGCAGCGCCTTGCGGGCGAGACGCGCAACCTCGCGCTCCAGCGTGCGGACGCCGGCTTCGCGGGTATAGTAGCGGATCAGGTCGCGCACCGCGTCCTCCGTCACCACGAACTCGTCGCCCTTGAGGCCGTGGGCGTCGATCTGCTTGGCGATCAGATGGCGTTGGGCGATCTCGACCTTCTCGTCCTCGGTATAGCCTTCGAGCCGGATGATCTCCATGCGATCGAGCAAAGGCTGCGGCAAATTCAGAGAGTTGGCGGTCGTCACGAACATGATGTCCGAAAGATCGACGTCGATCTCCAGATAATGGTCCTGGAACTTGCTATTCTGTTCGGGGTCCAGCACTTCGAGCAGCGCGGACGCCGGATCACCGCGAAAATCCTGGCCCAGCTTGTCGATCTCATCCAGCAGGAACAGCGGATTCATCGTTCCCGCCTTCTTAAGGTTGGTGACGATCTTGCCCGGCAGCGACCCGATATAGGTGCGGCGGTGGCCGCGAATTTCGGCCTCGTCGCGCACGCCGCCCAGCGACTGGCGCACAAATTCGCGCCCGGTCGCCTTGGCGATCGACCGGCCAAGCGAGGTCTTGCCCACGCCCGGCGGGCCGACGAGGCACAGGATCGGCCCCTTCAGCTTGTTGGTCCGCGCCTGCACCGCCAGATATTCGATGATCCGGTCCTTGACCTTGTCGAGCGCGAAATGATCCTCGTCCAGGACATCCTGCGCTCGCTTGAGGTCGTTCTTGACCTTGCCCTTCTTGCCCCAGGGCAGGCCCAGCAGCACGTCGAGATAGTTGCGCACGACCGTCGCTTCGGCCGACATGGGCTGCATGCCCTTGAGCTTCTTCAACTCCGCAGTGGCCTTGGACCGGGCTTCCTTGCTGAGCTTGGTCTTGGCGATCTTCTCGGTCAGTTCGGCGAGTTCGTCGCCTTCCTCACCCTCGCCATTGCCCAACTCGCGCTGGATCGCCTTCAACTGCTCGTTCAGATAATATTCGCGCTGGGTCTTTTCCATCTGGCGCTTCACGCGGCCGCGGATCTTCTTTTCGACCTGGAGCACACCCAGTTCGCCTTCCATGAAGGCGAAGACCATCTCCAGGCGCTTGACCGGATCGGCCTCGACCAGCAGCGACTGCTTGTCGGACACCTTGACGTTGATGTTGGCGGACACGGCGTCGGCCAGGCGGCCGGCATCCTCGATCTCACGCAGTTGCACCGGCGTTTCGGCCGGCAGTTTCTTGTTGAGTTTTGCGTAATTCTCGAACTGTTCGGCGACCGAGCGCATCAAGGCGGAGGCTTCGGGGCCTTCCGCGACAATCTCTTCGACATCATCGACATTGGCGGCCAGATAGGTGTCGCGCGCTTCCATCGATTCCAGCTGGGCGCGATGCTTGCCCTCCACCAGCACGCGAACGGTGCCGTCGGGCAGCTTGAGCAGTTGCAGCACGACCGCGACGACGCCGGTGTCATAGAGCGAATCCCGGCCCGGATCATCCTCTGCCGGGTCGAGTTGCGACACGAGGAAGATTTCCTTCGAGCCTTCCATCGCCGCTTCCAATGCGGCGACGCTCTTGTCACGGCCGACGAAGAGCGGGACGATCATCTGCGGGAAGACGACGATGTCGCGCAGCGGCAGAAGGGGATATTGCACAGTCATTCAATCTCCGGGGCCGAATGAAGCGACCCTCTCCTACGGTTCATCGCCTTTATGGGGATGCCCGTCGCAGCAATCAATTGCGAGCTGTCATAATGATGAAACGATGAACCGGACGTTATCGATCCATCGCCCCTGCCATCAGAACGGCAGTTTGAAGCCGGGGGGCAGCGGCAGGCCAGCGGTCATCTTGCCCATTTCGGCATTGCTGATCTCGTCCGCCTTCTTGCGCGCATCGTTGAACGCCGCGGTGATAAGGTCTTCCAGGATCGGCTTTTCCGACGGGGCCATCAACGTGTCGTCGATCGACACGCCCAATATGCGGCCCTTGGCCGATGCGCGCACCTTGACCAGGCCGCCGCCTGCCGCGCCCTCGACCTCCAGCTTGTCCAGATTGTCCTGCGCGCGCTGCAATTCCTCCTGCACACGGCTCGCCATGCCCAGGATTTCGTTCAAGTCCTTCATTGTCCTGCACTCCATTGTTCGAGCCTGTCATCCAGCTCGGCATCGGGGAACGCGGCCATCGCCGCCTTGACCACCGGGGTTTCCAATATTTGCGCCCGCGCGCCGACCTGCGCTGCGTGATGCTGTTCCAGCAAGGTAGGGTCGCCGCCGGACTGCGCCAACTGCACCGTCCATTTTGTGCCAGGCGTGGCGGCGGCGAGCGTCTGCTCCAGGTCGCGTTTGAAATCACCGAATGGCCAGGGATTGGTCAGCCGGATTGCAATCTCCGGCGGATTGAGCGCGACCAATGCCGCGCAATCGTGCAGGTGATTGGCGAGAGACGCCTTGAGCGGCTCGACCAGCGTGATGATGTCTTCCAGACGCGTGGGCAACGCGGCGGCGGGTTGTTGCGGCGATAGATTGGCCGCACTGCCGACAGCCACGCCTGGGACAGGCGCGCCGTCGCGCAGCAGCCGCGCGAGTTCGCCCGGGTCGGGCATGGTCGCGGCGTGCATGACGCGCAGCAGCGCCATTTCGCAGCTTTCAATCGGCAGGATGGCACTGGCCACCTCATCATGTCCCTTGAGCAGCAATTGCCACAGCCGATGGAGCGGCGCGAAGCCCAGTTGCGAGGCCCAGTCGGCCAGCGCCTCCCGCTCCTCGGCCGACTGGCCGGGGCTGGCGATGTCGCGGCCCGCCTTCATGAGGGTGACGGCATGGACCAGTTCCAGCAGGCCGCGCATCAGCGCCAGCGGTTCGACGCCCAGTGCATATTGGTCGCGCACCGCGCCCAGCAGCGCGCCGGTATCGCCCTCCAAGAGCAGACCCAGCAAGCGCCGCACCGATCCGCGATCGGACAGGCCCAGCATGTCGCGGACCTGCGCGGCGGTGACCATCGGCGCGCCTTCCCCCATCTCGGCATGGGCGATCGCCTGGTCGAGAATGGACAGGCCGTCGCGCGCAGACCCCTCGGCGGCCTGTGCGATCAACGCCAGCGCATCGGGTTCGGCCGCGACGCTTTCGGCCTCCACCACATGAGCGAAATGGGCGGCAAGCAGTTCGGCGGGGATTCTGCGCAGGTCGAAGCGCTGGCAGCGCGACAGCACCGTTACCGGCACCTTGTTCACCTCGGTCGTGGCGAACAGGAATTTCACATGGGCGGGCGGCTCCTCCAGCGTCTTCAACAGCGCGTTGAAGGCGTTTTTGGAGAGCATATGGACTTCGTCGATGATGTAGATTTTATAGCGCGCCGACACCGCGGCATAGCGCACCGCCTCGATAATCTCGCGCACATCGTCCACGCCGGTATGGCTGGCGGCGTCCATTTCGACCACGTCAATATGGCGGCCTTCGGCAATGGCGACACAGGGTTCACAGACGCCGCACGGATCGATGGTCGGGCCGCCCTGCCCGTCCGGGCCGATGCAATTCAGCGCCTTGGCGATCAGTCGCGCGGTGGAGGTTTTCCCTACCCCGCGCACGCCAGTCATCAGGAAAGCGTGGGCCAGCCGGCCGCGCTTGATCGCGTTGCCCAGCGTCTGGACCATAGCATCCTGCCCGATCAGTTCGCGGAAGCTGCGCGGTCGATATTTGCGCGCCAGGACGCGATAGGGCTGCGGGGAATCGGACATGAATGTGGTCTAGCCGTTCGGGTGGCTATTGTCGAAGCAGGATGCTGCTTGAAAGGGTGGGAGCCGGAACGACCCGTGACGAAATCACTGTGGCTGCTTCCGTCAGGACCTGACCAGGTTCGCGACGATCACGTCCGCCCGACTCCCGGCGCGGCATATGGCGAAAGGGGAGTAGGATGGCAAGGGCACAATCCTACCTGTATTTCTATTCCAGCCCGCTCTTCTGCGCCTTGCCCACGAAATCGAGCGCGGCGCGGGCGGTTTCGGCGATCGCGGCTTCGGCTTTCTTCGCGTCCACGCTTGGCCGGTCGAGATAGATGGCAAGGATATATTCGTCGCCATTAGGCGCTTTCACCAGCGCCACGTCATTATAGGCGGTGCCGCATGTCCCGGTTTTGCTGCCCGACGTCCAGCCTTGTGGCAGGCCCGCCTTGATCCTCTTGTCGCCGGTGCTGCTGGCGTTGAACCAGCTGCGCAGCTTGTCGACGCTCTCCGGCTTCATGTCGCGGAAGAAGAGGCGGCCCATCAGGCCGGCCATGGCCGCTGGCGTGGTGGTGTCGCGTGGATCGCCCTCCGCATTTTCATTCAACGTCGGCTCGTTGCGGTCTAGCCGCGTCACCGTATCGCCATGGGCGCGCATGAAGGACGTCAGCCCCTCCGGCCCGCCCAGCATCGGCAGCAGCAGGTTGGCAGCGCTGTTGTCGCTCACCTCGACCGCGGCCTGGGCCAGTTCGCCCATGCTCATGCGACCACGCTTCTTGTTCTTCTTCACCACCGGGGCGTAATCGAGGATGTCGTCGCCGCTGAAGGGGATTTCACCCTCCAGCCCGAATTTGCCGCCTTCCGCGCCGATCAGCACGGCGGCGGCCAGCGGCGCCTTGAAAGTGGAGCACATCGCGAACCGCTCGTCACGGTTGAAACCGAGCAGCAGCGCGCCGCTCCGATCGACCAGCGCGACGCCCAACCGCCCTCCCACTTCCTTCTCGATCTCGGCCGGATTGCGCACCGACGTCAGCGCCGATTGCGGCACCAGATAGCGCGGCGCGGCCGGCAGCAGCGAATCGAGACGCCCAGTCGGTTCGGGCGCTTTGGCGGGCGCCTTCTTCTTGTCAGCGGCGATCGAGGGGGCCGCCAGCAGAGCCAGCGTCGCCAGAGCAGTCAAAATCTTCACGGTCACATGCCCTGCATATTGTTGAACTCGCCGGGAATACGGACGGTCAGCCGGTCCATCCTGCCGTCCAGGATGATCTGGCAGGACAGGCGGCTGGTGCGGGTGGCGGCGGCGGCAAGGTCGAGCATATCCTCCTCATCCTCGCTGGCGCGCGGCAGGCGCGCGAAATCATCGGCATCGACAACGACGTGACAGGTGGAGCAGGCCATCTGCCCCTCGCATGTGCCCTCCAACGGCTGGCCGGCGGCCTGGGCGATATCGAGCAGCACCGATCCTGTGGGCGCGTCAACCTCCTGTCGTCTCTCGCCATCGGCGCTGATGAAGGTGACCCTGGTCATGCTAATTCGTGCGCTCCCTTTTACGGCGCCGCTTGTGCGGCTGCCGCCTCATTCAATAATATCGCAGCCCTCTCCATTTCATCCCGGCTTGTGTAACGGCCAAAGCCGATCCGCACCGATGCGCGCGCATGACCATCTGACAGCCCCAGTGCGCGCAGCACATGGCTAGGCCGCCCGGACCCGCTTGCGCAAGCGCTACCGAGCGAAAAAGCAACATTGCGGCAATCCGACAACAGCCGCGCGCGATCGATCCCGTTGCGGCGCAGGTTGAGATTGCCGGGATAGCGGTGGGTGTCGGACCCGTTGAGCGTCCAGTCGGCAAAGAATGTGCGGGCCAGCGCGGCAAGGCTTTCGACATGGGCGCGGTCGCTGCCTGCCCGCTCGCGCATCAGTCGCGCCGCGACGCCGAAACCGGCGCACAGCGCGGGCGACAGCGTGCCGGAGCGTAAGCCCCCCTCCTGCCCGCCGCCATGGATCAGCGGCGCGGGCCGCACGCCATCGCGCAGCCACAGCGCGCCGACGCCCTTGGGACCGTGGATCTTGTGCGCACTGATCGCGATCATGTCGCAGGCCGGCGGAATAGGGACGCGGCCATAGCCCTGCACCGCGTCGCACAGGAACAGCGCGCCGGCACTGTGCGCCAGGTCGGCGAGCGCGGCGACCGGCTGGATCACGCCGATCTCGTTATTCACCAGCATCGCGACGACGAGTGCGACACCTGGAACGATGACGCGGGCGGCAGCCTCCAGATCAACCAGGCCATCCGCGCCCACCGGCAGGACGGTCACGTCCCGCCCCGCCCGGCCCATCGCGTCTGCCGTGTCCAGCACCGCGGCATGTTCCGTCGCGATGGTGACGATGCCGCCCGGCGGCGCGCCCTGGATCGCGATGTTGAGCGCTTCGGTGGCGCCGGAGGTGAAGAGCAATTGGCCGCCGGGGGGCAGCAGCCGGGCGACGGCGTCGCGCGCCACCTCCACCTGGGCGGCGGCGGCGCGGCCCAGGCGATGGGCGCTGTGCGGGTTGGCGAACTGGTCGCGCAGCAGCGGCACCATGGCGTCGAAGGCTTCGGGCGCAAGCGGCGTTGTCGCCTGATAATCCAGATAGATCATCGGCGTGCTCGCTGCGCCATGGCGGTCCATGCGGCGAGGAACCTGTCCAGGTCGCTGTCGCACGTCTGCGGGCCGAAGCTGACGCGGACGACTTCCGAAGCAGCCGCCTCATCCCAGCCCATTGCGCCCAGCACATGGCTGGTCTTGAGCGAGCCGGAGGAACAGGCGCTCCCCGCGGAGACGGAAATGCCCGCCATGTCGAACTGGATCAGCTGGGCGCGCGCGGATAAACCGGGCATCCAGTAGCTGGCGATGGTCGGGATTCGGGGGGCGTCGCGCGCGACGATGACCCCGCCAGCCGCCTCGATCCCCGCGTTCAGTCGGGCGCGCAGGGCGGCAGCGCGGGGCAGCCAGTCCTCCCGCGCCTCCAGCGCCGCCGCCATGGCCAGGATGGCGGGCAGATTTTCGGTCCCCGCGCGATAGCCCTGTTCCTGTCCGCCGCTCGGCTCGATCAGCGCCAGATCACGCAGCAGCAGCGCCCCGATGCCGGGCGGGCCGCCAAATTTATGCGCGCTGATCGCGATCATGTCCGCGTCCGGCAGAGGGAGTTTGCCGGCGCTCTGGGCGCAATCGGCGAACAGGACCGCGCCATCGCGCGCGATCTGTCCAAGCGGCTGGATTACGCCGGTTTCATTGTTGACATGCTGGATGGCGATAATCGTACCAAGATTCGTTAGCTCAGAGGACGGGGCTTCGACAAGCTCAGGGCGAACGGGAGTTTGCACTATTCCGCTCTGATCCACCGCCAGCCGCGCGGCGCCCTTTGTCACGCGCAGCACCGCATCATGCTCCACCGGCGAGGTGACGACCCGCCCGGCCTTCGCGCGCAGCAGGCCGATGGCGATCGCTTCGCTCGCGCCGGAGGTGAAGATGACATGACCGCTCCAGCCCAGTGCCGCCACGATGCGGGCGCGCGCCTCCTCCAGCATGGCGCGGGCGGCACGGCCGTCGGCATGGGGGCTGGACGGGTTCGCCCAGCCGGCCATCGCCCCCACCATAGCGGCCTGCGCGGCAGGCAGCATCGGCGTGGTGGCGGCATGATCGAGATAAAGGCGGTCGGCGGCCAAGCGGCGTTACTCATTGATTGCGGAAATGGCGGCGGCATCTATATAGGCGGTCTGCCGCGCAGCGCCAGCAATAGCATTTGCCTATGCGACTGTCTGTGCGATCCGCATCCATTCGCCGTCCGTCCATCTGGGCAGGACGGCCCAGAACGATAACAGGTGCCATGCCCGACGTCATTTTCACCGGACCCGAAGGTCGCCTCGAAGGCCGTTTCAGCCCCCCACCCCGCCCGCGCGCGCCGGTCGCCATGATCCTGCATCCTCATCCCCAGGGCGGCGGGACGATGAACGACCGCATCACCCAGGCGCTCTACAAGACCTTCGTCAAGCGCGGCTTTGCGGTGTTGCGCTTCAACTTCCGTGGCGTGGGCCGCAGCCAGGGCACGTTCGACAATGGCATCGGCGAACTGTCCGACGCGGCCGCCGCGCTCGACTGGGTGCAGAGCTTCCATCCCGAAGCGCAGACCACCTGGATCGCAGGCTTCTCCTTCGGCGCCTGGATCGGCATGCAATTGCTGATGCGCCGCCCGGAAATCCGCGGCTTCATCTCGGTCGCGCCGCCCGCCAATATGTACGACTTCTCCTTCCTCGCGCCCTGCCCCTCTTCGGGCATCATCGTGCAGGGGACGTCGGACGAAGTAGTGACCGCCAGCGCGGTGCAGAAGCTGGTCGACAAGCTCCGTACGCAAAAGGGCATCACCATCCACCACGACGAAATCCGTGGCGCGAACCATTTTTTCGAGCATGAACTCGACCAGCTGATGAAGTCGGTCGACAATTATCTCGACATGCGCCTGTCCCCGGATTCGCCGATCCGCTGAGGATTGGGTGCCGGACGAACGATAAAGGCCGCCTGCGAGGCGGCCTTTTTTTTGGGCTTTATGGGGGAGGAAGGTAAGAAGCGGACAGGTTGGTTTTGGGTTAGGCTTGACGGAAAAAGTCGAAAAAAAATTCCGTCACCCGAGCGAAGGCTGGGGTCTCGTGCGGGAGCATGCAGCGGTCGAAAAGAGCACTTACCCACATGTAGCGCCCCATCGCCTGAGACCCCAGCCTTCGCTGGGGTGACGGTAGTGAAGTCGGCTAAATCTGGCGCTTCGCATCGAAGGGCGCAACGATCTTGCAGCGATAGGAGCGCACTTCGTCGATCAGGCCGGTGTGCAGTTCGGTGGACAGCACCAGCGTCGATCGGTCCAGCCGCTCCAGCCGCCGGGTGTCGCTGAACAGGCCGCTGATTATGCCGCCGCCCTGCTGAACGAGCGTGATCGTCGCATCGTCCTGCGCAGCGATCTTGTTCCAGCGCTGGCCGCCTTCGCGCCATCGCCCCGCGGTGAAGTCTATCACGATGTCCCGGACCGACCGATCATCAGCCGTGCAGGACAGGCCGCGTATCTGCGCCGGAGCGGGCGCAACGGCGGGCGGTGGCGGCGTCGCGGCGACGGCCAAGGGCGCGATCAGGCCGCAACAGATTGTCAGCGGGGCGAGCAACCACCGGCGGCCCATGTCAACGCTGCTCCAGCGGCGGCAGGTCCGGCCCCGGCATCGCGCTAATCGCGACATTACCGAACATCACCAACCCTGCAAGGATCATCAGTATCCCGCGCTTGCGGTCCCGCCGCTTGATAAGCGCGTAAAGCCCCGCGCCGGTCAGCAGCATCCCGGCGAGCATAAGAATAGAAAGAACAAGATCGGTCATGGTCCGGCAAGCCATGCACCAATCAGGGTCAGCCCGCCAAGCCCAATCGACAACGGGGTTCGCAACATAAGCCACCAGCTCGGCGTCAAGCCTAGCCGTGCCAGTCGGCGATCGACCGTCAGCGACGCGATCAGCGCAATCCCCAGAACCGTCATCGACGGCCCCGGCCACGCCGCGCCAATCGCCCATGGCCAGGCCGAAGCAAAGGCCAGCAGCTGCGGAACCACCGCCGCCGCATAGATCCAGCCCGGCGCGCGATCATCTTTCGCTATCAAACCCCACCATAGACCACCTAGAAAGGACAGGATGGTCGCGGCATAGAAATAGGCCATCGCAAGCGCTGCGAAACGCCATTCCATATCGCCCGCTGCTATCAACAGGACTGCGATCAACTGGGGCAGCAGTCCCAGAAGACCCAGTATGCGTGGCGTGGACGGTATATGCATGACGCCCGCTTATCGGACACGGCTCAACATCAAAAGCTGCCCTTGCGTTCAGACTTCTTCCACTACACCAAGATGCCGTGGCCAAACCGCACCAGCTTCACTAGAGAGACGCTGATCTCCGAATCACCTTTTTAACCCATGCAAGGAACGCCCATGCGGATCGCCATCGCATCCGATCATGCCGCCATCGACCTGAAGGCGGAACTTGCGCAATGGCTGCGCGACGAAGGGCATGATGTCACGGACCTTGGCCCCGCGACCGCCGATCGCGTCGATTATCCCGATTATGGTTACAAACTCGCGTCAACGGTCGCATCCGGCGCGGCGGAGCGGGGCATTGCGCTGTGCGGCTCCGGCATCGGCATATCGATCGCGGTCAACCGCAACCCGGCCTGCCGCTGCGCGCTGGTGGGCGAACCGCTGTCGGCCGCGCTGTCGCGCGAACATAATGACGCCAATGTCCTGGCCATGGGCGCGCGCCTGACCGGCGTGGATATGGCCAAGGCCTGCGTCACCGCTTTCCTCACCACCGATTTCGGCGGCGGCCGCCATGCCGGCCGTGTCGAAAAGCTCTCCCAGCCCGCGCTCTGAAAGGAAGTTTCGATGAGCACCGACACCCTCGCCCCCGCCATCCGCCAGGACGGCTTCTTCAGCGAAAGCCTTAGCCGCGCGGACCCGGACATCTTCGGCGCGATCGAACATGAGTTGAAGCGCCAGCAGGACAAGATCGAACTGATCGCGTCGGAAAACATAGCGTCCAAGGCCGTGCTGGAAGCGGCCGGCTCGATCTTCACCAACAAATATGCCGAAGGCTATCCGGGCAAGCGCTATTATGGCGGTTGCGAATATGCCGACGTCGTGGAAACGCTGGCGATCGAGCGCGCGAAAGAACTGTTCGGCGCGAACTTCGCCAACGTCCAGCCCAATAGCGGCAGCCAGATGAACCAGGCCGTGTTCCTGGCGCTGCTGCAGCCGGGCGACACCTTCATGGGCCTCGACCTATCGTCGGGCGGCCACCTGACCCATGGGTCGCCGGTCAATATGAGCGGCAAGTGGTTCAAGCCGGTGGCGTATGGCGTGCGCCCCGACGATCATCGGATCGACATGGACGAAGTCGCCCGCATCGCGCGGGAGAGCAAGCCCAAACTCATCATCTGCGGCGGCACCGCCTATTCGCGCGTGTGGGATTTCAAGCGTTTCCGCGAGATTGCCGACGAAGTGGGCGCCTATCTGCTGGCCGATATGTCGCACTTCTCCGGCTTGGTCGCCGGCGGCGCGCATCCTTCGCCCGTGCCCCACGCCCATGTCACCACGACCACGACCCACAAGTCGCTGCGCGGTCCCCGGTCGGGCATCATCCTGTGCAATGACGAGGCGTTGGCCAAGAAATTCAACAGCGCGATCTTCCCCGGTCTCCAGGGTGGCCCGCTGATGCACATCATTGCGGCCAAAGCGGTGGCGTTCAAGGAAGCGCTGACGCCGGAGTTCAAGGCTTACGCGCACCAAATCGTCGCCAACGCCAAGGCGCTGGCTGAAACGCTGGCCGATGCTGGCCTGTCGATCGTGTCGGGCGGCACCGACAATCATTTGATGCTGGTCGACCTGCGCGCCAAGAACACCACCGGCAAGGCGGCGGAAAAGGCGCTCGATCGCGCCTTTATCACCTGCAACAAGAATAATGTGCCCTTCGACACGGCCAGCCCGTTCGTCACATCGGGTGTTCGGTTGGGCACGCCGGCCGGGACGACCCGCGGCTTCCGGGAGGAAGAATTCCGCGAAATCGGCCGCCTGATCGCCGAGGTCGTGGAAGGCCTCAAGCGCAACGGCGACGAGGGCGATGGCCAGGTCGAGCAGCATGTCCGCGAGAAGGTGCTGGGCCTGACGAGCCGGTTCCCGATTTATTGACCCACACCCGTTCGCCCTGAGCGAAGTCGAAGGGCTTCACTGAACGAAGTGAAGTACCTTCGCTTCGCTCAGGCGACGGCTTCGACAGGCTCAGCCCGAACGGAGTGATATAATCCCATGCGCTGCCCCTTCTGCGCCCATGAAGACAGCCAGGTGAAGGATAGCCGGCCGACGGAGGATGGCGCCGCCATTCGCCGCCGTCGCCAGTGCGAAGCCTGCGCCGCGCGCTTCACCACGTTCGAGCGCATCCAGTTGCGCGACATCTGGGTCGTGAAGAGCGAAGGGCGCAAGGAAGCGTTCGAGCGCGACAAGCTGGCCCGCTCGATCGGCATCGCCTGCCGCAAGCGGCCGATCGACCCCAGCCGCCTGGAAAAACTGATCTCCGGCATCCAGCGTCAGTTGGAAACCAGCGGCGACAGCGAAGTCCCCGCCCGCGCGATCGGCGAAATGGTGATGGAGGGTTTGAAGCGTCTCGACAGCGTCGCCTATATCCGCTTCGCCAGCGTCTATAAGGACTTCACCGACGCCAAGGATTTCGAGGAATTTGCAGGGACGGTGAAGGAAGTCGGGCGGGAGTGAGGGGATGATAAGCGACCATCCCAACCTCCGTTCAGTTCGAGCGCTTTCCAACTCCGTTCGTCCTGAGTAGCCATTGAGCGAAGTCGAAATGGCGTATCGAAGGACCGCGCAATGACGTTTTACACATATATGCTGCGATGCGCGGACAGCAGCTATTATCTAGGCCACACCGATAATCTGGAACAACGCATCGCGCAGCACCAGGCTGGCGAGATTGCGGGATATACCCAGAGCCGTCGCCCCGTGATGTTGGTCTGGAGCCAGGAATTTAGTTCGCGGGATGAGGCGCTTTCCGCCGAGCAACAGATCAAGGGATGGTCACGAAAAAAGAAGGAAGTTTTGATCGCCGGTGATTGGGATGCCATTCGGCAAGCGGCGCGCAAATCCTTCGATACGGGGCTTCGACAGGCTCAGCCCCTACTCAGGACGAACGGTAGTAAAATGACTGATAACAGCACCACCCCCTCCCCCGTCATCGTCCTGGTCCGCCCTCAACTGGGCGAGAATATCGGGAAGGCCGCGCGGGCCATGCTGAATTTCGGGCTGACCGAAATGCGGCTGGTGACGCCGCGCGACGGCTGGCCCAATCCCGATGCCGGGCCATCAGCGGCGGGCGCGGACTTCATTCTGGATCAGGCGCAGGTTTATGAGACGCTGGCCGAAGCGGTCGCGGACTGCGCCCATGTCTATGCGACCACGGTGCGCAAGCGCGGCGTCACCAAGCCGGTCGTCACGCCGGAGGAAGCCGCCCGCGAAATCCACGCCGCGCAGGGCCGTTGCGCCTATATTTTCGGGCCGGAACGGTCGGGACTGGAGACCGAGGACGTCGCCCTCGCCCGCAAAATATTGACCGTCCCCATTAACCCGGAATTCGGTTCGTTGAACCTGGCGCAGGCGGTCATCCTGTGCGCCTATGAATGGTCCAAGCAGGCGAACCTTGCGCAGCCCACCATCACCGACCTGGGCGAACCCGCGCCGCAGGCGGAGTTGGAGGGGATGATCGAGCAGTTGGATGCGTTGCTGGTGAAGGTGGGCTATTTCTTCCCGCCCGATCGCGCCGGCGCCACCCGGCTGACGCTGCGCAACCTGCTGACCAAGCCGGGCTGGAACCATCTGGAGGTGCGGACGCTGCGCGGCGTGCTGTCACATCTGGCGCGGCCGCGGGAGCGCTGAACCCAGTCTCCGTTCGGTTCGAGCCTGTCGAGAACGCAGCACATGGTTCTCGACAGGCTCGAACCGAACGGATGTGGATTTTATTCCCGTATCCGGTCGAACTCCGCCATTTCATAGGCGATCGACGCTTCGACCAGTTCCTCCCACATGCCCGCGATCAGGTCGCACGGCACCCCCAGCGCCTCCGCCTCGGCGCAGGCGTTGGCGATCACCTCCGCCTTGCGCGCTTCGTCCCGCACCGCGCTGCGATCGGGCTTGATCCGGGCGGCGGCGCGCATATGGGCGAAGCGTTGCGCCAGCAGGGCGACGATCTGCCGGTCGAGATTGTCGACGCCGGCGCGCACCTGCGCCATGGTGGAATAATGTTCGGGAGTCATGCCCGCGGACCTAAGCTGCCGCCGCCATCGTGTCGAGACTTGACACGTCGGCCTGTTCTGGTCATAGGCGCGCCTTCGCAATTGGCTCCGCATCCCGGTGAAGCGGTGGCCCTGCCCCTGAGCGTTTCAACGCAAAACGGACGTAGGCGATACCGGGAAAACATTCACCCTCCCCGAAAAGTGGGAACCGGTTTTCGGATCAGGAGGGTGAACAAACGTAAAAGCAATTGATAAGGAATTACCATGACGAAGCGCACCAGCGCCAAGTATAAGCTCGACCGTCGCATGGGCGAGAATATCTGGGGCCGTCCCAAGTCGCCTGTCAACAAGCGCGAATATGGTCCCGGTCAGCACGGTCAGCGCCGTAAGGGCAAGATGTCCGACTACGGCATCCAGCTGCGCGCCAAGCAGAAGCTCAAGGGCTATTATGGCGACATCACCGAGAAGCAGTTCAAGAAGAACTATTTCGAGGCGAGCCGCATGAAGGGCGACACCGGCCAAAACCTGATCGGCCTGCTGGAGCGTCGCCTGGACGCCGTCGTCTATCGCGCCAAGTTCGCACCGACCATCTTCTCGGCCCGTCAGATCGTGTCGCACGGCCACATCTATGTGAACGGCGTGAAGTGCAACATCGCGTCGCGTCTGGTGAAGCCGGGCGACGAAATCACCTTGGGCAAGAAGGCGCAGGAAATGGCGCTGGTTCTGGAAGCACAGAGCCTGCCCGAGCGTGACATCCCCGACTATGTCGCTCCCGACGGCGCCGCCAAGGTCAGCTATGTCCGCGTGCCGACGCTGGACGAAGTGCCTTACCCGGTGAAGATGGAACCGAACCTGGTCGTCGAATTCTATTCGCGCTAATCGGTTTTTCGAGCAGAGTTACAAAGAAGGGCGGTCCTGGAAAGGAGCCGCCCTTTTTCTTTTGGCGCAACATTCTTGCGCGACCCTCTGCACGGTGGCATCACCTGCCCAATCGTAAAACAGAGGGTATCCCCATGCGTAGCTCCATCGCGGCGATCGCCGCCGTCCTTGCCCTGTCGGCCTGCACGACCGACGGTGCCGATACCCCGCCTGCCGCGGCATCCGCGACGCCGCCCGCCACTGCCGCCGCAGAGCCGTCTATCGACACGATGAAGCGACTGGTGCAAGAACTGTCGTCCGACGCCTATGAAGGCCGTGCGCCCGGATCAGCCGGCGAGGAAAAGACGCTGGCGCTACTTGCTGCCGAATTTGGCAAGCTGGGCCTGCAACCGGGCAACAAGGGCAGTTGGTTCCAGGATGTGCCGCTGGTCGAGATCAATGCGAAGAATGTTTCGCCGCTCAGCTTTACCGGCGGCAAGAGCGCCGTCACCGCCGCCTATGGCCCGGAGATGGTCATCGGCACCTATCGCACCACCCAGCCCAGAATCGCGATCAAGGACAGCCCGGTGGTGTTCGTGGGCTATGGCATCAACGCGCCGGAAAAGGGCTGGAACGACTATGCCGGCCTGGATGTGAAGGGCAAGACGGTCGTTATCCTGGTCAACGACCCCGATTATGAGACGCAGGGGCTGACCGGCCCGTTCAACGGCCGGGCGATGACCTATTATGGCCGCTGGACCTATAAATATGAGGAAGCCGCGCGGCAGGGCGCGGCCGCCGCGATCATCGTGCATGACACGGTGCCGGCCGCCTATGGCTGGAACGTCGTGCAATCAAGCTGGACCGGGGCGCAGCATGTCGCCGACAGCGCCAACGGCAATGCCGACCAGAGCCGGGCCATCGGCTGGATTCAGAAGGACAAGGCCGCCGCCCTGTTCGCCAGCGCGGGCCTTAACCTCGACGCGCAGATGGCCGCGGCCAAGAAGCCGGGCTTCAAGGCGGTGCCGCTGGCTGGCGTGAAGGCCAACGTCTCGTTCGACAACGACCTGCGCAAACATATGTCCAAAAATGTCGTGGCGCTGCTGCCCGGCAAGACGCGGGCGGACGAATATGTGCTCTACAGCGCGCATTGGGACCATCTGGGCCGATGCCAGGCAGCGCCCGACGGCGACGACATCTGCAACGGCGCGGTCGACAATGCCACCGGCACCGCGGCGCTGGTTGCGCTGGCGCAGGCCAATGTGCAGGCCGGGCCGACCGACCGCAGCCAGGTGTTCCTGGCGGTGACGGCCGAGGAATCAGGACTGCTGGGGTCGGCCTATTATGGCAACAACCCCGTCTTCCCCTTCGCCAAGACGGTGGGCGGCGTAAACATGGATGCCTTGAGCGTCGCGGGCCTTGCGAAAAATGTCGTGGTGATCGGCAAGGGCAAGTCGCAGCTCGACACCTATCTGGATCGGGCACTGGCGGCGCAGGGCCGGGTATCGACGCTGGAACCGACGCCTGAAAAGGGCTTCTACTATCGTTCCGACCATTTCAGCTTCGCCAAACACGGCGTGCCGATGCTCTATTTCGAGGGTGGCGAGGATCTGGTGAAGGGCGGCACCGCGGCGGGGCTCGCCGCCGCGGAGGATTATACCAAGAACCGCTATCATGGCCCCAAGGACGAATATGACGTCAATTGGGATTGGACCGGGGTGCTGGCCGACCTGAAACTCTATTATGCGGTGGGCCGTGATCTGGCGACCACGACCGACTGGCCCAATTGGGTCGACGGCGACGAATTCCGCGCTATTCGCGACAAGGATCGGGCGGGGCAATAAGGGGCTACCGTGCTCCCGCGCAGGCGGGAGCCCACTTCTACCGTCTGGACTGCGCTCCCGCCTGCGCGGGAGCACGCTCATCTAGGGCTCGATGCATCACTCCCCCGCCGGCGTATAGGTCCAGTTCTGCGCCTGGCTGCCGTCCATCCTGGCGGTTTCAGCCATCAGCAGCCGGCCCTCCCGCCAGTAACGGATGCGCTGGGGATAATCATGGTTCTGGTTGGCGAACACGATGTCGCGAACGCCTTGCTCCACGACCGGGAATAGAGTTGCGGGGCCATCTTCGGGCGCGGCATGGAGGCTCAGCGATCCGTCAGCCCCGCGCACGATGCGCATCACCTCCCACGACCGCAGCGTTTCCCCGCGCCCGGTCCGCCCGACGCCGATCATCGTGCCGCCGCGCGGCAGGGTCCACACCGCCTCGGTCCAGCGATCGTCGCGCTGTTGCAGCCATTCACCGGTCAGCCAGTCGGGCAATTCACCCGCGTTGCTAATGGCAGGCAGCGCCAGCAGCAGCGCCGCGCCGATGATCGAAACTTGTCTCTTCATGGCCTTCGCCCTCTGTCCACACGCCATCCGGCACGCTATGGAGCGCGCGCAAACCCCGCTATCACGGATCGGCACCCCGCCGAGCAAGGATAAAAGCCATGACTTTCCGTATGCCCGCCGAATGGGCGCCGCACGACTGGACCTGGATCGGCTTTCCGACCAATCCCGCCGAATGGCCCGGCGCGTTCGAAGACGCGCGCGCGCAGATCGCCGCGTTTGCCAGCGCGCTGCATGCCGATGGCAAGGGTGAGGAGGTGCGGCTGGTCGTCGCCAATGAAGCCGATGCGCTCGTCGCTCGCGCTCTGGTCGCATCAGGTGTCTCGATCGTTGTCCAGCATCTGGGCGACGTCTGGCTGCGCGACACCGCGCCGATCGCGGTGCTGAACGGCGCAGGAGGCCGGGCGCTGGTCGATTTCGGCTTCAACGGCTGGGGCGGCAAATATCAGATGCCGGGCGACGAGGATATCGGCGCGCGGCTGGCCGCGACCACCGATATGCCGGTATCGACCCAGCATTGGGTGTTCGAAGGCGGGGCGATCGACACCGACGGCACCGGCCTGTTCGTGACGACCGAGCAATGCCTGCTGAACCCCAATCGCAACCCCGACCTGGACCGGGGCAAGATCGAGACGCTGCTGGCGGGGTCGCTGGGCCTGTCCGACATGCTGTGGCTGGGCGACGGCTTGCTCAACGATCATACCGACGGCCATGTCGACAATCTCGCCCGCTTCGTCGCGCCCGGCAAGCTGGCCCTGCCGATCGCAACCACCCACGACGATCCCAACGCCGCCCTCTATGCCGACGCCCGCGCCCGCGCGCAGGCGCATGGCGTTGAGGTGGTGGACATCCCCTCCCCCGGCCTGGTGCTGGTGGATGGGGAGGCGATCCCGGCCAGCTACATGAATTTCTATGTCGGCAATGCCGCCGTCATCGTGCCCATCTATGGCCAGCCCAACGATCAGGCCGCGCTCGACGCCCTGCGCCCCTTCTTTCCGGGCCGGGATATTGTCGGGCTGCGAAGCGACGCCATATTGTCGGGCGGCGGCAGCTTCCACTGTTGCAGCCAGCAGATGCCATCCGTCTGATAGGTTCAGGGACAGACATGACCAAAGTAACCGTAGCCGCGCTTCAGCTCAGCTTTTCCGACGATATGGGCGAGAATATCGCCAAGGTCGCGGACCATGTGCGCAAGGCCGCGATGCGCGGCGCGAAGATCATCCTGCCGCCCGAACTGTTCGAGGGGCCGTATTTCTGCCGCGTTGAGGACGAGGCCCTGTTCGCCAACGCCCAGCCGACCGATACGCATCCGGCTGTGCAGGAAATGCGCAAGCTGGCCAAGGAACTGAGCGTCTATATCCCGACCAGCTTTTTTGAGCGCGACGGCCATCATCATTACAACTCGCTCGCCATGATCGATGACGCGGGCGAGATCATGGGCGTCTATCGCAAGAGCCACATTCCCGACGGGCCGGGCTATGAGGAAAAATATTATTTCCGCCCCGGCAATACGGGGTTCAAGGTGTGGCCGACCAAATATGGCACCATTGGCGTGGGCATATGCTGGGACCAATGGTATCCCGAAACGGCGCGCTGCATGGCGTTGATGGGGGCGGAAATGCTATTCTATCCCACCGCGATCGGCTCCGAACCCTATGATACGGAACTGGACACCAGCCGCATGTGGCGCCGGGCGATGATCGGCCATGCGGTCAGCAACTGCATGCCCGTGATCGCCGCCAACCGCATCGGCGACGAGGACGGCCAGCTTTTCTACGGCCACAGCTTCATCACCGACGAATGGGGCGATTTCGCCGCCGAAGCCGACGCGAAGGACCAGGGCGCGCTGGTCGCGACTTTGGACCTGGCCAAGGCGCGCACCCATCGCGCGGGCATGGGCTTCTTCCGCGATCGACGGCCGGAGTTATATGGCCGGATCGCGCAGGATATCTGAATGGACGCGGCCGACACCCAAGATGCGATCGACCAGCCCGACGACCTCAGCCGGCCGCAAAAGCGGCTGCTGAAGCGGCTGTATAATGGGCGGACCGTCCCGGTCATGGCGGACGATCGCCCCTTTCTGACCTATAAGGATGCCCTGCATTACCTACTATCGCTGCCCATCGACGCGCGCGAGCCCGCCTATGCGCAGATGAAGGCGCAGGCCAGGGACGCGGTTCGATAGACGCGCCCCATCTCTATGCGCTGGCGCTGGGGTCGAACCGGCCGCTGTCCGCGCGGCGCACGCCCGCGCGACTACTGACGGAGGCCATAGCGCTGATCGGCGCACAGGTGCGGCTGCTGCGCCTATCGCCCACGCTCTCCACGCCCCCGCTCGGCCCATCGGCGCGCCGCTTCGCCAATGGCGCGATCCTGGTCGAAAGCACGCTGTCGCCGCCCGCGATGCTGGCCTTTCTTCAGGATATCGAAAACCGGCTGGGCCGCCGCCGCTATCGCCGCTGGGGCGCACGCAGCGTCGATATCGACATCATCCTCTGGTCGGGCGGCCAATGGCGCAGCCGGACGCTGACCATTCCCCATGCCGCCTATCGCACCCGCGCCTTCGTGCTGACGCCGCTGCTCGCCGTCGCCCCCGACTGGCGCGACCCGCATCTGGCGATCACTGTCCGCCATCTGCATGCACGGTTACAAAAAGCCGCGCCAAAGAGTTGACCATCCGCCCCGCCGCCTTTAGGGCAACCTCCACCGCTTCGGGGGTCCATAGCTCAGTCGGTAGAGCAACTGACTTTTAATCAGTAGGTCGCTGGTTCGAACCCAGCTGGACTCACCATTCGAACCCTTGTTATATAAGGGTTTTTCGTGGAGACGCGCAGCGCATTTCCACATTCGTTTCTACATGCATTTCTACAAATCAGCCTTGTTCACGCGCTGTTCTGGCGTGTGATTCTGGCATCCCGTGCCCTCTCGCTCGGCTCAATCGGCATGGCTGGTGTCCTTTCGGCGGGTGAATAGTGCGGGGCCGTGTTGCACTTTGACGCCTGCTCCACCGCAGGGCCAGCAGCGCCAAAGGTTCGGATAAACGCCGACATTGCCAGCGCCTCGACACACGCTGCACAGGTTGCCGCTCATTGTCCCGATCCTTGCGCTGGCTCATTTGCTGAAAACGAACTTGGCTCGCCGGTGAATACGTCCAAATAATGCCGCGCCCACGCGCGCGCATGAGCCATTGTCACGCGCCTTCCGAAGTCGTGCCTGACATGCTCATCGCCTACGCGAATTTCTATGACGGCCACCATTTCAAAGCGGCGGCTTTTGGTATCAACAGACATGGCCCTCACTTCGCCTCCCCCTCGTCCAGAGGGGCGGGCGGGGTGGAGAGGGCGGCACGGAAACGGGCCATCGCAGGCGTCACATGGCCCGACCACTCCCGCGCATCATTCTCAGATTTCATGCGCACTTCATGGTCAACAAGCCGGTCCAGGAGGAATTGCCCAGCCTCCCGCACATCGGCATGGGCGGCGGGGGATAGTGCTTGGCGCAGTTCGGCAATCTTGCGCTGGTCGCTATCGATCCAAGGCTTGATATTCCGAAGCACGTTGGCAGTTGTCCAAAGGACTATGCCGTTGCGACAACCGGCTATGCAAAATTCACCGGATGCCATCTCTCGGCCTTCGCAGAGCGGGCATGTTTCTTCGCGGCTCAGGTCTATGCCCGCCGCCTTTTCCTCTGCGGCTGGGATAGGAAGGGCGCGGATTGCTTTGGCGATATTCGATGCGGCTTCGTCACGACAAAGGTGATCGCCAACACAGTAGATGCTCTCCGCTACCTTCGCAGCCGCCTCCCGCATCGCCGCCACATCCCCACCCTTCACGTTTTCTGCGGGTTGGGCGAGGGCGGCGGCCATGGCTCGGATCAGCCAAGCCGCCCTGTCAAAAGATTTCGCCGTTTCAGGCAACTTACTCCTCTCGGCGTCGCGGCCGTAGCCGTCCAGCAAGATCGCTAGGCACTCAGCGTCCGAAAAGCCCGTTTCATCAGGCTCCAGCGCGCTCCGCAAATCCTGCGCGGGGGTGGTGGTGTCGGTCATGGCTTGGGTTCCTTATCATCGCGCTCGCCGAGCGCCTGGATATGTTCGCGGCGCTTGAGGGCGATGCGCCGCCCCTTTTCGGCCGTCGCCTTGTTGTAGGTGCGCGTCTGCGCCAGCGTCTTGTGACCGCTGATCGGCCGGACGTCGGCTTCACCCGAATCGCCGATCTCGGTGATCCCGCCGTGCCGGAACCCGGTGAACGTCATGGCCTTGGGCAGCCCCGCCTTGGTGCAGATCCTGCGATGCACGGTGGACATCCAACGCTGATCGAACGGCTGGCCGTTGCGCTCATCCACGATAATCGGTCCGACCGGCTGGCCGAACTCATCCCGCACCGCGCGCTCGCGCAGGTCCATCAGCTCGCGCTCCAGATCGGGGTAAAGCTGCACCGCCTCCCCCTCGACCTCGATCGCCAGATCCAGCCACACAGGGTTGCCCGTCTTGCGCTGCACGAGCGCCATGGCGACCCCAGGCTTATAGACGGACCATTGCAGGCCCGCCGGCGGATCGCGCCCCTCCTTCACCGCCTCCTCGTCAGGCCAGAAGCCAAAGACCTGGCTGACGCGCTGGCACGCCTCGAAACAGAGCGCGGCGGCGGCGGCCATGTTCTGATAGCCCATCCCCCGCGCCGTTTCACGATAGAGGTCATATTCGGCGCGCGTCGTCGGCCGGTTCTCACCGGCTGGCGTGCTCTTGATCCCCATGCCCGCGAACGGGTTGTCCTTCACGCCGGTCGTGCGCTTGTGGCGGACGGCCCATTTCCAGACGAGGCGGCAGACCTGCATGCAATAGGCGGCCTCGCGTTCGCCCTTCTCGCGCAGCTTGCGATAGAGCGTGTCGGCCGTCTCGCCGTCCATGTCGGCGGCCTTGCGGTTGCCCAGGGTGCCGCCAGCGCGCGTCGGGAAGGCGGCGACGATCTCCATCAGCCGTCGATAGTCGCGCTGCGTCTTCGGCTTCAGATCGGTGAAGCGCTCCTGATCGCGATACCATTTGAACAGCCAGGCGATGGAGCCGGGCTTGAGCGTCTTGCGCTCCGCGCCCAGGCGCCATTCTTTCAGCGTCTCGTTCAGGCCCTCCGCCTTGGCGACCGCGGCATCATGGCCGGTGCCGAGCGCGCAGGATTCGACCGGGCAAGGAAAGCCATGTCGCACGGTCGGGGTGCGCGCGCCCGTCTTCGGATCCTTGTCGGTCGCCCAATGCGGCAATTTCCAGTAATAGGCATGCTCGCCCGACGCGAGTTTCACGCGGGTTACGTAGGCAGGTAGCTTGACGATCGCCTGGCCCATTACAGTTCGATGCCGCCCTTGCCCTCGGAGCCGAACAGGTCGGCCAGCGCCGCGTCGAGATCGGTCTTCCATGCGATGCGCTGGCCGCGCGGCCCGCGCGCGCGGAAGCGCACGCGGCCGGTGCGCTCCCATTCCTTCATCTGGTCGCCGCTGACGCCGGTGTAGGACAGCGCCAGGTCGTGCGTCATTCCGGCTGGCCAGTCGGGCAGCTTTTCAAGTGCCAGGCCCATCATCCGACCCTTTCGGCCAATAGCTGATCGCGAATGCGCAACCCCAGCCGCGTCAGTCGGCAGTAGCCGCGATTGCGGTTCTGGTATGAATAGCCCTCCCCGCCGACCATGATCCCGCGCCGGGCGAGCGCCGCGCAGGTATCGAGGCCAACGCCGCGCGTTTCCACAACATAAGTGAAGTCCTGCCCGTCATCGTCTGCTGGCAGCTGCGGCTGGAGGCGGCAGAGCAAGCGCTTCTGTGGGTCCGATAGTCCGGCGACGACGACGGCAATAGCCGCCTGTCCTTCGGCAAGCATGTAACGCAGTTTTGCGGCCTGGCGCTCGGCGGCTCCGGCGCGGCGATCGGCGTCGTCGCGTTCGGCGCGCAGGGTTTCGACGGTATCGGTCATGCCGCCTCTCCAAAAAGATTGCCCTGCCCGGTCACGTCAGATGCCGAGACGAGCGCCGAGAGATAGGAAGGCATCAGCAGCCACCAGCGGGTCCACGCCATTTCCTGTCGCTCGAAGCCGCTCAACCCGGTTGGCCATCGCATCAACGCCTCTACGAAGATGGGATTGAGCTTCCTCTTCACTGAGGGCTGGTTGGAGTTCGGGGAAACGGTCGAGGACATCGATCCACCGGCTATCTGTTGGGCCGGGGATGACGGCGGGCGGAAGAACTGCTCCGCCTGATACGACAGGATATCCTCCCTTGACTTGCCGTCCGAGCGCGTGATGCTGCCCTCGCTGCTGCCCTTGTGGTTCTGGGCGGCTGGCGCTGCCCACGCCTTCGCCGCGCTCGCCAGATTCTCCACCCGCCTGATTCCCGTGCAATCCGACCCGCCACTTGATCCCAATGCTGCCGTCGGACCCGGCCAGTTCACCGCTTGACCAGGCAGCGGAACATCGCCCTTGCTGCCCCGCATGTTCGGCCCGGCCTTCTCCGGGTCCGACGCCTTGGGGCTGGACCAGCGCTTCGCCGCCTGCATCGCCTGCCCCGTCAGCAGCAGTTCGTCCGATCGATCCCCGCCGCGCGTCAGACGCGATCCTTCCGTCACCGCCACCGATGGCGCGTCCCAATGCTCTGCCCGATCCTCCAGATTGACCGAATGCCCGCCCGCCATCCGCTTCTCCAGCGTCTGGCTCCCGCCGCGCTTCGATATGTCCGACGGACCGCGCCAACTCTCCGCCGCTCCCTGAAGCGTCGGATAAACGTTCCCATGAATGTCCCTCTCCCAGCCCCCGCGGCTCGCCTTCGCGGACGGCCATGATGAACAGTCGCTCCCGCCGCATGGTATTTCCCGCTGCGGCCGAGCTGAATATTCCCGCCGCAACGCGGTAGCCCAGTCGCTCCAGTGTCGGGACGATGGCCCCGATTTGTCCGTCAGCATTGCCCGGCACGTTCTCGCGGAAGATAAGATCAGGCCGGCACTCCTCGGCGAGGCGGCAGACCTGGGGGGCAAGGAAGCGATCGCCGCCGGCTCCAGCGCGCTTTCCGGCAACGCTGTTGTCCTGGCAGGGGTCGCCCGAAGCGAGGATATGAACGACGCTACGCCATGGTCGAGCGTCGAAGGTGAGCATGTCAGACCAGACAGGCGCCGGATGAAGCCACCCTGCTTCCATCGACGCGACCAGGCTTGCGGCTGCTGCAACTTCCCTCTCCACGTAGCAGATGCCGCGGCCAGCCTCTCCGCGATAATGGAGGGCGAGCAGGATTCCGAGTTCGAGGCCTCCAACGCCAGCGCAGAGGGACATGATGTTGCGGGGATGTAGAGCCATGTCACGATGCGGCCTTTCTCGTGGCGTTGTCTTCCGCCATCTTGCGGAGGGCGCGCAAATCGGTGCTGATCGAATGGAGCGGCCAGCCAATCCAGATGATCGCGAAGATGCCGAGCAATTCACCCATCAATCCGTTTTCCCAATCATCTCATTGTGGACCGCCACAATCGCGGCGATCGCGCCGCTGGCGATGTCATTGCTGCCAAAGCTGGCCAGCACGGCGCGATCGGCCGGGTTGTCGTCGGCCAGCGCCACGATGTGCAGGCCGACGCCGGTCCAGACCTCATCGCTACCCAGTTCGGCCGGGTTCCGGTGGCTTTCCGCCCAGCGCTTGCCCCAATTGGCGCGCAGCGCGGCGCAGGCGACTTCGAACGGGTCCGGCGGATAGAGTGGGACGCCATCCTCCGCGCAGAACTTGCACGTCTCCGCGCGGCGGCGGCAGGTCACATAGCGTCCATCGCCCTGCTTGAGCGCGTGCGCCGGGCCGTATTTCGACGGCAGGATGATGACGTCCGCGCCGCTTTCGAGGGTGCCGCCGAACTTGCTCATGACTGGTTTGCGTGCCGACCGGCCTCGACGGCCGACACGCGCGGATCAGATGACGGCCCTTTGGAGAGGGGCAGACCGTCCGAGGCTCCTGCCTGCTGCGCGGTCGGGGGGATGACGCGCATGTCAGGCAAGGGGGATAGGTGCATGTCGCGGCGCATGCGGATGAGGCGCGACAGGGCGATGGCGGCGAAGTCGAGCATCACCAGCCTCCGATGATGGCGGCGGTCGCCTGGCAGGCGGCGGCCAGCAGCTTGAACATGCCGATCCAAAGCGCAGCGCCGGTCAGGCTGAATGCGATGAGCGCGGCCGGGTGGATGTCGGCGCGCTGCGGGCCAGCGTCAGGAGCGGACATCTTCGCCCTCCCCCATCAGCAGCGCGTCGATCGCCTTGTCGGCATACAGCTGGAACTGGCGCACAATGACGCCGAGCGCGCACAGGCCCGCGAGCATGATCAGCGCGCGACCGGCGAAGAAGAAGGCGGCAGCGGCGGTCATCGCGACACCACCCGCAGCGGGGCGACAGAACGGCCCTGAACATGCGTTTCCAGCATCTCCGCGGCGCGGATCATGCGGCTGGCGCCGTTAATGAGAAGGTCGCGCGCCGTGCCGACGTCGGTCAGCAGCAGATCGTGCGCTTCCCTGGCGTCATATTCGGCGATGTTGACCAGATCGACCGGCCGGAACGGCGTTGCGTCCGCGCGGTGCATGTCGCCCAGGCGGGAGAGCGTTTCCGCCGCCGCCGAGCCGATGCTGAAGGATGGAATGCTCATGCTGCGATCCCCGTGATTTCAGGCAGCGTCCGCTGCGACATGGAGAGGGTGAAGCCCAGGCGGCGCTCGGTGGCGCACAGACGGCCGTATAGCGACGGGACCAAGCCGGCGGCCGTCGTATGATCTTCATCGGTTGCGAAAATGCAGAAGCAGCAGGACTTGCGCTTCATGCCCTTGGCATAGGTCCAGAAAGGCTCCTGCCCTGCCGCGGCGATCCGGGCGAAGACCTGATCCGTTGACCAATCATGGATAGGCAGCCAATCGTACCATTCTCGCCCGGCCTTACTGTTACGCTCATTGAGCTTGAACGGCTGGAGCTTGGAGCGGCCGGAACTCTCCTGGGCGCGAAGGCCCATGCAGTTGACGATCAGGCCACCGAACTGGGGATTGGCTTGCAGATAGCGGCGGATTTCCCGCTCGATCGGCCCGCGCTTCAGGTCTGACGTGCATTGCCGGTTCTTGGGGGACGGGAACATGCCCCGCCGCTCGACCATCTCGAAGAAGGTCGAGGCGGCGTGTGCGATGATTACCGGGATATCGCCGGCATTGCGGCGGATATGCTCTTCCGAGCCCTCCCACTCCACATCGGGCAGATGGGCATGCATCACGATCAACTGATCGGCCGGCACCAGCGCGCAAAGTTCTGCAAGCATCGCCTGACTGTCTTTCCCGCCGCTGTCGTTAGACACGAACAGCGCGCCGCGGGCGATCAGATCATGGATGAAGGATGGGATTGCCATCGTAACCTCCCCACCGTGGCGGCCGGCTGGATGCGCGGCGCGTCAGGTGATGGGAAGCTTTTAGTTGGACTTTTCCTACTTTGTCAAACTAAAGTTGGATTTAACCGACACGGCTGTCCTACCATGTTGATTCTATTTTATTTTATGTTCAAACGCCGGCTTCAGGCGCGCCCTCTTATCTTTTCAACATTTCATTCACGGCATCAAAATAGGAAACAGGCACCTCCAACATCACTGTAGATGTGTCATCGGCCCTTACTTGAATCGACAGCGTGCCGTTTTGCGCATGCTGCCTAATGTCCTCAGCAGATACTTCAATTTTGAAGCCTTCTGATAGTGTGCAGGTCGGCCGGGAGTATCGAGAAGAGTGGCAACGGCCAACCTCCCTGCTAGTGTTCGTGAATTTAGCGGGATTGCCGCCGCGATACAAAGCGCTGCTATATCGACGCCATTCGCCGATGTAAGCTAGATATCCCGTCAAGAACGCGGCACCAGAAATGCCCGCCTTCTTTACCCCGGCAACAAGCACGAAACCGTCTGGCAGTTTTATCAAGGGTGCGGTGTATTCGTGCCTTCCCGCAAATTCATCAGAATTTACTGAAACTTCAACACCATTGCTCGCCGACACGACGCTCTCTTTAGACTGAGCCAATACAGACTGCGATAATCCGACTAATGCAACTGCAACAATAAAATTGTATATTCGTCTCATTTACCACCCCATTATTTGTGGAGCGACCCCGTATTATTATGTGTAATCGTCAGTGGTTAAAACTCGATCAATTTGAAGAACATCCTTCATATCAATCCGGAATATTTTTGCGGGATTGTATTGTTCAAGCTCAACGAATTGTGCCGATCGCCTCACAAGCCTTTTCACAAGCACGCAGACAGCCCGGGAGCCATCATCAGTGTCATCTTTCGGCCTTAGATAAACAACCACGTCGTCATCGACGCGCAAACGCGCGTCACGCTGAGCAAAAATAAACGCACCATCGCGGTGGGCTGGATACATGCTCGCACCCTGGATATACAGCCCGTACACCTTCTCAACACCGTGACTGACCGGCGGCCGCTTCCGATACTCGATGATATCTCCGGTGTTTAACATCGTCTGCTCGATGCGCTCGCCCTCGACTAACATCTCTGCCCCGAGAGCGGTTCCAAAAACCGGCAAATCCTCACGGACTTGAACTAAAGACGCCCCTTCAAAATGCACCGGTGTAGCGTTTGTTTTCGGAAGATCAGGCTCACCAGCGAGATCCGCTTCAGACTTCCCGATATACGATAGTAGCTTATGCAAACTGTCACTCCGGACGCTTCCACCCTTGCCCTTTAAATTGGTGAAAAAAGCGCGATTAACGCCAGCTTCAACAGCCCATGTTGTGGCCTTCAAAGCCGGGGGCTTTATCGCCATCAGCCTGTCGTAGAGCCGCTGGCCTCTGGAACTATTGTCTGCCACCATTTTGGAGAAATCCCACAACCGATCCAACTGCGCCAGCATGACGTTTCCAACTTGCATAGTAGGATTTATCCGGCTATGTAGGATTTATGGAGCAGATGATCCCTACCGAGGCTGAGGTTCTCGCGCGCATAGACAAATTCTGCGCAGAACACGAGATTCCGCCGACGACCTTTGGCAGGCTTGCTGTGGGTGATAGCAACCTAGTTTCCGGTCTTCGTCGGGATCGTTCTGTCACGCTGCGAACCGGCCGCCGCATCATCGAATTCATGGCCGCATATCCATCGCCTTCTGGAGCGACCGCCCAGCAGGAGGCCGCATGACGCCGTTCGAATTTCTCGGTTTGATATGCGCATCCGCTGCGATCGGCAGTGCCATCGGCGCACTTACTTGCAATTTGTATTTTGGCAAGCGGCGGGCAGCCGTAGAGTCGTTGATCGTCGGCGAAAGCGGGCCGGATTTCGCGCACGGCTGCGCCCGCCCGCGAACAGGCCGCATTACCGCCGCCGCTGAACCGGTCGACGGCGGTGCGATGGTGCAGTTCTTCCGAAATGGCGAGCCCCACGGACCCGCCATCTTCAAAGAGGGTGAGGATACGGCGGAGGCCGCCCGCGCACTCAGCATCCCTCCGGCCCCAAAGGAAAACCCGATCATGGACGACGGCGACATCAAACTCCGCCTGCGTTGCATCGACATGGCGCTGCGCCTTCCAGAGCGCGCCGATGGCGGCGTGATCGTGGATGCACAGCGTTTCTATGATTTCGCGACTAATAAGGCATCGGCGGACAAGGTGCCAGCCGATGCCCGTTAAATCATTTCGAAACGACACGCTTTCCGGCCGTGGCTTCAAGGCATTCGGCGTATTGATCGAGAACCTTCGTCCTTCGCGCATCATCGGTGACTTTTGCGAGGTATTTGAGCAGATCAAACGCAACGCGTTCCGGGCTTCCGCTATCAGGCAGAGCGTCGATGTTAACTGTATCAGCCATTCCGCATTCCTTTCAGTCGGTGGGGTAGGATCTCCGACTGTAGCGACCGGCGGAGGGGCGGCAAGCCTCTCCGCCGCAAGCCCCGCCCTCTGCACCACTTGTGACGCCCGCCTGGACGACACGGCCATCCGCGCCTGCTCCGTCCGCGATTGCCCGCATGCGCAGCAAGAGGCCGCCTGATGATTTCCCTGTTCCATACCGGCTTGATTGCCGCACCTGCGAAGGCTTCACCATGGAAATGACGCATTCAATTTCGGACGAGGTCGGAAAACGCGTCATCGCCGACACGCTCCGCCTGTTCGTCGGCCGGGGCAAGGTCATCAGCTGGGAAGACCTGGCGGCGGCCACCGGCGACAAGGAAGGCACGCTGCGCAGCTATGTCGAGCAGGCGCCGCCCGCGATGCCCGCGCCGATGATGATGCGCGTGTTCGCCCAACTGCCCGCCGCCGCGTGGGCCAAGGTGAACGCGGCCATGGGCTTCTGCGCGCCGCCGCGCATCGAGGATGAAGAGGCGGCCTGCATGCGCCGCGCTCTCGCCCAAGCGTCGCAGCTGGTGGCGGACGGCAACGAGTTCTTGGCTGACGGCATCATCGACCCGCGTGAGAAGGCGATGTTTTCCGAGCGGGCAGAAGCCCTGATCCCGACCCTTCGGGCGCACATCATCAAATAGGCATTTAGCGGGCCGCAGCGCCCAGGAGTGAGAATATGGACAGCGCGACCAGTGCAGCGCCGGTGATGACCGGTTCTGCGGACGATATTGCTTTGCCTGCAACGCCGACGGTCGCGATCATCGGCGCGGCGACGCTGTATCTGGGCGACTGCTATGACATCCTCCCCCGCCTGGGTTGGTTCCCCGCGCTGGTGATGGACCCACCCTATGCGTTCGACACATCGGGCGGCGGCCGGTTCCGCGCCGCCCGCGGCCATACCGACCAGATCGCCGCCGAAGGTCTGGACGAGGGCTTCAGCCACGACATCATCAACCCGCTGCTCTGCGGGTCGGTGATCGTGTTCTGCCACAACGATCAGATCCCGGCCCTATCTACCTATCTGGACGGCAATTTCGAGCGGTTCGTCATCTGCTCGTGGATCAAGTCCAACCCGATGCCGGTGGCGAACAAGCATTACCAACCGGACACAGAATTCTACATCCACGCGTGGAACAGCGGCTTCCACCCGCAGGGCGAGCTGGCCGACAAGAAGCGGCACGTCGTTGCGCCGGTCGGCCGGTCCAAGGAATTCAGCCACCCGACGGTGAAGCCGGACAACGTGATGACGAAGATCGTCCGCAACGCGGCAGGCGCCACCATCTGTGACCCTTTCATGGGGACGGGATCGACCGGCGTCGCCGTGGTGCGGGACGGGCGCAGCTTCATCGGCATCGAGAAGAACCCGGCGCATTTCGCCACTGCATGCGCGCGCCTCGCCGCCGCGCAGGGGTTGGCGTCGGCATGATGGACACCAAAGCCTTCCGCGCCATGCTCGCGAAGATCATGCCCGGCTATAGCTGGACGGTGCATCGCGCCACCAAGGGCGCCACCTGTCTGACCGCGACGGGGATACAAACCAGCGGCTTCAACAGGCTCTCGACCCTGCAAGTCACCTATTCGACCGACAGCAAGGGCGATTGGTACAAGGCCCGCTCGGCTGGTTTCGGCAAGCGCGCGCCATGGCTGCACGAAAATGGCGATCTCACCCTCGCCCTCGCCCTTCGTGGCCTGCAAGATCACTATCAGTACATGGCCGCGGCCTATGACGGACATGCGCGCGCTTTGCAGGGTGCCCGTCGGGCTGCCGCGGTGCCCGCAGCATGACCCGCCGCCGCTACCGCCGCCGCACCTTCGCCCAGGTGACTGCGCAGGCCCGCGTCGCCGAGCGCGCCCAGATCGCGCAGTTCGGCCGGTGGCAGATCGCCGCCGTCACCAACCTCATCGCAGCCGGGGCCGTCGACGCAGAGAGCGGATCGCTCCTGGTCACCCGGCTGGAAGCGTTTGTCGAGCAGGTTGAGCAGGGCCTGCATCTCGCCACGCCTGGAGACGAGAAATGAAGACCTCCGAACGTAGATATCCGACCCGCCCGGCCTTTCACGCCGCCGCGCCTGCGCGCGACGCTCTGCCCCCGATCGGCGACAACGAGCTGGTCCAACGCAAAGCTACTGCGCGGGATGGATCGGCGCGGCTGGCCGAGAAGATCGAGGCACTGATCAGTCGCACCGCCGATGCGCTCACCGTGCCATCCGAATGGGCGGATCGGCGTGAGGACTTCGCCCGCGCCTATCTGGGGTTCGCTGTCACCGATGCGGGCGCCCATGGAGATTGAGCCGCGACCCGTCGGCCCGGAGCAGATGGAGGAAGCGATCCTCCTATGTCGCAAGCGCATCGATCGCGCCGTAGCGAAGGTGGCGTCAGCGATGACCGAAAAGACGGCCGCCCTATTGGCGCTGGAAGCCGCCGAACACCGCCTCGCCGCATGGCAGGCTGCAAACCCGGACCCGCAGCGGTCCATATTTGAGGAATTGTCCAATGTCTGACGGAAATGTCGCCGGCGATCAGCTTCGCTTGCTCATCGAGCGCTGGGAGCGGCTGGATGAAGAAAAGAAGGGCATCGGCGACGATCAGAAGGATGTGATGCTGGAAGCTAAGGCGACCGGGTTCGACACCAAGATCATGCGCCAGATCATTCGCTTGCGGAAAATGCAGCCCCATGACCGGCAGGAAATGGAGGCTATCCTCCAGACCTATCTTGCCGCGCTGGGCATGGAATAGGCCATCGTGGCGGCATCGTGGTTCAAAGCGCCGCGCGCAGCAGCAGGGCGGAAGCGGGCGGCACCCGCTGGTATGGCGGAGCGGCCGGTTCAGCGCGGCGCGATCCGCCTGCTCGCTATGCAGCGCATCGAAGCAGTCGCGGTGCCCAATGGAGCGCACTTGGCAGGCGACAAGTTGGCGCGCATCAAGCAGATGGCGGCGCTGCGCAAGGATGGCCTGCGGCCCGGCTTCCCCGACCTGATCCTCTTCGGCCGTCAGCAACTGCAAATCGGCTTCCTGGAGGTGAAGCGTGAGGTCGGCAATGACCTATCGGACGATCAGGAAGATTGGCGCGACATGCTTATCGGCTGGGGCTTCCCCTGGGCGATGATCCGCCAGCCGGAAGAGGCGCTGGACGTCGTGCGCGAATGGGGATGGATATGACCAACAAAACTGAACCGCTTACATCGTCTGATTGCGATTTGCAGGACTTCCCCTTCATGCCTTTGCAGGTCGCCCGGCTGCGCGACAGCGATCTGGCTGCGACCGAGCACCCCGAAGCATGCTGGTATGCGGTGCTGCTCTGGGCTGCCTCCTGGCATCAGGTGCCAGCCGCCAGCTTGCCTGACGATGAGATGGTGCTGGCGCGGTTATGCGGACTGGGCCGTGATGTGAAGACGTTCCGCAAGCATCGCGCAGGCGCTCTGCGAGGCTTTGTCACATGTTCGGACGGGCGGCTGTATCATCCCGTCGTTGCCGAACAGGCCAACGCCGCGTGGAAAGAGAAGCTGGCCTATCGCGATCGCAAGGAGAAGCGCGCGTCCATCGCCAGCAATGCAGCGAAAGCCCGCTGGCAGAGCATGCCCGACCCTGATGCAGAAGCATACGCGATGCATGATGCATCGAATGGGGATGCATCATGCATGCCCGATGCAATGCTGAAAGGGACAGGGACAGGGACAGGGACAAATATTATTGTTGATGATGAGCGCGAGGGCGCGGTCGATATCATCGACCTGACCGCCGAGTTGGCCCGCATGGCTGGCGTCGGCCATCTTGCCCCAGGCCGGATAGCCCAGAACATCGACACCGTCCGCGAGTGGATGAGCCACGGCGCCTCGCCGGACGAAATGCGCGGCGCTGTGCAGGACGGCGTGTCAGCCGCCTCCGCTGCGATCCACAGCCTCAAATATTTCAGCGGCGCAGTGCGCCAGCGCGTCGCCAAACGGGAGAATGGAAATGGGTCAACTGGCCAAGGTTCAGCCGCAGAGCAGAGCGCTGACGGAATATTGCGAGCCGCCGCTGCCCGACGGGCTGCTCGCCGCGTTGAACAGCAGGCAGAGCGTGCTTGAACTCAAGGTTCCCGGTCCCGTCAGCCGCGCGGCGCTGCAAGCCTATGTCGACGGAGCACGCCCGCCGCTGGCCGATGAAGAGGAAATCGACACGATAGTCGCGCGCCTCGCCATAGCCCTGCCACGCAAGCGTGATCAGCCTGGCGTCGATGGCGCAAAGCTAGACATCTACGCCAGCGCATTGAGCGACGTGCCCCTCATAGATCTCCGAGCTGCGTCGGACTGGATCATCAACAATGCTGGCTTTTTCCCGTCGGTCGCAGAGATCCGCAAGGCAGCGGCAAAGGTGGCCGGACCGCGCACCGCGCGCATCGCCCGCGCCGAGTTGATGATCCTTCGGCATGATCGTGATTGGACGCAGCCGGTTGCTGAGGGCGAGGTGGTGGATATGGGCGCAATAATGTCCGAGGCGCTGGCGGCGCACCCGTCGAAGCGGTAAGAACAAGAGTAGAACGGAGCGAGCGGGACATGGTTGAACAGGGCAAACAGTGGTGCATTTTGAGGACGTCGGGTCGCACCACAATCAGCCTGGCGGAAACGCTGGCGAAGGACGGCTTTGAAGTCTGGACGCCCATAGAGACGCGGAAGGTCACCGTCCCGCGGGCCAACGTGAAGCGTGAGGTACGGCTACCGATCATGCCGACCTATGTCTTTGCGGCATCGCGCTACCTTAGCGAACTGTTGCAGCTGGCGGCTATGCCGGTGCGGCCACGGCGCGGCGCTGGCCTGCTGGACGCAGCTCACGCGGCTTTCCATGTCCTGCATTGCTTTGGCGGCATCCCTATCGTGGACGATCGTCATCTGTCTAACCTTCGCCGATTGGAGGCGAAGCGCACTCCATTGCGGCGCGCCGCCTATGCGTTCCCCCAGAACAGCAAAGCCCGCGTGAAGGACGGCGCCTATGGAGGAATGACCGGGGTTGTCATTCGAAGCACGGTTGCCGCCACCACCCTGGACTTTGGCAACGGATGGTCGACGCAAATTCCCACTTCCATCCTGTCGCCAGCCGATGTAGAACAGCACGCGAACACCGCCCTAAGGGCGGCTTAGCTGCACGGGATGCAGCGGGGCGTGCACCGATCAGGGCCATATGGCCGATGCTGACCGCGCCCTCCATCTGACGGAAGGGCGCTTCCGTCATAGTGCTACTGCATTCCATCTCTGTTCATCATCGGAGCGCCCATGCAGCAGCGCCCTTGCCCAGCCGATCAGATGGAACGCCTTGCCAGCGAGCTGCACATGCTGGCCTTCGACATGCGCGAGCCATCCCGGTCGCATGATCGCGTCGAGCGGATCATTGATGATGGCGAGCGGATCGCGGCGCAGGTCCGCGCCTTGGTGCGAGGGCGCTGACGCGAGTATCCAAACCGTGACCGCCAACCCCGCGACCAGCAGGACCGACACGTAACATTGTTGCGCGGCAGGGCAACGAACCACCCCACCCCTTTGGGTCCTTCCCAGCCGACTGCGAGTACGGGGGGCAAAGGCGTGGAAAAGGGGCAGCTATGAGGCCCGAAAGGTGTCCGCATTCAAATGTCCGCACCTGTAATCCCCGTCTCTGTCCGCGAGTTCGCTCGACTTGATGGCTGCGATGACAAGCTGGTCCGTCGCGCAATAAAGTCAGGAAAACTGCCAGTTCTTGAAGGTGGCAAGCTCGACCCCGCGCTGGCCAAAACTGGTTGGCGCAAGCAAAATCGGCGCGGTGCGGACACTGCGGACATCAGTGCGGACACCCGGCAAAATGTCCGCACCTCTGTCCGCGCGGTCGATGTGTCCGCGCAGCTGGCCGGTGACGAGATTGACGCCGCCGAAACGGTGTTCGCCGAGGACGCAGAAAACTTTCTCTCAAATGTCCTGAATGGCACCTATGCCGACACCATCATGGCCGAGCGGATCAAAGAAAATGCCCTTGCCGCAAAGCACCTGCTGGCGGCGCGCAAAGACGCCGGCAGCCTTATAGACATCGACCTTGCCCGTTCCGTCCTGTTTGAGGGGCAGCGCGCCCAGCGGGACGCATGGATCAACTTCCCGACCAAGGTCGGGCCGATGCTTGCGGCGGAGTTGGGTGTGGATGCGGATAAGGTCGTGGAGGTCATAGCCGTCCATGTCCACCAGCAGCTCAGCGATCTTGGAGAACCCGAAGCGGATTTCAACGAGTGATCTGACGGCCACCCTGCTGCGCGCCGAGATGGCGCGGGCATGGACGCCGCCGCCACGTATCAGCGTGCCCGACTGGGCAGATCGTTATCGGAAGCTCGCAAAGGAGGCGGGCAGCACATCGGGAAACTGGCGCACGTCGACAGTTGAGGTTGCGCGCGGCGCTATGTTGGCAGTCACCGAACCCGGGGTCCACAAGATCACCGGGATGGTCTGCACCCAGTTGATGAAGACAGCCATGATCGAGAACACGCTGGGCTATTTCGCCCATCTCGATCCCGGGCCTATTCTCATCGTCCAGCCCAAAGAAGATGCCGCCGAGCAGTTTTCGAAGGAACGGATCACACCGCTCATTCGTGCGACGCCGGTCCTTCGCAAGCTGATCGGATCAGGCAAGACGCGCACGGCCGAAGAAACGCTGCTCTACAAGGCGTTTCCTGGTGGATTTGTCGCGCTTGCCGGAGCGGGCAGTCCAGACAATCTGGCCCGTCGGCCGGTGCGTGTCGTGATGTATGACGAGATCGACAAGTATCCCATCACGCGGGAAGGTTCGCCGCTCGATCTTGGCGATGAGCGCATGGCGACCTTTGCCGCCTGGTTATCGTTGCGCGTCTGTTCGCCCACCATCGAGGGCGAAAGCCTCATCGAAGCCAGCTTTTTAGAAGGCGATCAGCGGCAGGCATCCGTTGTATGTCCGGATTGCGGGCATCGTCAGTTTCTGGAGTTCTTCAAGCACGTCCATTGGGTGCAGGACGAAGACAGCGGTGAGCATAAGCCATCAAGCGCGCAGATCCATTGCGAGGCGTGCGGCGTGGCATGGTCGGAAGGCCAGCGCCTGCTGGCGCTTCGCACGACGCGCTGGCACCAGACCCGACCCTTCCGCTGCTGCGGGAAGCATCAGGATCCCATGGAGGCATACCACCGGGCGTGGACGGAGTCGGCCCCCAGTCCGAATGCGCCGGGCGCGGTGGATGTTGTCTGGGATTGGTGGCAGTCTGACCGATGGGCCGTCTATCGCGCCAAATGCACCGATTGCGGGCGTTGGGCGATTGATAACGAACACGCATCGTTCACGGCGTCGAAGCTTTTTAGCCCATGGCCAAAAGATGCCCCGCCAAAGATTGCAGCAAAGTGGCTGGCCGCCAAGGATGATCCGGACAAGAGGGTCACGTTCGACAATACCCAGCTGGGCAAGCCGCATCGCCGTCATTCGTCGAAGGATGTGCCCGCCGAAGCACTCATGAAGCGGGCCGAACTGTGGCCGGGTGAGGTTCCCGAAGGCGCTGGCGTTGTTACCACTGGCATAGATATTCAGGATGACCGGGCCGAGATTGAGTTCGTGGCCTGGGGCCGTGGTGAGGAAAGCTGGTCTATCGATTTTCAGGTCGTTGAGGGAGATCCGGCCACCGATGATTTCTGGAAACGGGTCGATACCCAATTGCTGCGCCGCTTTCTGCGCGCGGATGGGCGCGAATTTACAGTCACAGCCGGCTGCATCGATTCTGGCGGACATCACACACAGCGCGTTTATTCGTTCGCAAAAGCCCGACTGGGCCGCAAAATATGGGCAATTAAGGGTCAAAGTGCCCGAAATGGTGAGCGGTCTCCGGTTTGGCCAACGTCGCGGCCCAGTGCGAAAAACCGTTCCCGTTTCAAGCCGGTCATTCTTGGCACGAACGCGGCGAAGGATTCTATTCGCAACAGGCTGGCCATTGAAGAGCCAGGGCCGGGATATATGCATTTTCCGTCCGACCGGGACCTGGGCTGGTATGTGCAGCTGACGTCCGAGCGGCTGATTACCAAGGTCGCTTCGGGCCGTCGTTTCACGGTCTGGGATTTGCCCAAGGGACGCGCGAACGAAGCGCTCGATTGCCGCGTGTATGCATTCGCCGCACTTCAGGGCCTGATGCAGTTGGGCATGAAACTGAACGCCGTTGTGGATGCCGTGTCGCCCGCGCCGGTGATCGATGCCGTACCAACGGCGAAGACCACTGCTGCTATAGAGGGGGTGCCCGCCACCCCACCCAAGGCCAAGCCTTCGAAGTTCGCAAAGCGTTCGGGAAGCTGGATGAACAGGAGGCGATAATGGCATTCCAGCAATCCGATCTCGATCGCCTCGATACCGCCATCGGCAGCGGCATCCGCAAGGTGACGTTCGCCGACGGTCGGTCCACCGAATATCAAAACCTGGACGACATGCTGCGCGCCCGCGAGGCGATCGTCGGCATTCTGGCAAAGCCCGCCCCCGGCACTACGGGCCGGCGCCGCTTCATCGTCGGAAGGGTCGGCAGGCTGTGAACTGGATCGACCGCACCGTTGGATATCTTTCTCCGGTCGCAGGGATGCGCCGTCAGGCCGCCCGCAAGATGCTGGAGCGCACGGCGCCGCGCGCACGGCCCGGCCGTCGCTTCATGGGTAAGGATCGGGACTTCGATACGGTAAGCAGCAATCCGAACGATGGGCGCCCCAAGCGCTATGTCGACCGGATGACGATACTGCGCCTGATCGCCGAAAACCCGTTCGCGCGGAAGGCTCTGAATGCCCTGCTCAACAGTCTCATCGGCTGGGGTATCACCGGAGCCCCGACGGGCCCAAAGGTCATGCGCGATCATTGGGCGGCATGGATTAACGCGTGCGATTATTACAACCGGCACGATCTCTACGGCCTGCAAAAACTGTGGGCCATCTCCATGCTGCGCGATGGCGAGGTGTTCATCGTCCAACGTCTAATCAAGGCGCCAGGGATTATCCCGCTCCGGCTCCAAACCTATGACAAAGGCATGCTCGCCGCCGATAAATACGGCCTGAATATCGAGCGCGGCATAGAATATGACGACGAGGGTCGTGCGGTTGCCTATCATTTTTACCGGGGGCGCAAAGGCTATCGCTGGTCGTCCACCGAGACGATTCGTTTTCCCGCCGAAGAGGTCATCCACCTGTTCGACAGCGAATGGGTTGGCCAGACGGAAGGCGTCAGCCTGTTTGAGCCGATCGTCAAACGGCTGGGTGATGTTGAGGAAGGTATTGAGGCGGAGGTCGTCAAGGCCAACATCGCTGCATGCCTGGTTGGCTTCCGCTATCGCCCGCCGGCGCAGGAGGGAGAAGACCCGAACATAGGCATTCCTGTCGATGAGGCGCAGGAGCGCGCTCCTATCGAAGAGTTTGTGCCCGGCATGATCGAAACGCTGGAGGACGGCGAGCAGATAACCTTTTCCAATCCGCCCAAGACGGGCGGCATCAACGACCTTGCTCGCATCGCGCTTCTGGCGTCCGCCGCTGGCGTGGGCGTCACCTACGAGCAGATGACCGGCGACCTGTCGAATGTGAACTTCTCCAGTTATAAGGCGGGCGCGCTGGAAAATAAGCGCTTCATCGGCCGCCTACAGTATCTGACATTCATCCCGATCTGCCTCAACCGCGTGTTCGGCTGGTTTGCACGCACCGGCTGGGAATCGGGATATCTCAGCAAGCCCGCCTATCCGGTGAAATGGACGCCGCCGCCGTTTGAATCGATCGACCGCGAGGGTGACGCCATGGCAGACATTCTTGAGATGGAAGCCGGCCTCGAAAGCCGCGCCAATCTCCTGAATGCCCGCGGTTACGATCATGATCCGATGATGGAAGAGATCGCTACCGCCCGCGACCTGCTTAATAGGCTGAAACTGGCATTTCGCGGCGATCCCATGGTCCCGGGCGCGGCCAGCAACAGCGCCAATGGCGATGCCAACGCCTCTGATCCGAACCGCATGATGATGATGGCCATCGCGCGTCGCCTGATGTCCCCCCGATAGGAGCAATCCGCAATGAAGAAGCCCGACCCGGCCCCGCAGGATGCTGCGGAGGTCGCACCGCGCACCTCTGCGCATCTGACGGCAGACGGAAAGGCTCCGCGCCGCCGTAAGCCTGCGAACGCCCCGCCGATCGAAAATGTGACCGGCATCATGACCCGCGCATCGGCGGTGCCGGTCGATCCAGAAGAGCGCCGGCAACCGCAAGCCGGTGGTCGCGGCACGCGGGATCTTGCCGTCCGCTCGGAAAGCTACAATTCTTCAAGCCGGTCGGTTGAGGCGATCCTGTCAGCTGGTTCGCCGGTGCGGCGATATTATTTCACCGAGGAACTGGAGATCAGCGCCGAGGCGATCGATCTCGGCCGGGTATCGCGGGGTGTGTGTCCGCTATTGGACACCCACAATCAGTACGAAATCAACGCCGTCATCGGCGCGATCAGCAACGTGCGGATCGAGGGTGGCCAGCTCATCGGTACCCTCACTTTTTCCGACACCGATCGCGGTCGCGAGATTGAGCAGCGCGTCGCCAATGGCGAGCTGCGCGCCATCTCCATCGGCTATCATGTGACCAAATGGCAGATCACTGCCACCGACGAAAATGATCATGAGACATGGCGCGCCGTCGCCTGGGAGCTTCTCGAAGCCAGTCTCGTCCCAGTTCCCGCCGATCCGAACGCCGTGGTTCGGTCAAATCCGGGAAATTCCCACGGCGATGCACAAGAGGAAGATAACATGCGACGCAACCTTGCTGGCGGCGCGGCTGCGGCCGCCCCTGCTGTAACCACCACCCCGGCCGCTGCTGCGGCACCGGCGCCCGCCGAGCGCGCGGCTCCTGAAACTGCTGTGCCTACCCCTGTCGCACCTCCTGCTGCGGATCATCGCGCGGCGGGCATTCCCGCTTCCCGCATTCTTGACCTGTGCGCGCGGTCGGAGGATCTGGGCAGCGTCTTTGCGGCTGAACTGATCCGCGCGAACGAAACCACGCCTCTGACCGAGGCAGACCTGCAATCGCGCATGACCGATCGCCTCATTGAGGCCCGCGCGCGCCCCACCTCGGACGTCCGCGCTGGACGCTCGGGAACCGAAAGCGATGGCTACCGCCTGGCGGTCGAAGACGCCTTGCTGCTGGCCGCAAATCCCAGCCTCCGCGCTGCTGACTTTGGTATCGACGACCAACGCGCGGATGCCGCCCGTGAGTTCCGGGGCCTGACCCTTATGGAGCTGTCGCGAGACTATTGCCAACGCACCGGCATTCGCGTCACCGGCATGGGGCGCATGGAACTGGCTGGCGCAGCGCTCGGTATGCGCGGCGGGGCGCTGACGACCAGCGATTTTGCCTTTGCGCTCGGCAATGCGGCAAACCGCCGCGTTCGCCGTGCATTTGAGGCGGCTCCGCAGTCGTTCCGGCCCTTCGTATCGACCGGAAGCTTGCCCGATTTCCGTCCGGCATCCATCATCGGCATGGGCGACGCGCCCGCGCTGCTGCTGGTCACCGAAAACGGCGAAATCAAGCATGGCGCGCTGACCGATACCGGCGACAGCTACAAGCTGGCGACCTATGCGCGCATCATTCCGATCTCGCGTCAGGCCATCGTCAACGACGACAAGGGCCTCTTCGGTCGCATCCCGACGCAGTTCGCGAACAAGGCGGCGGATCTGGAATCTGATCTGGTCTACAGCCAGCTCATCGGTAATCCTACGATGCCGGATGGCGTGTCTCTGTTCCATGCGAGCCACGGCAATCTTGCTGGCGCAGGCGGGCCGATTACCGTTGCCAACGTCGGTGCCGGTCGGGCAGCAATGCGGCAGCAGAAAACGGCCGAAGGCGGAAATATGACCGTTCGCGCTCGCTTCCTGATTGTTGGCCCGCTGCAGGAAACCGCCGCGGAGCAGTTCCTCACGGCCGTTACCGCCCAGCAAACCGCAAACGTCAACCCCTTCCCGGGCAAGCTGGTGCTGGTCGTTGATGAGCGCATTACCGATTACAGCTGGTATCTGGCTGCGGATCCTGATGCGTTCGATACGATCCTGCTGGCGCATCTGGAAGGACAGGAAGAGCTGTTCACTGACACGCATCAGAGCTTCGAGGTCGACGGCATCAAGTTCAAGGCCCGCCTGGACGTCACCGCCAAGGTCCTTGACTATCGGGGTCTCTACAAAAACCCCGGCGCGCAGTGATCTGACAATCCAGCCTGAACTGTCGGGGCGGCTTGGGCCGCCCCGCTACCGGAGTGCATCACCATGAAATTCGTAAAGCTGTCCCAGCCCACCACGGTCGATGGCGTTCTGCGCAATCCGATCGAGGGCGAAATTCCAACGTCCGATACCGAGGCCAAGCGCCTGAAGGACAACAATCTGCTCGACGGGGAGCCAACCGACTTTCCGGACATCGATGAAGGGGATGGCGACGACGACAGCGCCGCCGACCTCAAGAAGCTCTCGCTTCCGGATCTCCACATCCTTGTCACGAAGGAGGGCGTCCCGCTCCACGGCGTGACGAAAAAGGACGAGGTCATCGCCGCCATCACCAAATATCGCGCGGACAAGGCTCAGGCCTGATCCGCCTTTCCCGGCCATGCCGGATAGGAGACCGTAGTCATGAAGAATTATCAGCAGCTGGGGGATAATTTCCAGGCCCCCGCACCTTACCCCGTCGCCAGCGGCGCAGGCGCACTCGTCGGCTCGATCGTGGCAATCGCATCGGTCAGCGCGGCCACCGGTGAAGAAATTGCATGGGTGCGCGTGGGCATCTTCAACCCGGCGCCCAAGGCTGCAAGCCAGGCGTGGGTGGCATGGACCACGAAAGTCTACTGGGACAACACCGCCAAGGTGTTCACGTCCACGGCTGGCGGCAACACGCTCTGCGGCGTTGCCGCTTCGAACGTCGGCGCGGGCGCGGGCGAGACGTCCGGCGCGGTGTTGCTCACCGGTCAGATTGCCTAATGTCCGATCCGTTCGCTTCGGCGCTGGACGCCATTTTCATGGCCCCCGGCTCCGAAGCGGCGGAACATACGTCGATTTATGGAGTCCACACCACAGGGGTCCGCATCATCCGTGGTCGCGCAGATCAGCCCCTGCGGATGGGCGACGCCCAGATCATCACCGGCTCCCAGGTCGTAGAAATCCGCAAGGCGCAGGTAGCCGAGCTTCTCGACGGCGACACGTTGATTGTCGGCACCGTGGACGACGCCGGCGACTTTGTCCCGGTCGAGGAGCTGCGGCTGACCGGCGAGGCAATGATCGACAATGAAGGCCTGAGTGCGACCATCGGTGCAGAACCGGTCGATCCTTCGCGATGAGGCTCACAGCGCATCGCATCGGCACGCCTCTCGCTGACCAGCTTTACGTCACAGAGGGCGAGATTGCGGCCGACATCACCAAGATCATGGGCGAAGAGACGGCCGGGCTGAAAGACGATTATCGCCGCCAGGTTCGGGATGCCGGCATGGGCAATCGCCTCGCCAATACGTGGCGGTCCGAGACATATCCGAAGGGCGGACGCTCCCTGAACCCGGCAGGGTACATCTGGAGCAATGCCCCGGCCATTATCGATGCTTTCTCGCGCGGCGCGTATATTCGGCCGGTGGGTGGGGCCAAATGGCTTTGGATACCGACCCGCAATGTCCCCGCGCGCCGCCGTGGCGGCTCCTATAGCTCTTCGCCGAAGCGCTCCAACGGCACCCGCATGTCGCCGGAAGAGGTAGAGCTGCATTTCAACGCCGAACTCGACATCGTGATCGAGGGCAGCAAAGGCTTTGCCTTCATCGACGTCGTATCCGGCCTATCCGGCGGATATCGGCGCGCAACACCGGGCCGGACGCAGGGTCGCCGCGGCGCTGCTCCACGCAAGGCAAAGCCAGTGCTGATGTTCAATCTCGTGCGCGGCGTGCGGATGCCGAAGCTGTTCGATCTGGACGGCCCTGCCCAGAAGCGCGCCAACAACGTCGCGCGGCGCATTCAGGCGAAATGGGGCTGAGATGGCCAAGAGCTATGACGTCGACAAGGCCGTGGTGGACCTGATCAAGCTGGCCGTGCCAGATTTCGCCATCCTCGGCCTGGACGACGATGGCGGCGATCGACCCCGACGCATCGATCCGCGCGGCACCGTATGGATCAGGGACGGCGAGCTGGCGGAGCCGGACATCGACCTGTCGCCAGCCACCTATCATTATTCTCACCGCATCCCGGTGGAGATCGCCGCCTATAGCTCGTCAGAGCCGCTGCGCCTGGTGTTAAACCGCATGGCCAGCATGATTGCCGCGCCGATCAAGGCGGACCGTTTCTTGGGTGGACTGGTCGATTACATCGACGTCACCGCCCTGGAACTGGTGAGCATCAACGCCATTGGCGCACAGACGCAAAAGGGCGGGATGTTCGACATCGTCGCCACCTACACCACCGACAGTCCTCTTTAAGACAGGAGCTAAGCCATGGGTTTTGGCCAGGGCATCTATTCCGTGATGCATCTCGTGGGGGAGTCCGCCTATGGTGTGACGCCCGCATCGGGGTTTCGCAAATTGCCGTTCGTTTCCCACAGCATGGGCGAAGAGCGACCGCTGATCGAAGATGATCAGCTCGGTCTGGGGCGCGAGGGCGCGGATCCATCCTATGACGTCGCCACCAATACCGGCGATATCGTGGTGCCCGTCGACGTCTCTGCGTTCGGTGTCTGGCTTACGGCGATCTTCGGCGCACCGGTCACCAGCGGTCCCGGCCCATTTACGCATGCATTTCAGTCTGGCGGCAGCGTCCTCCCGGCTCATTCGATCGAGATCGGCAGTCCCGACGTGCCATCCTATTCGGTGCATTATGGCGCGGTCGCCAACCAGATGCGCATTGCCATGGCGCGATCGGGGATGCTCAACGCGACCATATCAATGATCGCACAGGGCGAAAGTGCGCAGACTTCGACCTCGGTCGCCGGAACGCCGTTGGTGGTCAAAGGGCCCCGGTTCGCCCAGGCGACCGGCACCATCAAGCGCGACAACGTCGCGCTGGGCAATGTGGTGTCGGCCGATCTGTCCATCTCCAATGGCCTGTCCCCGCTGGAGGTGATTCGCTCTGACGGACGGATTGGCGGCGTCCTTTCCGGGGCGGTCCAGGCGATGCTGCGATTTACAGCGCATTTCGACAGCCTCGATCTGCTCAATGCGGCTACTGACGGAACGCCCGTCAATCTGAGCGAAATCGGTTGGAGCCGAACCGGGGCCAGCCTGAAATTTGCCCTACCGCGCGTGTTCCTGCCCCGCCAAAAGCGACCGATCTCCGGCCCCGGCGGCATCATGATGGAATTCAACTGTCAGGCCGCCGCGCCGGACGGCGGGCACAAGATCAGCGCCACGCTGATTAACAACATCAACAGCTATTAAGGAGGGCCGTCATGGTCAAAGCCAAGCAGGGCACCGCCGCGTCCGACGACGCCGATACGATCGCACCGCCGCCGGCGCAGGTCGGGCAGTCGATCACACCCGTCGAAACGCTCGCGCGAATCGCTGTGGTCGATGCCGAAACCGGCGATCGGATCGAAAAGGTCATCCAGGCCGATGCGGACGCGGGCAAGGTCACCCGGTTCGTGGTCGAGGACGGCGCTTTGGTCCGAGACGGCAATCGCTATCGGACCATCGAAGAGGAGCGCAAGATCCGCATCGAATGGACCGATGGGGAGAATAGCTTCTGATGTCCGGCAAGGCAGCGATCAACCTCGAAGCTGAAAAGCAAGCGTTGGAGCCATGGTGGTTTACCGTCGATGCAGCCGTCACGGGCAGCACGCCGGAAAGCAGCCTGCCCGCGGTCGAGGTTCGCTTCATTCCGATCGGCCGCGTCGCCCTGCGCACCGCGCGCCGCGCCGCGGCCGCCGCCATTGGCAATGATCTGCCCGAAGATGACGACGCGCCGCTACCGCCCGAACTGATCGAACATGCCGGCGACATCCTCTCAGAAAGCCTGTTGATGTCCGGCATCGACCAATGGCGCGGTGTTGGTGATCAGGATGGCGAGCCGGTCGAGGTGACGCCGGAAAGGCTGCGCATCTTCCTTCTTGCCGATCCGATCCGTTTCGAGAAACTCGATGAGGCCTATGTCCGGCCCTTCGTGATGAGGGAGCTGGAAAAAAACGTCTTGTCGCTCTCGCTGAATGGCATTTCAGCGGGGGCGACGCCGGTGCCCGATACTGCCAAAAAGCATGTCAGGCGCACCGAAAAGGCCGGTGCGAAGCGAACCCCGAAAAGGGCCAGAAAGAAGCCTGCCCCTACCGACAGCATGAACCGCAAAGCGACGCCGGCGCCAGCGTCTGGGACGTAGTATCCGGCTGCGGCCGCCAGCTGCGCGCTGGCATGAGCGCCCCCTATGCGCTCGACTTTGGCGCTGTCCTGGCGATGGGCTCCGCTCAGAATGCCGACATTACCCTGCTCGCGCAGGTCCTCCCGACGATCGAGCATATCCTGCTCGACCAACTGACCGAGGATAATCCAGACGATGGCACAGCCTAAAGTCGCGATCCGTCTCGGGACGGAGGGCAAGGACGATGTTACCCGCGATTTCCGCGCGGTTGGCGATGCCGGCGATGCAGCCGCCGCGCGTGCGTCCAAGGCGTTCGACAAGGCGGCATCGGACTTCGAGTCGGCCGAGCGCCGCATGGCATCAGCCGCGCAGAAGATCTCGGCGTTCATGCCGCAGACTGCCGTGCAGATGCGGATCAACGATAAGGTCGGCAGCAATTCCACGTTGGACGAGGGATCGGCTCGCGTGTCGGCGGCCGCCTTCCGCGAACTCTTTGCCGAGCAGGAGCGCGTCACCGCTGGGGCCGCTGCTCTGCGCGCGCAACTTGACCCCACCTGGGCGGCGCAGCAGCGCTTCAACAATGAGATGGGCCAGGCACGCACCCTGATTGCCGCCAATGCCATCACCCTGGACGAATATTGTGACAAGCTGCGCCTGGAGCGGGCGGCGCTGGACCAGGTGTCGCAGTCGCATGGCCAGGCTACCTCCACCGCGGGCGCTATGCGCGCCGGAATGCAAAATCTGGGCTTCCAGGCACAGGATTTCATTGTCCAGGTGCTGGGCGGCACCGATGCGCTGCGCGCGTTCGCGATGCAGGCCCCCCAGGCGATCGGCGCTGTTCAAATGATGGCCAACAGCACGGAAAGCGGGAACAGCAAGTTTGCCGCCATGGCCAATGTGTTGAGCGGGCCTGTCGGCATAGCGCTTGGCATCGCCATTCCGCTGGCGATTATGTTGGGTGAGAAGCTGCTGAGTGGCGGCGATGCGGCCGACAGCATGGCGCAGCGACAGTCTGTTCTGGCAGGATTTATCGACCAGACGACGGGCCGCCTCAAAGAGCAGAATCAGGCTCTCATCCAGAACCAGGTCCTGCTGACGAAGACCGACGCGGTCAAAGCTCAGTCCGGTTTCAACGACGCGCGACGCTCCCTTTCGATTTTGCGCCCCGGCGATGCTGACCTCGCCAATATTGCCAAATTCGCGGCCAACACCGGCCAGACGTCACGCGCGGCGCAGATGCTGACGCAGTTGACCAAGGAAAAGCCTTGGTTGGCTGGCCAGGCTGAATCGATGAACAGCATGCTGGCCGACATGACGTCGCAGGCGCGGCTGGTTGTGCAGTCGCAGGCCCAGTCCCGCCTTCTGACAGGCGGCGGTCGTCCGGGCGATCAGAAGCGGGCCTTTGGCGACTTCTCCAGCGGTTCTGCACCCTCCTACAATATGACGGAGGTCAACGCACAGGCCAAGCTGGCGGCGGCGGTCACCGGCGTCGATAAGGCGCAGGCACAACTGACACTGACCCGCGCGAAAGCCGAAGAGCAGCTGAAGTCCGGGGCCATCACCCAGCAGCAGGCGACCGCCCAGATCGCCGCCGCAGAGCGCGAACTGAATCAGGCGCAGGACGCCCAGCAAAAGGCCAGCGCCGCCCGGTCAGCTTCGCGGCGCGCCCAGACGAAAGAAGAGCGGGAGCAGGACCGCCTACGTGAAGAGGCCGCGCGCAAGGTGCTGGCGCTGGAAAAGGAGCGCAACGCATGGGCCAACAACCAGAATATCGGCGGCGCATCCCGCGATGCACTGACCGCTGACGGTGACAAGATCGCGGAGCGGCAGAAGGCCTTTCGCGCGGCCAATGACGATATCAGCGCCGGCAACGTGCTGCTCAATCTGGAATGGGAGCTGCGCGGTAAATCGCGCGACGAAATCCAGAAGACCATCGAACTCAAGCGCTACCTGCTTGACCTCGAAAGGGATGAGCGAAATCTTACAGCCGAACAGGTCATAGATCTGGTCAACACGAAAGACGCGCAACTAACGCTCAACCAGTTGATCGAGCAACACGCGCGCAACTGGAGCGAGGTCACAGAGTTCGGCCGCAGCTTTGTGGATACCGTCCTTTCGCCGGACGCATGGTCGAGCTGGGGAAATCTGGGCAAGACGATTTTGCGCGAGCTCCAAAATGAAATGATGAAGCTGGCGCTGATCAATCCTATCAAAAATGCTTTGTTCGGTGACGGGCTGCCCACCCTCACCAGCGCGCTTGGCACCTTATTTGGTGGGCGCGCGGCCAATGGCGGTTCGGCCATCGGCAACATGTACACCCCGGCGGGATCGATGCTGGTGGGCGAAAACGGGCCGGAAATCGTCAATATGCCGCGCGGCGCACAAGTGCTGACGGCCAGCGACAGCCGCCGGATGTTGCAAGGTCCGGCCAATGATCGGGGCGACACGCATGTGCATGTCTATGCTGACAATGCGCTGGTCACCGACCAGATCGTCAGCATGATCAGCCAGGGGATGGATGTAGCCTCTGTGCGCGGCGCAGCGGGCGGCGCGGCGATGAGTGAAAGCCAGGCCGCGGCGCGGGGCCGCCGCCAGATGGGACGCAGCTGGCGATGAGCATATTGCTGCCGACCATCCACGGACCATCTTCGGCCAATATGCGCGCTGTCACTTTTGGCGGCAATCAGGAGGGCGCGCTGGGCGGCCCAACCACCGCGATCCATCGCGCGGGCGACCGATACGCCATAGATGTGGCGATTTCGGTGATGAGCCATGCAGCCGCGGCGGAGTGGGCGAGCGCCCTGGAAGAGGCGATCAGCGGCGACGCGGCCATCGCCATACCGCAGCCCTGGTTGGCCATCGGCGCGCCGGGCAGCGCAGTAGCAGTCGACGGTGCGGGGCAGAGCGGCATGACGCTCAACCTCAAAGGCTTTCCGGCAGGCTATCAGGTTGGGAAACGTCAATTTTTCCATATAGCCCATGCCGGCAAGCGCTTCGTCTATCGCGCGCGCGCGGCCACCTTGGCAGGCGGGGATGGCAGAATGACGCTGCCGATCTGGCCAATGCTGCGCTTCCTGACCATCGACAGTGAGGGGTGCTATTTCGATGCGCCCATTATCGAGGGCCAGTTGATCGGCGGAGAAAAGGGCGTGACGATGATCCGCGCGCGCGCCGAACCCGTCAGCATTTCGATCGTGGAAAGGGACTGACATGCGTCTGACCCCCGCCATGGTCGCCGCCCTGCGGAATCCGCCATCACCGGGCCGATACATTGTCGCTCCGCTGATAGAGGTGCGATTGCCGGACTATAATCTCTATCATCTCGTCGGTGCCGGCGAAGTGATGTGGGGGACGAAAAAATTTGTCGGCCGCGATCCTTTGTTTGGCGTTCTGGTCGCTGCCGGCACACTGAAGGATGGCGTCGGCGATGAAGCGCCCGACTGGGACCTGACCTTCGTTCCGCCCAGCGAGGTGGCGGCTGGCGCGATTTCGTCCGCCGCGATGCAGGGCAGCATCGTGCGCGGCGCGATCGGCGTTATCGATCGCGAGACGGGACTGCTGTTGCCGACGCCGCTGCAGGTGTTCGCCGGGACGCTCGATGTGCCGCGCCTACGTGTTGGAAAGGCGACGCGGACGCTGGAATGGCGGGCCGCATCGGTATTCGACACCTTTCATGACAATGACGACGGGGTGCGGCTGTCTGACGCCTGGCATCAGGACGTGTGGCCCGGCGAAACGGGACTGGCCAATATGACCGGGATCGAAAGAACAAGCTATTGGGGCGTCGAGAAGCCGCCGAGCAAGGTCAATTACGCTTCCATCACATCCGCCATCCGCGATCGTCTGTCATGACCATTGACCTCAAAACCCGCGCGGCGGCGACCCAGGCGACGATGGCGCGCTTTCGCGATCAGCCCTTTACGTGGGGCAGGTGGGATTGTGTGCGGATGGCCGCGTTCCACCTGCGCCAGCTTGGTCACCGACCTGGCCTGGGGCGTGGCGGCGCCTATAAAACCGCACTGGGCGCGAAGGCGGCTTTGCGCCGCGCCGGGCACGATGATCTGGCTGCCGCGCTCGACGCAATGATGCCGCGCATCGCCCCGGCGCAAGCATTGGTCGGCGATCTCATCATGTGTCCCGGCACGGACGGTTTCGGTGGCGGTATCGCCATCGCCGTCGGCAACGGCCGGATGTTCGGATATCATGAGGATTCTCCCTGTGCGGTGGTGCAGCAGCCGCTGGAATTCCTGGGGGCCTGGCGGGTATGACCCATGGGTAAATTCGTTCGCACCGCCGCGCTGGTCGTCGGCGCAGCCGCTCTGGTCGCCACCGGCATCGGCGCAGCGGCGGGCGCTGGCCTGATCGGCGCATCGATCACCACGGCCGCGGGTGCGACCGTCGCAGGCTTTGCAGGCGTGGCAGCGTCCACCTTTACCGCCGTCGGCGCGATCGCGGGCGTGGCGGCGTCTCTCGCGTCCCTCGCCGCCGGACCTGTCAAGCCCAAGACGTCGCTGGGCGGTAACGCCACGAAATTCACGATCGATAAGGAAAGCGGCGTCCCCTATGCGATCGGGCGAACCTATTCGGCTGGCCGGGTGATCCATCGCCAATATTATGGATCGAAACAGGAATTCGAAAGCTGGGTCGCGGTTCACAGCCTTGGCCCGATTCGCGGCTATCAGACCTTCGAAATCGAAAATGCGCCGGTCACCTTCAGCGGCGGCGAAGCGACCGGCACCTATCATGGATTTATGTGGTTGCAGGAGCAGCGGGGCCTGTGCCCCGAAGCGATCGCCCTGCCCGGCCCGCTGATGACATTTCCCGGCTGGGATGCCAATTCCAAGCTATCAGGGCTGGCGGCCGATCTGTGGACCCTGCGATGGGACAGTAAGGGCAAGAAATTCCCGAACGGCGTTCCCAAGCGCGGGCGCGTGCTTGAAGGCGTGCTGGTTTACGACCCGCGTCAGGACAGCAGCTATCCCGGCGGCTCCGGCCCTTGCCGCATCGATGACGAGAGCAGCTGGGTCTATGATGGTCCCGACCCTGGCGGCATCCCGGCGGGCGAAAACCCCGCGTTGCACGCGCTGAGCTGGGCCTATGGCCGAATCCAGAATGGGCAACTGGTCGCGGGCGGCGGCCTGGCTTTGGAGGGCATCTTCCTCCCGCCCTTTGTCGACTGGGCGAATGTCTGCGACGCCAACAAATGGCGGGCCGGCGGCATCGTTTTTACCACGGCGGACGACAAGTGGGACGTCCTCAAGATGATCGCCCAGGCCGGAGGCGGAGAGGTTATGCCAGTTGGCGCGCTGCTCGGCTGCACCTTTTCGGCGCCGCGGGTTTCGATCGGGACGATCACGTCCGACGACATCGTGGGCGAATGCGATGTGCCGGCGACGGTGGCGCGGCGCGATCGTATCAACGCGATCATACCCAAGATCCGGCTGGAAACCCATGATTGGGAAACCGTCCCGATCGATGTGGTGCGGATCGACGACTATGTCACGTTTGACGGCAAGCGGCGCACGCGCGAGGTCCCCTATCCGCTCGTGCAGCAGGCGGATCAGGCGGCAGAACTGGCCGCCTACGACATCCTCAATGCGCGCGAGCTTGACCCGATCACCCTCCCTGGCAAATTTTACCTGATCGACTATCTGCCCGGCGACTGCCTGACGGCCGACATCCCGGAGGCCAATCTGATCGATCGTCCTGTCCTGTTGCGCAATCGCGATATCGGGATGGATGGCACGATCACCCTTGCCTGTCGGACGGAGACGGCGGGCAAGCATGATTTTGCGTTGGGCCGCACCGGCACGCCGCCGCCGACGCCCGATCTCAGCATCCCTGGTAGCGACATCGTCCCGCCAGATGCCGGGGCCTGGTCGCTGGTGGCGACGGCGATCGGCACCGCCACCAGCTTCATCCCCGCCCTGGTGGTCGAGGGCGCTGTCGATAACCCCAATGCCGAAGCCGTGCTGTTCGAACATCGCCTCTATGTGCCGGGGCAGGCGGAAAATGCAGGATGGGTCGGCAATGCGGTCGAGCCGCCGACGGTAACCCGCAAGCAGATCGTCAATGTCATGCAGGCCAGCGAGTATGAGGTCAGCATCAGCTATCGCGTCGGCGGCGTCATCGGCGACCGTCTGATCCTGGGGCCGGTCACCACCGCCGATCTTCAGGTGGAGCATCTGGCGGATGATACCGTGTCGACCGAAAAGGTCGTGGACAATGCGATAACCGACACGCTTGGGGCTGCCAACGGATCGACCATCACCTGCACCGGCATCGGCAATTACCTGGAGGTGGTAGCGTTCGACTTAACCATGGCGCTGGCGGGTCGCATCATGCTGGATGCGACCATGGCTATCACCTTCGCGTCGGGGCAAAGCTGGGCCTACAGGCTGATATTGTCGATCGGCGGCACGGACCTGCCGGTATCATCCGGTAGCGGCAATGTTGACCATCATGTGCCGGCGACCGGGTTTCTCGACATCGCCGCCGGGACCTACGAAGCGCGGTTGGAGGTGGCGGGCACCTCTGGCGTGTCGATCAACGGAGGCGCAGCAACCCTGCGCGCTCTGAGGGCCTATAAATGATGTGGATGATCGGTCTGCCAGGCCATCCGCCGCGGCTCTGCGTGTCAGCGGAGGATCAGGCGCATCGCTTGGCGCGGTCCGGCGAAGCGGTGATCGCCGCGCCCGCCGCCGGCGACTATATCATCAGCCAGGACGGACTGTCCGTGATCGCGACGGCGCCAGCGCCTTCGGCCGCCTGGGCGCAATTGCGCATGGAGAGGGACGCCCGCCTGGCCCGTAGCGACTGGACCCAGTTGGCCGATGTCCCGCTTGCTCCCGATCAGCGGGAGGCCTGGTCGCAATATAGGCAGGCGCTGCGCGACCTGCCCGAACAGGCTGACGGCGACCCCTCTGTCATAGCATGGCCGCCGGAACCCGGCGCAGCAGCCTAAAAGATTTAGCTCAGAAAAGGACTAGACATGACCCTGGCGGGACTTTCCCCCGCTGGCGCGCTGATTGTGCGTGCCGGCGAGCCCTTTGCGCTGCAAGTGGGCTATTCCGAAGAGAATGGCGACCTGTCGGACCTGACCGGGCGCACCTTCGCGCTGGCTATTCGCTATACCGACCAGACGCAACCGATCCTGGTCATCGACGCCGAGCTGGACGCCCTGGCGCGCACGGCCGTCGCTTTAGGCACGGCCGAGCAGGCGAGCCAGATCTATGTGGCGGGCCTCACCCGTCGCCTCTCCTACGACTTCATGGAGGTGACGGGCGGCGCAACCAGCAGCCGCCTGACCGAGCGCGTGGCGGTGGAACCGGGGTCCAACATCGCCGGCAACGTCGTGCCGCAATATATGGACGTGCCGCTGCTGAACGTCACGGTCGCGGCGCAGCGCAAGATCGTGACGGAGCGCGGGCGACCCGGCTTCGGTGCGGAGCGCCGACTATATGATGCCGGGATCATCGATGAGCCGACGCTGGAAAAGATGGACCAGCGCTATCTGGCCGCCGGCGCTGAAAGCGCCCGTCCATTCAAAGAGGCGGCCGAGGCGGCCAGGGATGCGGCGGTGGGCAGCGCCACCTTTGCTGGCGACCGCGCCGATGTCGCGGAAGACGCGGCGGCGCGCGCTGTGGTGACGGAAGGCAATCTCGCCACCACCTACCTGAACTGGTCTGGCGCGCAGCGGAAACTGGCGACCGGATCGATCGCCGATCCTGACAGCTTCGACAAGCTGGGCGGCAAGGTTGGGCCGGGCGGCTATTACAAGCTGGCCCTGGCCGACGGGCAAGAGATACTTCTGCCGTCGGAGGAGCGGGTCCGGGCGGACGTCGCGGCTGCGATCGACACCGCCATCACCCCGCAAAAATGTGGCGCCCTCGCCGATGGCAGCCGCCGTACGATTGCGGATATGCTGAATTCGCCAGAGGCGCCACGGCGCTACACGAACCTTGCGGACGTGAAGGCAGATTATCCCCATGCGACCGCCCTCACTGATCCGTGGGACTGGCTGTGCATCCAGGCCGCCATCAACACGGGCGACGACGTCGCATTCCGCAGCGGCGATTATTGGGTCGGCGAGAAGCAGATCATCTCCACCATCGCAGGTCAGAGCTTCTACGGCATGTCGGGCCTGGGCGCGAGCGCGAACGAGCCTGCCGTCGGTGGCGCGTTCATCCGGTGGAGCCCGCCGGCGAACAACACCAGCCAGCCTTGTTGGCACGTGCGCACGAGCCGCCAGCGCTTCGTCGGCATGAAATTCTGCGGCGATGAGAACTCCCCCGACAATGTCGCGATCATGGTGCAGAAGAGCGGCAACAGCGACGATATCGACGTGTCGTTCCTGATGAACCAATTTTACGACGTCTATACCGGCATCAAATGCTACGGGCGCGGCCTGCTCGCCGATCTCAACCAGTTCAGCCATGCCAAGAGTGGTTTTGCGATCATCAGCGACTGGCCGCAGACCGGCGTCGAAGGGTCGGAGGGCGAGATCGATCCGCGCTATGCCGGACGAGCGCTTCGGATCACGCGCAACCGCCTGCATGCGAGCGGGACGCTGCTGAATATTCGCAACTACATCGCCCGCAGTGCGTGCGTCTCGCTCAACCATATGGATTTCGGCAACCAGCTGATGGTGGTCGATACTGACTTCGCTGAGGGCGGCTGGCGTCACGGCGATATGACGGGCAACATCGCCGACCTTTGCGGCAAAACGATCATCGTCTTTAACCCTGGCACCCGGTGCATCGGGCTGAATGTTAATGGAGGCTCCTTGGGCGGAGCGACCACCGCAACGGTCGATGGCGCTGCCAAGCGGCCTGCTGCGATCCTGGAGCTTGATGGATGCGTCGAGATCGACGGCGTGACCCTCAACGATGTAAACCTCCACGACACCAGCGCCAACGTCATCCAGATCAACAATTCCGAGGGCCGTGACGAGATCGTCGCGAAGAATGTTGGGATTAAGGGCGGCACGATTCGCGGCATTGGTCAGTCCGGCTCCGCACGATCGCTGATCACATCGGTCTTCGACATCGACGGCCTGGTGATCGATCCGGCGTCCGTGTCAGCGCCCGGCCCTTCCTTCATCGCCCTAGCGCGATCGGTTGGCCCCAAGACGTTCAGCAGCATATCCCTGGGCGCGGCGTGCGCCATGTCAGCCTTTCGCACCTTTTCCACGGTCAACATCGCCGGTGTGGTCGAAGGCGTCGAAAAGCTCGCGGATGGATATCTGCGCCATTACATGGGATCAGCCACCCTGTTCGATCAGAATGGCGGCGCATCGCCGGAGGGCGTGGTGTCGGCCGGCCCCGCCTCCACCTTCCGCGATGTGGTCAGCGGCCACACTTACACGAAGACCAACGGGACCGGCCCGACGGGATGGAAGGTCGATCCCCAGTCGGGCGCGAACAGCGATATCACATCGATGACGGGTCTGACGACGATCACCGTCAGCCATCCGACCGGCGCGGCGATCTCCTATATCGATTCCCTGTCCGGCCAGTTCGCGCTGCTCCGCTTCCGAAGTGCCGGCGTCAATTGCTGGGACGTGGGCAAGAATGCCGAGCCGCGCGCCGGCGGCGGCAGTGGCGACAACTGGACCATGCGGCGCGCCGATGACGCTGGCACCCTGGTCACCACGCAAAAGGTCATCCGGTCGAACGGCGAATTCTCGAACGCCGGTAACATCCTGCCAATGACCGACAATGCGCATACGCTGGGCGCCAGCGCCTATCGCTTTACCGTCGCCTATGTCTCCACCGGGGCCATCAACACGTCCGACGAGCGATCGAAGCGCGACATCGGCACGATCACCGATGAGCTGCTGGACGCCTGGGCGGCCGTGGAATGGAAGGCCTATCGCTTCAACGACGCCTATGCGGCGAAGGGCGATGACGCCCGCTGGCATTTTGGCGCGGTCGCGCAGCAGGTCCGCGACGCGATCGATGCGCGGCTGGGCACCGGGGCGGCGATCCGGCTGGGCCTCGTTTGCTACGACGAGTGGGACGAGCAGCCTGAGATCAGATTGCCGGTCATGGCGCGCCGCGAGGTCGAGGACGAAACGGGCCAGCTGATCACCGAAGACTATGAAACCGGGGAAACCTACATCGACACGCCGTATCGCGCCGCGGGCAACCTGTGGGGCCTGCGATACGACGAATGTCTGGTGGTCGAGGCCGCCTTCCAGCGCCGCCGGCTTGATCGCATCGAGGCGATGATTGCAGCCACAGGAAGCGCTGATGTCCAAGGCGCGACGGCGCAGTGATGGACGATACCGGAATCGCGACCGATGTCGCGAAAGTAGCGGCGGGCAGCTTTAGCGCTGGCGGTGGCTTCTTTGCGCTTCGCTGGATCGTCGGGGTCATCACACGATGGTCGGAACGCCGCGCCGCGCGCCTCGACGCGCAGGAAGAGCGCGCGGACCGGGAATGGCAGCAAATCCGGGAAGAGATCAAGCAGCAGCTGGCTGACGCGCTTAAGCGGGTCGGGACGGTGGAACGTCAGAACCTCGCCCTCCGGCGGGCCTTCAATCATGTCGCCGGGGCGCTGCTGAGAATCGAGCCAAAGCACACCGCTCTGGCCGAAGCCGACCATCTATTGGCCGCATCTTTCCCGGTGGATTTCGATCTCGCCATGGCACGCGCGGAGGCGGCCCTCGACCAAGCGCAATCGGCGCCAGCCACAGGGGACGAACGATGAGCATCAAAAGCAGCTGCAATTGAAACAAGGGAGGTTCCGATGACCTATTCACTCGGCGCGAAATCGAATGCGGCGCTTGTCGGCGTGCACCCGATCATCGTGAGCGTCGTGCGCGCGGCGATATCCATCACCGAACAAGACTTTACCGTCTTCGAGGGTGTCCGGTCGCTGGCGACGCAGAAGGAGTATATGAAGCGCGGCGTGACCAGGACGCTCGCGTCCAAACACTTGCGCCAGCCCGACGGGAAAGGCCATGCCGTCGATCTGGTCCCATGGATCGCCGGCCAGCCCAGGTGGGAATGGGAGCCGATCTACCGGATCGCTGTTGCGATGGATAAGGCTGCAACGGCGCAGGGCGTCGCGCACCGCATCCGCTGGGGAGGCATCTGGGATCGGACGATGGCGCAATATGGGACCGATGCGCCGCAGAGCATGAAAGAGGCGGTCGCCGCCTACTGCAAGCGGCATCCTGGCCCGGATTTCATTGATGGCCCGCATTATGAGCTGGTGCCGTGACCGGCTTCCGCGATCCCAAGTTCATCATTGCCTACACGATCATCATCGGATTCGCAGCGGCCTACATCCACAACCCCGACGACACGATGAAGGGCGCGCTGATCGCGGCTTTCGCTGGGGCATGGGGCTATTATCTCGGTTCGAGCAACGGCAGCAATGTCGTGCGGGAGCAAGTGGGCCAGGCGCTCGCTATCGCCGCTGCGGCACAGCCTTCGGCCGATCGCCCTGACGTTGTGCTGAAGCCGGGTGAAACGGCGCAGGCGGGGGATAGGTAATGGGCTTCGGTAAAATGGCGCGCGGCCTCAATAAGGTCGGGCTTGCGCTGGAAGCGACCGGCTACGTCTGGCGCGGTGGCGCTGCATTGTGGCGGCTGGTCCGTGGCCGGCGGTCAGAAGAGCCATCTGCCGATCGCGCGAGCGGCATTGACCAGGCCGATGCCGATTCCGGCCAGCATAGCACCGCCGATCACGATCATCTCCAGCGCTGATAGCAGCCTCCTCATCTTTTCTTCATAGCCAAGGATATCTCCATGACCATCTTTCGATTGGCGTGCGCGCTGGCGCTCGCCCTGTTGGTGACGCCCGGCCTCGCCCAGACTACCGGATCGTCCGTTCAGGCCCCGAACGGCTGGGCGCCGATGCATGCCCCATGCGTCAAGCAGGTCGACGGCACCTGTGTCCCCGTGTCTGCTGCTGCGCCCCTGCCGGTGACATCGGGGTCAGATGGCACCACCGCGCGCAGCTTGCGCACTGACAGCCGGGGCGGACTGGTCCCGGCGCAGGGCGTCGTCGCGTCCACTCGCACGACGCTGACCGCCAGCACTGCGACCGCGATCGAGGCGGGGGGCGTGTCAGTACGAACGCTGGAGAGCATCTTCACCGAGGCCGCGCTGACCGCGAACGTCTATATCTGCACCACGCAGGCCACCAGCTGCTCCGCGGCAATCTATGACTTCCTGATCCCGAGCGGCGCGGGGGCAGGGACCGTCTTCACTCCGCCCTTTGCAACCACGGGGCGGCTCTACGCCTTTTCGACCGGCACTCCGGTGCTGGTCGTCAATAGCTGGACCGCGCCGTGATCCGGCGCGCACTCCTGTGGCTGGCCCTGCTTTCGCAGGCGTTGGCTCCGATCGCGGCCGAGGCGCAGCAGACCGTCAATCGTCCTGTCGTCCAGCGCCAGGTCGGGCTGCGGGCCGGGACGGCTGTCGCTATTCTGCGCACAGTCCCGATCAGCGCATATGAGGCGTATGTTATCGCGCCGCACGCGACGCTGGGCGCGGTGGCGTTGCACCTTATCTACGGCAATGGCACCAATCCCGTCGATCAGACGCCTGCGGATAGTCTGGGCGCGCCGTTCGGCGGGTGGCGCATCCAGGGCTTCCGCACATTGCCGTCGGTCGCGAGCAACCCCGTGACGGAATATAGCGAGATCATCTATTCGGGCGTCGGCAGCCAGGAGTATGCGATCAACGTCAATAACGTCTATGGGGGCACCTATCATGGTGGCCTGAACAGCTATGTTCAGACCGGCCCGGATATGACCCAGGCAGCGATGCTGCCAGCGATGCAGCTCGATCATACTGCGACGATCAGTTGGACCGGCGGCGAGGTGGCGCAACTGACTGGCGGGCTGGAGTTCCTTAGCCAGGGCGTCACGCGGACTACACACCGCATGGTTGCACCCCACAACACCCTGACCGTCGCGCTGGCATTGTTTCAGTTAAGCCCGGCCTACACCCGCGCATCGACGGACCTTGGCGCGACCTGGGCCGATGTCAGCGCGGGCGGCTATTACGACACTTCGGCGGTTAATGAGGTCTGGTGGCGCAACCCGACGACCGGGACGATCGCCAAGGTGTTGCTCGATCGCGCTGGCGCCACCAATTTCGAGGAAAGCAATTTCGACGTCAGCGTAAGCCGCGTCAAATATCGCGCACGCTTCGACACGCCTTCGAGTGGCAATTTCGGTGACCAGACGGTGCGGGCCACCTACAGCTTCGCCGCCAGCGAGCCAGACCCAATACCGTCGTGGTCCCCCTTCACAGACAGCTTCAACGCCAGCAATCCGAGCCAAGCCGGATCGCCGCTGGGCTGGACGCGCGTTAGTGCGCCTGCCCCGAACTCCGTCGTGTCGGGCGGCAATTGGACCGTCACGGGCCTTTCCGGGTCGCTGCAGCGGTTCGTTCGCGACGCTCCGCTCCCTCCTGGCACCTATCATCTCGATGTCGATTACAGCACGGGAGGCGCCTACAGCGCCGGGGGGGTCAAGATCGCGATCACGTCCGACGGATCGGGCACGGGCGCAATCGTCGCGACCAGCAGCTTCAATTCCGCATCGCCGACAACCAAGACGATCGATTTTGTGGTGCCGACCGGACAATCGGGCTACATCACATTCGAAGCATCGACCACGCTGGCGCGGTCATGGACTGCAAGCGAATTGCGCGTGACGGGGGCGCCAGACTAGGTTCATTCATGCTCGGCTACAGCAAAAACCCGCCGACGATCAGGAACGCCAACACCCATAGCGGAACCCATATCCATGGGCGGGCGTCGCCTTTGACGTGCTGGCGTTGCCGGGCAGCTGAGGCCTAAGGCTATTCTGTCGTAGATTCATGCATCTTTCAGAATCGTGCGCGCTGTCGGCATTACCCTGCCCATGGTTGCCGATTGCAATGCAGCGCCGCTCCGCAATTGTATGGTCATCTCGTCCCCCATGATGTCGATGCGATCAATAAGCCGCGATAGGGCGCCGGTCAGCGATCCGGGGCGGCCGTCGACCGCTATGACATAACCTACGGCCGCAACAGCCGTCACGACCGCATGCTCCAGTTCCGCCGCCCGAAATCTGTCGCCAGGACTGGAGCCGACGCCATAGCGCTGGCGTGATGGGACATAGTAGCGATGCGTCGTCCGCGCGCGTCGACAGATGATATGGATCATGCTTGCTCCATGTCGATCATGGAGCAATGGATAGAGAGGGGCTTCCGCCGGTAGGCGCAACGCCGGACGGCGTCGGCGAGACATTTTGTCAATCGCATCGGCAGCCTTATCCCATTCACGCGCTGTAACGATAGGGGGGTGGATTCCAGGCAGGAATTGCCCTTTGTGCGGCAGGTCGCCAAGGTAGAGGCGGTTGCGCAATATGCGCATGACCTGCCAGCCATTGATAGACCGACCCCATGTGTTAAGCGCGCCCATGCGCGTTATCTCGTCCGCTACTTCCTTCGCCGATCCCATCGTCGGGTAGCGGCGGAAAATGTGGCGCACGAACCTTGCCTGATCCTCATTGACCGTAAGGATCGAATTGGCGACGTGATAACCATAGGGCGCCGGTCCCTGCCAAAGCCCCCGCGCGCGTGCCCCGGCGAACCAGTCCTTTAGCCGCTCGCTTGTCAATTCGCGTTCGAATTGGGCAAAGGAGAGCAGGATGTTGAGCGTCAGGCGACCCATGCTGTTGGCGGTGTTAAACGCCTGTGTCACCGCCACAAATTTGACGCCGTGGGCCTCCAAATGCTCGACCAGGCCCACAAAATCGCGAAGTGAGCGTGACAGGCGATCGATCTTATACACGACGATCATGTCGACCTGCCCCGCCTCAACCGCGGCAATCAGATTTTGCAAGGCCGGGCGGCGCAAGGTGCCGCCCGAATATCCCGGATCGTCATAATGCTCCAGGAGGGTGGTCCATCCCTCGCCCGCCTGACTGGCAATGTATTTTTCGCAAAGGTCGCGCTGGTTTTCGATCGTACCCAACTGGACGTCGGCCCGCTCCTCGGCCGACTTACGGGTATAGATGGCGCAGCGCGTCGCGCGCCCTTGGTTACTTGCCAAGCTGTCCCGCCACATGGGCGCGAACATCTTGGGCCAACGCCCGCAGCAGGCCGGCCTGTTCGTCCAGATCATCGGCCAATTCGGCATATAGCGTCGGCGGCCCCTCCGACTGGCCCGCTGCCCAGCGCTGCATCGTGCGCAAGTTGATGCCTTTCTGCCGCGCCATCTCGGAGATCCAGCGTGGGCCATAAAGGGCCTCGCCTATACGATGGAGTAGGCTCATTGGTCAGTCTTCCTTGCTTGTAGCAGGGCGGCCAGCACATGATTTGCGCTGCTGTTGCGCCATGTGATCCACCACGCGGCGTTGCGGATGTGCTGCAATTCGATGAGCGCCGAGTTGAGCAGGTCGATCGCCGTGTTTCCAGGATCGGCGGATCGCAGCGCATCGGCGTGAGATAGGGCGTCGGCGATCATGTGATCCCGGATCGCATTAGCCCACGCCAGTTGTTTCGGCGATCCGATGAGCGGCGGGAGCGGTACAATGCGTGTCGATCTGCGAGTGATCTTGGGGCGGGACGCTATCCACGCAATTGCCGCCCTGCGACGAATCGCTGCCTGCCGCAGTTGAGTGAGCCGGGGGATCAGCTTATGGATTTCCTCCCACCGCGCGGCCGGGATCAGCCAGTCCCGATTGCTTGCCCCATCATAACGATGGTGCGCCCAGCGGACAGCGCCCAACGGACGTATGATCTGGAGCATGCCCGCTTCCGGGCGGACGACGATTGTTCTCCATAGCACGACCGGAAACAGCCAAGCCCCAGCCTCATCATGGCCTGCCGACCAATCTGCAAACCAGGCGCCATCCTCATGGCGCTGTTGGTTCATGTCGCCGCGCGGGGCGGCGACATGAAATCTGGCGTTGATCGTGCTCATTTGCCACGCGTCAGGGCAAAGACGGTGGCGGAGGACTTACTGCCGCCAGCAGCATCGATCCATGCCTTAGCGGTTTCGACCTGCCCCAAAACCTGCGAAAGCTTGTCCAGACCGTCCGAAAGGCTGGCCATGGCGACTTCCCATTCCGGCGTCACGAAACAGCAGTTGGCTAATATTGTATCGCCAGCGCGGACTTTGCCCAGGACGATATTGCGAATAAAATCTTCAACCGAGGCGGTTCTGATGCTGTCTGCCCATGCCACCTGCTTTTCCGATCCGGTCAATACCGGAGCATCCACGATTTCGACTTGATAGCCGTTGATGCTGGTGACGCCGTCGGCGGCGGTGCGAGTGATTGGGTTGATCTTGATCTGCATTTCGGCCTCCATGCCGTTGTTGGATGCGGCCTATCGCCGCTTCCATGTCGTATTATTACGACATCAAATCACAGCCGTCAACCGAAATATGCAACAGGAAACCAATGTGGAGGACGCCGGCGCCGAGCCATTTAATGCCCGTCCAAATCTCATCCCTTACCACCGAAATTCCACCAGTCTGTATTGGCCCTGTGGTGCATCGGGCCGCCGCCCTTCGGCTTATCCCTTTTCCGCGCCTTCGCATCCGCGCGGGACTGGTGAAAGAAAGTTGCTACCAACTGCTCATTCGCGCGTCGGCGCTCGTCATCGCTATCCATCCCCTTTGTTCGCGCTTCGTTCGCGATTCGGTCAAGGGCCATTGCGACCAGCCGAGCGCCGGCCTATGTTCTCAACATGTTCCACGGTTCGACATTCCTGGCCATTGGCGGCGCTGACTATCCGAACCACCGGGGCCGGGAGCGGCGCGCCGAGATCGCGCAATGTCGGCCGGGCGACCCGCTGACCTTCCGCCGCCTGCGCGGTCCGGCCGGGGGCAAGCGATCGGTTGGCGTCTATTCAGAGCGCGGCGTGCAGCTGGGCTATGTCGACCCAGACGACCTGGCCCAGATGCCCGGCCTCGCCTCCATCGGCCGGGCCATTTTCCAGAGCGCTGACACCTGGGGCTGCGTCATCAGGGCCACCGCCGACGGTTCGACCCCGGTCATGCCGCCGCCCCGCGCCCAGCCAAAACTGATCGTGCCGCCGCGCCCGCCACGCGATGAATACTGCGACATCTTCGCCAACAGAAATCAGTCAAAGATCAGTAGGCCTCCCCCCTCGCCTACTGACGTCCGGTCCATTTCTACAAATTCACCTGCCCCGCAGGCGGCCATCCGTGAACAGAAGGGGTAACATGTAGAAATGGGCGTTGAAAAATAGGAATAATCTACCGACTTTTAATCAGTAGGTCGCTGGTTCGAACCCAGCTGGACTCACCATCATCGTTCCGGTCGCATCAGCGCAACGGAGCGGCCGCCCATTTCGATAGCAGCGTCCGCCACATGAAAGCGGCAGGGTTCCGCATCGCCATTGACGCAGATCGCAAAGCCACTGGTGCGATAGCGCAGCGTCAGGCGGCGGCGCGCCGGGTCTTCCCACTGGTCCACGGTCAGCGCCTTTCCATCCTCGTCCAACCATTCGACGTCCACGTCGGACAAGAGCGTGACGCCGCGCAGATCGGGCGTTTCCGCCCGCAGCGCCGCCAGCGCAAAGCTGTGCGCCTCAAGATCGCGGTCGCGTGCCTCCCAGTCGATCCACCCGATCGCATTGTCCTGTGCATAGGCGTTGTTGTTGCCTTGCTGCGTCCGGCCAAACTCGTCGCCCGCCGTCAGCATGATCGTACCGCGCGACGCGAAGAGGGTCGATAGCAGCGCCTTGGCGTCGCGGACCCGCGCGGCCTGCACTGCCGGGTCATCGCTCGGCCCCTCAACACCGTTGTTCCAGCTGAAATTTTCGCCATGACCATCGCGATTCTGTTCGCCATTGGCGTCATTGTGCCGCTGTTCGTACGCGGTCAGGTCGGCCAGGGTGAAGCCGTCATGGGCGGCCAGAAAGTTGACGCTCCGGGTCACGCCGTCGCCGAAAATATCCGACGATCCGGCCAACCGAGTGGCAAACGCGCCCAGCGTCCCGGCATCGCCACGCCAGAAGCGGCGCATATCGTCGCGATAGCGGTCGTTCCATTCCAGCCAGCCACCGCCAAAATTACCCAATTGATAGCCGCCCGGCCCGATGTCCCAAGGCTCGGCGATCATGATGCGGTCGGCCAGCAGCGGATCGACGCGCATATCCTGCAACAATGGCGCGGCCGGATCGAACCCATCCGCCATCCGCCCCAGCGCCGGGCCAAGGTCGAAGCGGAAACCATCCACGCCCGCCTGCGCCACGAAATGGCGCAGCGAATCGAGGATCAGGCGGCGCGCGACCGGCGCGTTGCAGGCGATGCTGTTGCCGGTGCCGGTATCGTTGATAAGGTCTCCATCGGCGTCGTGGCGGAAATAGCCGCGCGCATCCAGCCCGCGCAGCGACAGGGTCGGCCCCTGTGCGTCGCTTTCGCCGTCATGATTATAGACCATGTCGAGGATGACGCCGATGCCCGCTGCGTGCAGCGTCGCCACGGCGCTACGCAGTTCCGCCATGCCGCCGGGCGCCAGCCGCGGGTCGATCGCGAAATAGCTGACCGGGTTATAGCCCCAATAGTTGGTGAGGCCGAGCGGCCCCAGATGCCGCTCGTCGATCCAGGCGTTGATCGGCATCAACTCGATCGCCGACACATGCAGGCTTTGCAGATGCGCGATCACCGCCGGATGGGCGAGCGCGGCGATGGTGCCGCGCTGCGCTTGCGGGACGTCAGGATGCAGCATCGTGAAACCGCGCACCTGCACTTCGTAGATCAGCCCGCCCGGCGCGAAGCGGGGCGGCTCCGGCGGCAACGGTTCGACGGCCGCCGCAACGACGCCCTTGGGCATCAGCGGCGCGGTGTCGCGCCCCTGCCCACGCAGGGCGGCCAGCGCCGGATCATAGTGGACCGCCCGGTCGATCGCCGGGGCATAGGGATCGAGCAGCAGCTTGTCGGGGTCGAACCACAGGCCCGCGTCCGGATCATAGGGGCCATCGGCGCGCAGGCCGTAGCGCGCGCCCGCGCCGACGCCCGCCGCCTCGACATGCCAACAGCCGTCCGCATCGCGCAGCATCGGCAGGCGGGTTTCGCGATCTTCGCTGTCGAACAGGCAAAGCCATAATTGGCTCGCATCGGGGGACCAGACGCAAAAGCGCGTGCCGCTTGGCCCCACCAGCACGCCCGGCTTCACGCCGCCTCCGCGATCAACGACCGATACAGGTCCGTATATTTCGTCGCACTGTTGGTCCAGGAAAAGTCGGCGCGCATCCCCGCGCGCTGCATCGCCTGCCACGCCGCCTTGTCGCCATACAGGTCCATCAGCCGGTTGATCGCGCCATGCAGCGCCAGCGGATCGGACGGCGCAAATACGATGCCCGTCGCCGCGCATGCGCCCACCGCGGCTTCATTGGCGTCGATCACCGTGTCGGCCAGCCCACCGACCCGCGCCACCACCGGCACGCAACCATAGCGCAGCGCATAAAGCTGGGTCAGGCCGCAGGGTTCGAAGCGCGAGGGGATCAAGATGGCGTCGCCGCCCGCCTGCATCAGGTGCGACAGCGGCTCGTCATAGCCGATCTGCACGCCGATCCGCCCGCGATGCCGGTCCGCCGCGCCCAGCAGCGCGCCTTCCAGCGGGTGATCGCCCGATCCCAGCACGGCCAGCTTACCCCCCAGCGCGACCAGATGCTCGGCCGCGTCGATCATCATGTCCATGCCCTTCTGCCAGGTCAGGCGACTGACGATGATGCAGATCGGCGCAGCGTCATGATCCAGCCCGAAGCGCCGTTCGAGCGCGCGCCGGTTCGCCGCCCGCCCGGCCAGCGCCTTCATGCTGTAGGGCTTGGCGATCAGGACGTCGGTCGCCGGGTTCCAGATGTCGGTATCGACGCCGTTCAAGATACCGTGCAGCCGATCGACCCGGCCATTGATCAATCCGTCCAGCCCCATGCCATGGACCGGCGAGCGGATTTCCTGTGCATAGCTGGGGCTGACCGTGGTGATGGCATCGGCCGAAACCAGGCCTGCCTTCAGATAGCCGGTGCCGCCATAATATTCGACGCCGTCCACGCCCCAGGCTTCGGGCGGCAGGCCAAGGTCGGGAAAGATGCCCGCGCTATACCGGCCTTGGAAAGCGAGATTGTGTATCGTCACGACCTTGGGCACCGCCGCCGCCGGGCCGAAACGCATATAGGCGGCGGTCATCGCCGCTTGCCAGTCATGGACATGGACGATGTCGGGCCGCCAGCCCTTCACTCCGTCCGCGGCGATATCCGCCCCTGCGCGCGACAGCGCGGCGAAGCGTCGCCAATTATCGCTCCAGTCATTACCGCCATGATCGCCATAGGGGCCGCCTTCCCGCGCGAAAAAGTCCGGCGCGTCGAGAACGAGCAGGTCCAGCCCATCGACCGTAGCGGCCAGCACGCCGGCGCTCGCGCCAAACAGATGATCGTAGCGGCGCACCGCCTTCGCCTTGCCCAGCCGGGCGATGACGGCGGGATAGCCGGGGATCAGCGTGCGCACCTGCACCCCCTGTCCGGCCAGCGCGCCGGGCAGCGCGCCCGCAACATCGGCCAGCCCCCCGGTCTTTATCAGCGGATAGATTTCGGACGCGACCGACAGCAGCTTGATCGTCATGGCGCGGGTCAGGCCACCAGCCGGTCGATCATCGGCTGCGTCACCAGGCATATGCCGCTGTCGGTGCGGCGGAAACGCTGCGTATCGTCTTCGGGATGTTCGCCGATGATAAGGCCCGGCGGGATGATGATCCCAGAATCCAGCACGCATTTATGCAGCCGCGCCCCGCGCCCGATCTCGCAATCGGGCATGATGACGCTGTCCGTCACCGACGAGAAGCTGTGGGTGCGCACGCCCGAAAAGAGCAGGCTGCGATGGAGCGAGGAGCCGGACACGATGCACCCGCCCGCCACGAGCGAGGATGTGGCCGAACCGCGCCGCCCGTCCTCGTCATGCACGAACTTGGCGGGCGGAGTGACTTCCGAATAGGTCCAGAGCGGCCAGCTGCGGTCATAGAGGTCAAGCGAGGGCACGACGTCGGTCAGGTCGATGCTGGCCTGCCAATAGGCGTCGATCGTGCCGACATCGCGCCAATAAGGCTCCAGCTCGCTTTCGGCGCGCACGCAACTGCTGGAGAAGCGATGTGCGACGGCTTTGCCGTGCTTGACGATATAGGGGATGATGTCGCCGCCGAAATCGCGCTTGCTGGTGGGATCGTCGGCGTCGCGGCGCAATTGTTCGATCAGGAATTTGGTCTGGAAGACGTAGATGCCCATCGACGCCAGCGCCATGTCGGGCTGGCCGGGGATGCCCGGCGGGTCTTTGGGCTTTTCGATGAAGGCGGTGATGACGTCCTGCTCATCGACATGCATGACGCCAAAGCCGACCGCCTCCATTCGCGGCACCTCCAGGCAACCGACGGTGACGTCAGCGCCGCTGTCGACATGCTGTTGCAGCATCAGCTCATAGTCCATTTTATAGACATGATCGCCCGCCAGCAGCACCATATATTCGGGCGCATAGCTTTCGATGATGTCGATATTCTGGAACACGGCGTCGGCTGTGCCTTCATACCATTGGCTTTCCGATACGCGCTGGCTGGCTGGCAAAATGTCGAAACTTTCGTTGCGTTCGGGGCGCAGAAAATTCCAGCCGCGCTGCAAATGCCGGATCAGCGAATGGGCCTTATATTGCGTCGCCACCCCAATGCGACGGATGCCGCTGTTCAGCGCATTGGACAGAGCGAAGTCGATGATCCGCGCCTTGCCGCCGAAATGGACGGCGGGCTTGGCGCGCTTGTCGGTCAGTTCGGCCAGCCGACTGCCGCGGCCGCCGGCCAGCACATAGGCCATGGCGTCACGCGCGATCGGCTGATGTCTCGTCTGCATTAAGCCTCTCCTTGCGTTGCCCGCGACTGCCTGCACGCGCCGTCGGTGTTCAATAATCCAGTTCCAGCATCAAGGTTGCAAAGGGCGGGATGGTGATGTTGGCCCAACCTTCCTCGTCCGCCTGCACCTGTCCCATATTGCCCGCGCCGCCGCCGCCATAATCGGCCGCGTCGCTGTTCAATATCTCGCGCCAGCGCCCGCCCGATGGCAGCCGCATACGGTAACCGTGCCGCAGCATCGGGGTAAAATGACTGATGATGACGATCGGGCGAACGCCCGGCGCGCGCCGTTGCCAAGCGAAGATGGAATCTGCCGCGCCATCGACCAGCACCCATTCGAACCCTTCCGGCTCGCAATCGCGCTCATGCAGCGCCGGGCGGGACCGGTAGAGGTGGTTGAGATCGGCGATGAGCTTCTGTATGCCCAGATGCGGCGCATGGTCGAGCAGATCCCAGTCGAGCGCGCGCTCTTCGCTCCATTCGCCGCGCTGAGCAAATTCCTGCCCCATGAACAGCAGCTTCTTGCCCGGATAGCCCCACATGAAGCCATAATAGGCGCGCAGCGTCGCGAATTTCTGGGCATCGTCGCCCGGCATCTTGTGCAGCAGCGACGCCTTGCCATGCACCACCTCGTCATGGCTGATCGCCAGCACGAAATTTTCGGTGAAGGCGTAGAGCAGGCCGAAGGTGATGTCGTCATGATGATGGGCGCGATGCACCGGGTCGCGCTGGAGATAGCGCAGCGTGTCGTGCATGAAGCCCATATTCCACTTGAACCCGAAGCCGAGGCCGCCGGTGTGGACGGGTTTCGACACGCCCGGCCAACTGGTCGATTCCTCCGCGATGGTCATGACGCCGGGATGCGCGCCATACAGCGCCTTGTTCATCTGTTGGAGGAAGGCGACCGCCTCCACATTTTCCCGGCCGCCATGGTCGTTGGGCACCCATTCGCCGGGCTGGCGCGAATAATCGAGATAAAGCATCGAAGCGACGGCATCGACGCGCAGCCCGTCAACATGATAGCGCTCGGCCCAGAACAGAGCATTGTTGACCAGAAATTGCGACACTTCGCGCCGCCCGAAATTATAGATGGCGGTGTTCCAGTCAGGGTGGAAGCCCTTGCGCGGGTCGGCATGTTCGTAGAGCGCCGTGCCATCGAAATGCGCCAGCCCATGCTCGTCGGTGGGGAAATGCGCCGGCACCCAGTCTAGGATCACGCCGACCCCGGCCCGGTGCGCGCCATCGACGAAGCGCGCGAACCCGGCCGGATCGCCGAGCCGCGCGGTCGGCGCATAGAGGCCCAACGTCTGGTAACCCCAGCTGGGATCATAGGGATATTCGCTGATCGGCAGGAATTCGATATGGGTAAAGCCCATGCCGACGACATAGGGGATCAGGCGATTGGCCAGTTCGTCCCAGCTGAGAAATTCGCCCTGATCGTCCAGCTGCCACGACCCAGCATGGACTTCGTAGATCGACACTGGCTGGCGGCGCGCGTCGGTGGTGCGCCAATAGTCGCGATGCCGGTCGTCGCCCCATTTGTGATCCAGCGGCGCGGCGACGATCGATGCGGTGGAGGGCCGCAATTCGCTTTGGAAGGCATAGGGATCGGCCTTGAGTGGCAGGCGCACACCGTCCGCGCCGATGATCTCGAACTTGTACGCGCTGCCCGCCCCGACTTCGGGCAGGAAAATTTCCCATAGACCCGCATCGGCGCGCCGACGCATCAGCCCGCGCCGCCCATCCCAGCGGTTGAAATCGCCTACCACCGACACGCGTCGCGCATTGGGTGCCCAGACCGCGAAATGCGTGCCCCCCACACCTTCATGGGTCATGACATGGGCGCCCAGCTTATCGAACAGGCGGCCGTGCGATCCTTCCGCCAGATAATGATCGTCCATCGGCCCCAGCACCGGACCGAAGCCATAGGGATCGATCATCGCATAGCTGCCGCCGTCGCCGAAGGTGACGAGATAGCGCAGCGGCTGACGCTTGCGGATCGCGACCGGGCCGAGGAACAGCCCGTCGCCATGGACCTGCGCGAGATCGCCGACAGCCTTGCCGTCCAGCGTCTGCGCCGTCACGCTGACCGCTTCGGGCATGAACAGGCAGGCGGTGAACGCCTTTCCGGCCGGATGCACGCCAAGCGTGGCGAAGGGATCGTCGTCAAGGCCCGTGACCAGCCGGTCGATCTGTTCCGGCGTCAAGGCCACCCTATCTCTCGCTCACGCTCATGGCGCGATCTTCCAGATGTCGGCCGCATATTCGCGGATCGTGCGGTCGGACGAGAACCATCCCATGCGCGCGACATTGTGGATCGCCTTCTTCGCCCAGAGCGACTGGTCCATCCACAGCGCATCCACCTGCCGCTGGGCCGCTGAATAACTGTCGAAGTCGGCGGCGACCATGAACCAGTCATGGTCGTAAATGCCCTGCACCAGCCCCTTGTACCGGTCCGGGTCGTCGGGCGAAAAGACGCCGCTGGCGATCGCATCAAGCGCCTGGCCCAGTTCGCGGCTTTGGCCGATCACCTGCTTGGGATCATAGCCGCTGGCGCGCTGCTCATTCACTTCCTGCGCGGTCAGGCCGAAGATGATGATATTATCCGCGCCCACATGATCGCGCATTTCGACATTGGCGCCGTCCAGCGTGCCGATGGTCAGCGCGCCATTGACTGCGAACTTCATGTTGCCGGTGCCGGACGCTTCCATGCCCGCAGTCGAAATCTGTTCGGAAAGGTCGGCGGCGGGGATCATCACCTCCGCCATTGAGACATTGTAATTGGGGACGAACTGCAACTTGAGCAGCCCCTGCACCGCCGGGTCGTGATTGACCGCGCGGGCGACGTCGCCGGCCAGTTTGATAATCAGTTTTGCATTGTGATAGCTCGACGCCGCCTTGCCGCCGAACAGCTTGACGCGGGGCACCCAGTTCTTTTCCGGGTGCGACCGGATTTGATCATAGAGCGACACCGCCTCCACGATGTTCAGCAACTGCCGCTTATATTCGTGGATGCGCTTGATCTGGATATCGAACAAAGCGGCGGGATCGATCCGCGCATTGAACCGCTTGCGCAGCAGGTCGGACAGGGCGGCTTTATTGGCGCGCTTCACCGCGACGAACTTTTCCTGAAACGCGCTGTCGTCGGCAAAGGCGTCCAGGTCGCGCAACGCTTGCGGATCGTCCAAGAAGCGGTCACCGATAGCCTCGCGGATGAGGCCGGTCAGGCCCGGATTGCACTGCATCAGCCAGCGGCGGAAGGTGACGCCGTTGGTCTTGTTGTTGATCCGCGTCGGATAGAGCGTGTGCAGGTCGGCGAAGACCGTGACTTTCATCAAATCGGTATGCAGCGCCGATACGCCATTGACGCTGTGCGACCCGGCAAAGGCGAGGTTGCCCATGCGCACGCGCCGGTCGCCGCCCTCGTCGATCAACGATATCGTGCCGATCGCGTCGTCCGTGAACTGGGCCGACCCGTCTTCCTTTTTAAGACGGCGCGCTTCGCCCAGCAATTTGCTGTTGATCGCATAGACGATCTGCATGTGACGGGGCAGCAGCCGTTCGAACAGCGGCACCGGCCAGCTTTCCAGCGCTTCGGGCAGCAACGTATGGTTGGTGTAGCTGAAGGTGCGCCGGGTAACCTCCCACGCCTCGGCAAAATCGACGCCATGATCGTCCAGCAGGATGCGCATCAATTCCGCCACCGCTACCGCGGGATGGGTGTCGTTGAGCTGGATCGCCGCCTTGTCCGGCAGCGTCAGGATGCTGCCGAAATATTGGATGTGCCGCCGGACGATGTCCTGGAGCGAGGCGGAGGAGAAGAAATATTCCTGCCGCAGCCGCAATTCCTGGCCCGCAGGCGAAGAGTCGGCGGGATAGAGGACGCGGGTCAGCGATTCCGCCCGGTTGCTTTCGGCCAGCGCGCCCAGATGGTCGCCGGCATTGAACTTGTCGAGCAGGATGGGATCGATCGGCTGCGCTTCCCACAGGCGCAGCGTATTGACCCGCTTGCCGCGCCAGCCCGCGATCGGCGTGTCATAGGGAGTGGCAATCACCCGCTCGGCCGGCCGCCAGCGCATCTGGTGCGGTCCGGCTTCCTCCCCCTCGGCCGGATCGACCCGTCCGCCAAAGCCGATCTCATAGCTCGCCTCGCGCCGTTCGAACTCCCAGGGGTTGCCGTGCGCCAGCCAGTTTTCGGGCAGTTCCACCTGCCAGCCGTCGCTGATCTCCTGCCGGAACATGCCGTTCACATAGCGGATGCCATAGCCATAGGCCGGCACATCCACCGTCGCCATGCTTTCCATGAAGCAGGCCGCCAGCCGTCCCAGGCCGCCATTGCCCAGCGCCGCATCCGGTTCCAGCGCGGCGATGATGTCGATGTCGACCCCCAGCGAGGCGAGCGCCAGCTGCAATTCGTCCAGCATTTCCATGTTGGATGCAGCATCGCGCATCAGCCGGCCGATCAGGAATTCCAGGGACAGATAATAGACCCGCCGCCCTTCTTCCTCATAGGTTTTCTGGGTGGAAGTGATCCAGGCGTCGATCACCCGGTCGCGGATCGCCAGAATGACCGCGTGGAGCCAGTCATGCGGCTTGGCCGCCGCCGCATTCTTGCCGATGCGATAGGTCAGCCGCTCGACAATCTCATGGGCCAGGACTTCCGGGTCCACCTGCCGCGGCGCGGGTATGGGAAGTTTGGTCTGGCCCTTAAGATTCACAGGCGCGGTTCCCTTCGCTGAGTCGAGTATGATGATGACACAGCCCCCCGCGCCACGCCATGCACATTTTTGCAGCGCAGCAAGAAATATCGGCTGATTTCAGCCGTTTCGAACGGAACCTTACGCTGCTATCCGCGTAGCACGGCGTCGACCACGCCCGCGCGCAACTCGGCGCGCACCGGATACGTGCTGGACGGCAGATGCTGCGTCATAAAAATGCCGATTAGTCGGTGGACCGGATCGATCCAGAAATAGGTCGAGAAGACGCCGCCCCAATAATATTCCTCGCTTTCCATGCCCATGGCGAAGCCGAGGCCAAAGCCGACGCCCTGATAGTCGGCTTCGCTGAACATCGCGCTGGACAGGCTGGACAGGTCGCCGCCGCCCGGCAACTGGTTGCTGCGCATCTGCGCCACCGTCTGCGCCGACAGCAGCCGCACGCCGTCCAGTTCCCCGCCGCGCAGCAACATGCTGGCAAAGCGGTGATAGTCCGCAACGCACGACACCAAGCCGCCGCCGCCCGACAGGAAACGCCCCGTCCGCCGCCATCCGCTGCGCGCGCCCAGGTCGGCGATGGCCAGACCGCCATTTTCTTCCAGACGCCAGGCGTCGGTCATGCGGTGCGCCTTGGCATCGGGCAGGACGAAGGTCGTATCGACCATTTGCAGCGGATCGAAGATGCGGGTGCGGAACACCGTCTCCAGGTCCATGCCGGACAATCGCTCGACCGCCACGCCCAGAACGTCGGTCGACACCGAATAATTCCACCGATCGCCCGGCGAAAATTCCAGCGGCAGGGTGGCGAGGTCGGCAATGAACTGGTCGGATGTCCGCTTCTGCTGGAACTCGTCGAGGCCGAGCTTGCGATAGCGCGCGTCGATCGGCGTCTGGCGTTGCAGGCCGTAGGTCAGCCCGGACGTGTGGCGCAGCAGGTCGATCATCAGCATCGGCCGCTTGGGCCTGGCGCGATTGGCCTGTCCCACGCGCAGGTCGGCAAATTCGGGGATGATATCGGTGACGGGGGTATCGAGCGCGACCGCCCCTGCCTCCACCAGCATCATGAACGCGACCGAAGTGATCGGCTTGGTCATGGACGCAATGCGGAACAAGGCGTCTTGCCGCAGCGGTTCGCCGGTCGCCCGCGCCGCGCCGCGCGTGACGGCAACCAAGGGCTGTTCATCGCGCGACAGCAGCAATTGCATATGCGGCAGCTTGCCGGTCGCCAGATAGGTCCGGTCCAGAAAGCCGACCAGCGCCTCCAGCCGGTCGGCGTCCATGCCCGCGGCCTGACACGCCGCCCTGTCTACACCGTCCGTCATGCCGATCCTCTTGCCGTGCCGACCCGCGCTAACCCAACGGCACCGGCAGGTAAACAGCTTGGCCGTTGCCAAGACCCCACCCGCCCCTCTATGGCAACGCGCCAGACCCGCATACACTGGACCACCACAGGCATGGCCACCGGCCTCTCCGCAATCTTCATGGCCAACCGCGCCGCCCTGCTCCGCTTTGTGCGCGCGCGCGGCGCGGGTGAGGATGCCGAGGATCTGTTGCAGGATATGTGGATGAAGCTGGAGGCCAAGGATCTTGGCCCAGTATCCGATCCGCTGCCCTATCTCTATCGCATGGCCAATAATTTGATGCTGGATCGCTATCGGTCCGCCACGCGGCGCGAGCGGCGCGAACAGGATTGGGCGGAGGGCGCAGGCGGCGTGATGGCCGACCCGACCGAGGATATCGCAGTGGACGACCGCATGGTCCTCAACGAACAACTGGACCAGGCCCGGGCCGTGCTACGCGACCTGGGGCCGCGGGTTGAAATGGTGTTCCGCCGCTTCCGTATCGAAGGGGTCGGCCAGCGGGTCATCGCCGACGAACTGGGGGTCAGCCTGACCACGGTCGAGAAGGACTTGCAAAAGGCCTATCGGGCGATGCTGACGCTCAAGCAGAAACTGGATACGGAATGAGCGGGCTGGCGGCGTCTGCTCTAGTACGGGGCACAAAAGAAACGGGGCTGGAGCCATGATCAACGAGGAGGCGCTGGGCTGGGTCGTCCGCACGCGCGATCCCGACTTTGCCGGTTGGGACGCCTTCACCGCATGGCTGGAGGCTGACCCCGCGCATGCGTCGGCCTATGACGCACTGATGCTGGCGGACAGCGCGTTGGACAGCATCCTGCCGCCCGAACCTGTTGCCATGCCGGTTGCAGCCAACGATCCGGGCGTGCGCACGCGGCGTCCGCTGCGCTGGATCGGCGGCGGCGCGATTGCCGCCGCATTGGTCGCAACTGTCTCCATCGCTGTCCTCAATCGCAGCGACATCTACAGCGTCACCACACGCCCCGGCGAAACCCGCGTCATCGCGCTGGACGATGGCACCACCGTCGAACTGAACGGCGGCACGACCATGCGCTTCGACCGGAAGGACGCGCGTTTCGCCGCGCTCGATACGGGCGAAGCCGCCTTCACCGTGCGCCATGACGGCACCAACCCGTTCCGCGTGACTGTGGGCGATACGGTGTTCGAGGATGCCGGGACCGTCTTCAACATCGTCCATACCGACGCTGCGACCCGCATCGGCGTGTCCGAAGGCAAGGTGATCTACAATCCGCAGGCCGAAGCGATCGCCCTGCCCGCCGGTCGCGCGCTGGCGGAGGATGCGCAGGGCCTGCGCGTCATGGATGTCGCGCCCGCCGCCGTCGCCAGCTGGCGGCAGGGCCGGCTGGTCTATGCCAATGCCGCCGTGGGCGACATCAGCCAGGATATCGGCCGGTCGCTGGGCGTCACGCTGACCGCGACGCCGGGCGCGCGGGCGATGCGCTTTACCGGCACGATCCGGCTGGATCGCGATCCGGCGCTGTTCTTTGCGCAGGCGGCGCCGCTGATGGGGCTGACCGCCGTGCGTCAGGGCGACGGCTGGCTCTTGCAGGAAGGGCCGACGAAGGAAGGGAATGGGCCGCAGAGCTGATAGCCTTTTCGTCACCGCCCCCGCAATCGCGATCGTCTTAGCGACGGCAACGCCCGCATCAGGGGCGGAAAGACAGGATATCAGCATCGCCCCCGGCAGGTTGGGCGAGGCGGCGATAGCGCTCGGCCGTCAAACCGGCGCCAGCATCGGCATGTCGGACCAGTCGCTCGCGGGCATCCGCACCCCCGCGATCCAGGGCCGGATGAGCGCGGAGACAGCGCTCAAGCAACTGCTCAACGGCAGCGGCGCGAAGGCGCAGCGGATCGGCGGCAATGGCTGGCGCATCGTGCGCGCCCGCGCCGCGCGCGCCGCGCGCGCCGCGCCAGCCGCCGCGCCCGCCCCGATCCAGGCCGCGCCGGTCGCCGAACAGCCCGCCGCGGAAATCATCGTCACCGCGTCCAAGCGCGACACGCCCTTGCCCCGCTATGCCGGCATGGTGGAAGCGCTGGACGGTGGCCTCTTCACCACGGCGGAGGCGGCGGGCGGCACCGCCACTTTGCTGGCGCGCGTTGCGAGCCTGAGTTCCACCCATGCCGGCGCGGGCCGCAACAAGCTGTTCATCCGCGCCATCGCGGATTCGGGCGTCGCCGGCCCGACCCAGGCGACCACCGGCCAATATCTGGGCGACATGCGCCTGAACTATGCCGCGCCCGACCCCGACCTGAAGCTCTACGACGTCGGCCGGGTCGAGGTGCTGGAAGGGCCGCAGGGCACGCTCTATGGCGCAGGATCGCTGGGCGGCATCATCCGCGTCATGCCCAATGCGCCAAACCTAGCCGAATATGGCGGGCAGATGTCGGCCGGCCTGTCCGCCACCCAGCATGGCGATCCGGGTGGTGACCTGTCCGCGACGCTCAATATCCCGATCGTGTCGGAGAAACTGGCGTTCCGCGTCGTCGGCTATGGCGTGCGCGACGGCGGCTATATCGACGACGTCGATCGCGGCGAGGACGACGTCAACCGCACCCGCACCTATGGCGGCCGCGCCGCGCTGCGCTTCGCGCCGGACGCGGACTGGACCATCGACCTGAACGGCGTTTACCAGCATATCGACGGCGACGACGCCCAATATGCGACCCGATCGGTCGGCCGGCTGCAGCGCGCCTCCGCCGTCGCCCAGCCCTATTATTCCGACTATATGCTGGCCAATCTGCGGATCGAGAAGCAATGGGACAGCCTGCGCTTCGTGTCGTCCACCGGCTATGTCCGCCATGTCCTGGCCGAAAGCTATGACGCGACCCAGCCGGGCGGCCCGCCCGCTTTGTTCCGTCAGCGCAACAAGGTTGAAATCTTCTCGACCGAAAACCGGCTTGTGCGCGACCTGGACAATGGGCTGGGCTGGATATTGGGCGCATCCTATCTGCAAAGCACGTCCGACCTTAATCGATCGCTCACCTCCTTCGGCACCGCCGACATGCAGCCCGTCATCATTCCAGGCGTCGCGATGTTCGGGCGCGGCATGGCCGCGCCAGCGACTGGCGTGCGCAACATGGTCAAGGAAGCGACGCTGTTCGGCGAAGCCTCCTTCGAGCCGGTCAAGGGGCTGATCGCGACCTTTGGCGGCCGCCTGACCAACAGCCGCCTGTCGGGCGAGGCGCTCGATCCGGTCGCCGCCCTCTCCGACAGCGAACTGGCGCGGGCCGAAGCGCAGGCCGACCGCAGCGAAACGATCTTCCTGCCGTCCGCCTCGCTGCTGACGGATGCGATCCCCGACGTCACGCTCTATGCCCGTTTTCAGCAGGGCTTCCGCCCCGGTGGCCTGGCGGTCGACGACCAGCGGGTGCGCCGGTTCCAGAATGATCGCGTTTCCACCGTGGAGATCGGCGCGCGCAAGGGCATGCCGGGCCGCGACGTCTTCGCTGCCAGCGCCAATATCGCTTACACCGACTGGCGCAACATCCAGGCCGACGTCACCGACCGCATCGGCCTGCCCACCACCGCCAATATCGGCGACGGCCGCATCTACACGGTCGAAGGGCGCATCGTCGTGCGGCCGACGCAAGCGATCACCCTGGACGGCAGCATGATCTATAATGACAGCCGCCTGACCCAGCCCAACGACTTCATTCGCGCGCTGTCCTATGACGGCCGTTCGCTGAGCCTGCCCAATGTCGCCAATCTGGGCGGCCGGATCGCCGTGGATTACAACGCGCGGCTGGGCGACGCCATGCGCTTCCACCTGTCCGGCTCGGCCCGCTATGTCGGCAAGTCGCGGCTGGGCGTCGGCCCGATCCTCGGTCAAACCCAGGGCGACTATGTCGACACCAGCCTGTCCGCCAGCCTGACGCGCGGTCCGATCCAATATTCGCTGTCGCTGACCAACCTGCTCGACAGCAACGGCAATCGCTTTTCATTGGGCACGCCGTTCGATCTGCGCACCGACTATTACACCCCGCTGCGTCCCCGCACGGTGCGCGTCGGCGTCGATTTCGCTTTCTGAACAACCATTCATCGCATTGCCTGACGGAAGCCACGGTCCGGCGTCGTCCCATGCGCACGCGCGCCTTTGATACAGCGCGATACGCAGAGGAGACATCATGCGACATCTACTGGCCTGCACGGCGATCGCGCCTGTGCTTGTGGCCCTTACCGTGGCCAATGCCGCGGCCGAAACGACCATCGCCACCGCCACCACTGCGGCCGTCAAAACCTCCACCGTGGCCAACGGCGGACGGGACGACATCACCATCAGTTCGGCGGGATCGATCAAGCTGACCAGCGGCACGGCCGTCACGGTGGACAGCAACAACAAGGTGTCGAACGCGGGCACCATCACCATCAACGACGCGAACAACGCCACCGGCATCCTGGTCGCGCCCGGCACCACCGGCAATATTACCAACAGCGGCACCATCACGCTGACGGAAGACTATACCGCGACCGACACTGACAAGGATGGCGACATTGACGGCGCCTTCGCCAAGGGGTCGGGCAAGACCGCCATCTGGTTCCAGTCCGGCGCGGCCCATGTGGGCAATATCGACCATAGCGGCACGATCTCGATCGAGGGCAACCAGTCGGCGGGCATCCGTCTGGACGGCGCGCTGACCGGCAATCTGTCGACCAGTGGCACCACCAGCGTGATCGGCGACAACAGCTATGGCGTGGTCGCCAATGACGTGACCGGCAATGTGACGCTGCGCGGAACTACCTCCGTCCAGGGCGCCAACAGCATCGGCGCGGCGCTGCTGGGCGACGTTACCGGCGCGGTCAAGATTCAGGGCACGATCGTCAGCACAGGATATCGCAGCACGACCCGCCCCACTGATGTCACGAAGCTGGACGCGGACGATCTGCTGCAGGGCGGATCGGCTGTCGTAATCGCCGGCAATGTGACCGGCGGCATCATCTTCGACATCCCCCCAACGCTGGACAGCACCAAGCCCGACGTCGATGGCGACGGATTGACCGACAGTAGCGAAGGCACTGCCTCAGTCGCCACTTACGGATCGGCGGCGGCGGTCCAGATCGGCGCTGCCGACAGCGCCACGACCATCGGCGCAGTCGCAGCGGGCAATACCGGATATGGCCTGATCGTGAAGGGCGGCATCGCGGGCTACGGCATCTATGACGGCGTCGCCGCCAACGGCCTCGTCATCGGCGGCCTGGGTGGCAATGTATCGATCGCGAAAGGCGTGCAAGTCGCCGGCACGGTCGCGGCCGTCTCCTACGACAGTAACGCCACCGCCATGCGCCTGGGCGCAGGGGCCAGCGCAGAGACGATCGAGGTGAGCGGCACGGTCGCGGCCAGCGGCTCGTCAAAGGATGGAACGTCGGCGCGTGGCCTGGTGATCGACGCAGGTGCGTCGGCGACCGCGATCAAGGTCAGCGGCACCGTGGATGCATCGGCCGCCAGCACGGAAAAGGGCGCGGCCATCGCGATCCTCGATTCGTCGGGCACGGTGTCCAGCCTGTCCAATACGGGCAAGATCAGCGCGTCCGGCGGCAAGACGGGATCGAATATCGCGATCGACCTGACCGCCAACAGCAGCGGCGTCACCTTGACCCAGGCAGCGGCCTCCGCCACCGCCACGGCCCCCAGCATCGTGGGCGACATCCGCCTGGGATCGGGCAATGACGCATTGACCGCGTCGGCCGGCACCATCACCGGAAACCTCAGCCTGGGCGCGGGCAATGACAGTATCGCGCTGTCCGGTGCGTCCAGCCTGACCGGCAATATCGCCTTTGGCGCGGGCACGAGCAGCCTGGCGCTGACGGGCACGTCCCGCATCACCGGCGGGGTCGATTTCGGCGGCGGCGCAGGCACTGTGACGCTGGGCGGCACATCGACGCTGTCGGGCGCGCTCAGCAATGGCGGCAGCGTGGCCGTGGCGCTGGACGGCGGCACGCTCAACGCCACCAATACCGGATCGGTGGCGCTCGCCTCACTCTCCGCGAGCGGCACGTCGACCATCGGCGTCACCATCGATGCCGCCACCGGCGCGAACACCGTCTATACCATCGCCGGCGCGGCCAGCTTCGCCAGCGGATCGATGGTGAAGGTCAACCTGACCGACGTCGGCGGATCGGCGGGGGACTATGTCATCGTGCGCGCCGGATCGCTCAGCGGATCGCCGACCCTCGGCGCGACCACGCTGCTGCCCTATATCTTCAAGGGCAGCGTCGCGGGCAACAACACGACGGGCACCGTAACCCTGTCGATCGCGGCGAAGACCGTGTCGGAACTGGGCCTGAGCGGATCGACCGCCAGCGCCTATTCGGCGATCTTCAACGCGCTGGACAATGACGCCGATGTCGCGGGCGCCTATCTGGCGATCAACGACGGGGCGACCCTGACCGGCAACCTGCGCCAGATGCTGCCCGACCATGCCGGCGGCACCTTCGAAGCCGTCACGTCGGGATCGCGCGCCACCGCCCGCATCCTGTCCGACCCCAACGGCATCTACCGCACCAAGGACGGCCGCCTGGGCTTCTGGTTGCAACAGGTCGCCTTTGGCAGCGCCAAGAGCGTGGGCAGCACCGCCTCCTACGACATCAACGGATGGGGCGCGGGCGGCGGCCTGGAATATCTGAGCGACATCGGCGCGTTCGGCGGCTCCTTCGCCTATATCCATGGCAGCGACAGCGGCGGCGGTTCCAACAATACGGTGGATTCCGACCAGTTCGAGCTGGCGGCGCACTGGCGCGGTCAATGGGGTCCGCTTCAAAGCTTCGCCCGCATCTCGGCCGCCCGCATCAAGTTCGACGGCACCCGCTATTTCGAAAGCGGCGATGTGGTCCGCACGGCGGACGGCAACTGGAACGGCACGCTGCTGTCCGGCACGGCGGGCGCGTCCTATCAATGGCAGATGGGCCGCTTCGCCCTGCGTCCGGCAGTCGGCATCGACTATTACCGGCTCAAGGAAAACGGCTATAGCGAAAGCGGCGGTGGCGATGCGTTCAACCTGACCGTTCTTGGCCGCACCAGTGACGAGTTGACCGCCAACGGCACGGTGACCGCGGGCTACGACTTCGGCAGCCTGAACAAGGAAGATGGCTGGGTCCGGCTGGAACTGGAAGGCGGGCGTCGCCAGATCGTGGGCGGGTCGCTGGGCGACACCACCGCGTCCTTCAAGGATGGCGACCAGTTCACCCTGGTCGCCGAAGACCGCACCAACGGCTGGACTGGCCGGGCGCGCCTCTATGGCGGCACCGACACGTTCCGCGTGGGCGGCGAATTTGGCGCGGAGGAACAACAAAATCACGTCGCCATTTCATTTAGGGCGACGGTAAACTTCGTCCTGTGACGTCTTGAAGATGAAAGGACGGGCCACACCCCACAGACCCTCCCGGTCCGTCCCTTCCGCCCCGGCAACATACCCTCCCCAAGGGCGCCGGGCATAAAAGAGGGGCGTCGCTGGTCCCCCCGGCGGCGCCCCTTTCTTTTTGTCAGGGCAGGTCTTGCCTGATCCGAACCAGAAGCTGGTTCAGCCCCTCTCTCATAATGTCGTTGGATGGCATTGCCTGGTCTTTGCCGACCTTGATTTTAAGGCGCACGGTGCGCGGTTCCATCGACAATGGCGGCCCGCCAGACCATTCGAAAACGAAATCCACATCGCCGGAAAGGGCTTGCCTGTCGCCGGTGCCAAACACACCCCATGATTTAGCGCATAATTTGACGTGCATCGCCTTGAAGCCGATTTTCAGGCCATCGAGCCTATGGCCATCGGCGTCTTGTTCGAAAGCGACCTGTTGCGCCAACATTGTCAAATCTCGTTGGGATCGGACAAAATCCCTGCCACGCAATTTGCTGTGGGGCAGGCACATCAAACCGGCACGAACCGGGCCGACGACGGCTTCGAGTGGAAAGTCGATCGACGTGGCTATCGTACGGATATCGCTTCCCGCCAAACGCCGCGCAGCATCAGCCGGCGTCGAAGGGCGATCCGCCTTATCTTGGGTAGATCGCGCCTCGGACGCGTCCGAACTTATAGAGGCGACAAGCGCCAGCCAAATAAGGAATGTCATAGCCCCCTCTTTCGGCAGCCATGAAAAACACTTGCCCTGTTTACTCAAGCCGAAATCAAAAGCGGCAAGGCCGAAATGCTATCCCGCAAGCGCCTTCTTCACCAGTTCATTCACGACCTGTGGGTTCGCCTTGCCCTGCATCGCCTTCATCGTCTGGCCTACGAAGAAACCGAACAGCGCTTCCTTGCCGCCGCGATACTGGTCGACCTTGTCGCCATTGTCGGCAAGTACCTTGGCCACTGCCGCTTCGATCGCGCCGGTATCGGACGTCTGCTTCAGGCCCTTTTCCTCGACGATCTTAGCCGGCTTGTCGCCGGTTTCCAGCATGATCTCAAACACCTGCTTGGCGATGGTGCCGCTGATCGTGCCGTCGGCGACCAGCGCCAGCAGTTCCGCGCCGTCGGTCGGGCCGACCGGGCTTGTCTCCAACGTCTTGCCCAGGCGGTTAAGTGCGCCGTAAAGTTCGGACAACAGCCAGTTGGCGGACGCCTTGGCGACATCGCTCTCGCTTTTGCCCTGGATGCGCGCAGCCTCCGCCACCAGCGTTTCGAACCAGCGCGCCGTGTCGGCGTCGGCGGTCAGCGTCGCGGCGTTATAGGCGGACAGGCCCAGCGCCTGCTCATAGCGCTTGCGCTTGACGTCGGGCAGTTCGGGCAGCGAGGCGCGGCACGCCTCCAGAAACGCATCGTCCAGTTCCAGCGGCAACAGGTCGGGATCGGGGAAGTAGCGATAATCATGCGCATCCTCCTTTGACCGCATCGACCGCGTCTCGTTGCGGTCCGGGTCATAGAGGCGTGTTTCCTGGACGATCTTGCCGCCCGCCTCCAGCACATCGACCTGCCGGTTCGCCTCATGCTCGACCACGGCCATGACGAAGCGCACCGAATTGACGTTTTTAGTCTCGGTACGGGTGCCGAATTCTTCGCCGGGCTTGCGGACCGACACGTTCACGTCGGCGCGCATCGAACCCTGATCCATATTGCCGTCGCACGATCCGACATAGCGCAGGATGGTCCGCAGCTTCGAGAGGTACGCCCCGGCTTCGGCGGGCGAGCGCATGTCGGGCTTCGACACGATCTCCATCAGCGCCACGCCCGACCGGTTGAGGTCGACATAGGAGCTGGTGGGATGCTGGTCGTGCATCAGCTTGCCGGCATCCTGCTCGACATGGATGCGCTCGACGCCGATCACCTTGGTGCTGGTGTCGGGATTCTTCTCGTCCAGCACGATTTCGATCTGCCCCTCGCCGACGATGGGGTGATACAGCTGGCTGATCTGGTAGCCCTGCGGCAGATCGGCGTAGAAGTAGTTCTTGCGGTCGAAGCGCGACCATTTGTTGATCTGCGCATCGATCGCCATGCCGGTGCGCACCGCCTGGCGGATGCATTCCTGATTGGGCACGGGCAACATGCCGGGCATGGCCGCGTCGACCAGGCTGACCTGCGTGTTCGGTTCCGCCCCGAACGCGGTCGCCGCGCCCGAAAACAGCTTGGCATTCGACGTCACCTGCGCATGGACTTCCAGGCCGATCACGACCTCCCACTCGCCGGTTGCGCCCTGGATGCGATAGCTAGACTCGGTCATATTTTCACACCGTCATCCCAGCGGAGGCTGGGATCTCTCTTTTCTAATGTCACGATAAAGGCAGTGAGATGCCAGCCTGCGCTGGCATGACCCACCTTTTTACCACCACTTGTCCGCCCGCGCGGTAAAGCCCGCCCGTTCCTCAATCGCCAGCCCCGCGTTCAGCACCGTCTGTTCGTCCAGCGCCTTGCCGATGATCTGCAAGCCGAGCGGCAGCCCCTGGCTGTCCAGTCCGCCCGGCACGCTCATCGCGGGCAGCCCCGCCAGCGAGGCCGGCACGGTGAAGACGTCGTTCAGATACATGGCCAGCGGATCGGCCTGCTTTTCGCCCAACGTGAAGGCCGCGCTCGGTGCGGTCGGGGTCAGCAGCAGGTCGCACTTTTCGAAAGCCTGTTCGAAATCGCGCGCGATCAGCGCCCGGACCTTCTGCGCCTGGGTATAATAGGCGTCGTAGAAGCCCGCCGACAGCACATAGGTGCCGATCATGATGCGGCGCTTGACCTCCGGCCCGAAGCCGGCGGCGCGGGTCGCGGCATACATGTCCTGCAAGCCAGCACCATCGGGCAGGTCGCGCTGGCCATAGCGCACGCCATCATAGCGGGCGAGGTTGGACGAGGCTTCGGCAGGGGCGATGATATAATAGGTCGGCAACGCATATTTGGTATGCGGCAGCGACACTTCGACCACCTCGGCGCCCGCGTCCTTCAGCCAGGCGATCCCGCGGTCCCATAGGGCGGAGATTTCGGCGTTCAGGCCGTCGGGGCGATATTCCTTGGGAATACCGACGGTCTTGCCGCTTAGGTCGCTAGACAGATTAGCTTCCCACCGGGGCACTTCCAGATCGAGCGACGTCGAATCCTTGGGATCGAAGCCCGCCATCACCTCAAGCAGCAACGCATTGTCGCGCACCGTGCGCGCCATCGGCCCGGCCTGGTCCAGCGACGACGCGAACGCCACGATGCCCCAGCGCGAACAGCGGCCATAAGTCGGCTTGATACCGGAAATGCCGGTGAAGGCGGCCGGCTGGCGGATCGACCCGCCGGTGTCGGTGCCGGTCGCTGCCGGGCACAGCCGCGCGGCGATCGCCGACGAAGACCCGCCCGAAGACCCGCCGGGCGCCAGCGCGGCATTGCCGCCATCCTTACGCCGCCAGGGCGAAATCACATTGCCATAATAGCTCGTCTCGTTGGACGATCCCATGGCGAACTGGTCGAGGTTCAGCTTGCCCAGCATCCCCGCGCCCGCCGCCCACAGCTTGCCCGACACGGTCGATTCATAGGTCGGCACAAAGCTTTCCAGCATATGGCTGGCGGCGGTTGTCTGCGTGCCTTCGGTGCAGAACAGGTCCTTCATGCCGATCGGCACGCCGGCCAGCGCGCCCAGCGCTTCGCCAGCGGCCTTCGCCTTGTCGGCGGCGTCAGCGGCTTCCAGCGCCTTGTCCGGCGTTTCCACGATGAAGGCGTTCAGCGCCTTGGCCGCCGCGACATTGGCGTTGAAGCCTTCCGCCACTTCGCGCGCAGAAAAATCGCCTGCGCGAAAACCGTCGCGGATTTCGGCGACGGTAAGATCAGTAATGTTGGTCATTATTCGATCACCTTGGGCACCGCAAAGAAGCCATGTTCGGCCTGCGGCGCGTTCGCCAGCACCTTGTCGCGGACATTGCCGTCGGTGACGACGTCCTGACGCAGCCTTTGGTGGTTGGGGATGACGGCGGTCATCGGCTCAACGCCAGTGACATCCACCTCGCCCAATTGCTCCACCCAGCCAAGGATGTTGTTGAGTTCAGGCACCATGGCCTCTGCTTCGGCGTCGGTCACCGAAATGCGCGAGAGGCTGGCGATCTTTTTCACGGTTTGAAGGTCTATCGACATGGGCCGCCGCTACCACCCGCGCCGGTCCGCTTCAAGCTGGTTTCGCGCCCCTTGCGCGCACCGGCAGCTTGCGTAAGACAGGAGCGCGCAAATGGGGGCGGCGTCGCCCCTGAAAATCGGAGAGCAAGGGTGGCCCGCAAATTCCTCTATGTCATCGCAACCCTGGTGGTGCTGATGATCGCGGCGTTCGCCATCTATGCGATCTGGGGGATGCAGCTCATCCGCCTGGTGATGGTCCCGCGCGAGGCTTTTGCCCAGCTCCAGCCGCTGTCCGCCAATGCCTATGACGATCCCAAAATGTGGCTGGCGCGGCCCGACATCGTGAAGGACAATCCTGCCCTCTGGACCCCGGCGGGCGTGAGCGGCGGCGCATCGGCGCAAAAGGCCGCCATCTTCTTCATCCACCCGACCAGCTATATCACCACCTTCGGCGACGCCCACTGGAATGCGCGGATCGGCGACAAGGAAGCGGACGCCACCGCCCGCCGCTTCGTCATGGGGCAGGCCAGCGCCTTCAACGCCGCCGGCGCAGTCTGGGCGCCGCGCTATCGCCAGGCCAATTACGGCGCGTTCCTGACCGACAAGCCGGCGGGCGACCAGGCGCTGGCCGCCGCCTACCGCGATGTGGCCCAAGCCTTCGCCGCGTTCCTCAAGGCCAATCCCACCGGCCCGCTGATCCTGGCAGGCCATAGCCAGGGGTCGCGCCACCTGTTGCAACTGCTGCGCGAACAGGTGGCGGGCAAGCCGGTCGCCGACCGCATCGCCGCGGTCTACGCCGTCGGCTGGCCGGTATCGGTGGAGGCGGACCTGCCTGCGCTCGGCCTGCCCGCCTGCGGGCGGCAGGATCAGGCGCATTGCATCGTTAGCTGGCAAAGCTATGCCGAACCGGCCGATCCCTCCGCCGTGGTCGAGAGTTTCGAGCGCAAGACCGGCTACACGGGAAAACCCCGCAAGGGCACGCATATGCTCTGCACCAACCCGATCACCGGCGCGTTCAACGGCGCAGCGCCCGCCAGCGCCAACAAGGGCACGCTAGACGCGCGGGAGGAAGGCAAGCCGCCCAAGCTGCTGACCGGCATCGTCCCGGCACGCTGCGACACCAGCGGCGTGCTGATGATCGGGGAGCCGGTCGACATGGGTCCGTTCACCCTGCCGGGCAATAACTACCATGTGTACGACTACAGCCTGTTCTGGGGCAATGTGCGCGAGGATGCGCAAAAACGCCTGGCCGCCTTCCTCAACAAGTGACAGGCGCGCCCGGACCTGTCAGGGGCGCTGGCATGGCATTGGTAACAACGGACCGCTTCGCATTCCGCATGACGCTGCCCCAGGGCGGACGGCTGATCGGCATGGACGTGGGGACAAAGACGATCGGGCTGGCCCTGTGCGACGCCAGCTGGTCGATCGCCAGCCCGGCGCACACGATCACGCGCGGCAAGTTCAGCAAGGACAAGATGACCTTGGCTGCCTTCATGGACCAGCAGCAGGTCAAGGGCATCGTTATCGGCCTGCCGCTCAACCTGGACGGGACGGGCAGCCCGCGCAGCCAGTCGAGCAAGGCCTTCGCCCAGAATCTGGCCGACCTTGGGCGGCCCGTGCTGCTATGGGACGAACGCTGGTCGACCCAGGCCGTCACCCGGACCCTGTTGGAAGCCGACGCCAGCCGCGCCCGCCGCGACGTCCTGGTCGACAAGCTGGCCGCCAGCTACATCCTGCAGGGCGCGATCGACGGGCTGGTGGCCGGGATGGAATAAGATGACCAAGCCGTTCCGACATCTTTTATCCGCCGCCGCCCTGGCAACAGGCACCCTCATCCCCGCCGCCGCACAGGCCGGATTCTACAGCGGTGACGACCTCTATACCGTCTGCACGACAGACAAGGACGGCAAGGATTATTTCGAAAAATCCTATGAATGCGTCGGCTATATCAGCGGTGCGGTGGATGCGTTCAACACGACGCGAGAAGCGAACAAGCTCAAAAGCTGCATCCCCGGCGACGTGACGATCAGCCAGTTGCGCGCAGCCACGGTCGATTATCTGAGCAAGAACCCAATCGACCGTCGGCAATCCGCCTCGTCTCAGGTGTTCGCGGCCATGCGCAAATCATGGCCATGCCCTACCGCTAACAAGGCATCGGCGAAGAAGGCCAGCCGCAAGAAGCGCTGATCCCTATTCCCCGTCCCGCCCGTAAACATCGGGCAGGAACTGCACCCCCTGCGCGGTCGGCACGGCGGTCAGATAGGTCAGGAATACCGGCACCGGCTGGGGCAGCGGCTCATGCTGTTCGGGCGCGTCGCTATCGGTCGTCGGCGTCTTGCCGAAGAACCAGCGGCCCAGCCGCTGCGCATCCTCCAGCCGGACGCAGCCATTGCTGAAATGCCGGTCCTCCTTAGCGAACAAGTCGCGCTGCGGCGTGTCGTGCAGGTAGATGCCGAGGTCATTGGGGAACATGAACTTGATCCGCCCCATGGCGTTAGTGCCGCCCGGCAATTGGCGCACGCGCACTTCGCTCTGCCCGGCCGCTACCGCCCGCCAATCGATCGCGCTCTGCGCCAGCGGCGCGGGGTTGGCGCTCCAGTCGGCCAGCGCCTCATAGCGCAGGCTTTTAAGCGACGCGCCGTTCAGGATCTTTGGCGCAACCCTAGTTTCGACCAAGTCGGACGGGATATTCCAGTAAGGGTTGAGCGTGGCATAACGGATCATCCCCGCCATCAGCGGCGTCTGCGTTTCCTTCGTCCCGGCGACGACCTTCATCGTGCCGTCCAGCGCGCCCTTGCTATAATACCATAGCCGCGCCGACGCGGCGTCCACCACGACATGGCGGGTCCAAGGACCGGGCAATATGCGCGCGCGCTCCAGATTGAGCGCCAGCAGGCGATCGTAGCGCCCCGGCCCGTCGTTCAGCGCTGCGACAGTTGCGACGCCTGCGACGCCATCGGGCTTGAGACCATGGTCGGTCTGGAAGGCCCTCACCCTCGCCGCCAGCGCCTTGTCATAGGCGACGCCGTCCGGCAGGCCCAGCCGATGGCGCAGCAGCGCGATCTCCGGCGCCTTGCCGCCGGGGCGCAGCTTGACGCCTTCGGGGATCTGCACCGCCGGCAGGTCGCCCCATATGTCGAGATAGCGCGCCCGCGCGCTGCGCAGCCGCATGTAGAGCGGACTCATCCACCCGGCGGTCTGGATATAGTCGGTGAGCGATGGCGCGAGCGATGCGGCGCGCACGATGTCGGCCGGACCCGGTGGCTTGGGTTCCGCCTCCTGATCGATATAGCGCATCTTCACGCCCCTGGCCGGACGGCGCATGTCGGCGACCAGCGCGGCAAAGGCGCGCGACAAAGCGAGATCGGCGCGGGCCAGCGCCTTGGCGCTGCCTTCGCCGTCCGCCGCGTCGATCAGCCGTTGCAGGTCGCGCGCATCATAGTCGCGCGGGTCCAGGCCATCGGCCTCGCTATCGCCGATCAGCGCCAGCAGGGCGTCGGCCTGCGGCCCGATGCGATCCTGCTCGACCCACAGCGGCCAGAAGCCGCGCGGGCCATAGAAATCCTTGAGCTTGCCGCTGACGCCCGCCCGAATTTCGGCGGCGACGCTGGATTGGGCGGCCTTTTCAGGTGCTACGCCCTGCGCCATCGCGCCATGAAGCGTTGGGGTAGCGGCCAGCAGACAGGCGATCAGCGGAAGCGAGGGGGCGCGACGCACTCGCCGCGCCCGAAAAGCCGTATGAATCAGCCGCGTTCTCCCCGGCGGGTCGGCGGCGGCGGCGGTGGTGGCGGGCAAGGCGGACCCTGCACTGCGTGATAGATGCCATCGGCGGTATAATAGCCATCGACATAGCCGTCGCCGTCTCGGTCGGCCGCGACGGTTCCGGCGATCGCGCCGGGGCCGACGGGCGGCGCCGACATCACGGGCGCTTCATTCTTGGTGCAGGCGCTGAGCGCGAACAGTCCGCCAGCAGCCAAGGCCAGATATTTATAGTCCATAGAAACTCCCTGTACGCCTGGGCGGGAGGCCGCCTTGCGCCGTTAGACTCCTCGCCGCGACCCATGCGGCTCGATGCTAACGTGCGGGCGCGCGATAAAATCCATTACCCGAACGACATGACGATGAAGCGTGGCACAGTAGCGACCATCTGAATAAGCAGCTTTCCTGCGTAAGCAGAAGCCCAGGGTGGGCGAGCGCAGCTTATGGAACTCTGCGCTCCTGCTTGCGCAAGAGCACGCCGCTCATTCTACGTCAGCACCCATTCCGCCGAAGCAATGCCTTGCGCGTAGAGCAGCACCGACAGGTCGCCATGGACGATTTCCGCCGCCGCAGCAGCGCGCGTCACCGGCTTGGCGTGATAGGCGACGCCCAGCCCCGCGCCCTGGATCATCGGAATGTCGTTGGCGCCATCGCCCACCGCAAGCGTCAGCGCCCGGTCGATGCCGCCGGCGATGGCCGCTTCCAGTTCGGTCCGCTTGCGCGCGGCGTCCACGATCGGCGTGGTGACGGTGCCCAGCAAAGCGCCGTCGGCGATCTCCAGAACATTGGCGACATTGGCATCGAAACCGATCTCTTGCGCCACCGGCCCGGTGAAGCGGGTGAAGCCGCCCGACACAAGCAGCGTCTTTGCGCCGCGCGCCTTCATCGTGCGGACCAGCGCCTTCGCGCCACCCATGATGACGACGCGCTCTTCGCGGCACTGATCGATGGCGCTGTCGGGCAGGCCCTTGAGGAGCGCGACCCGGCCATGCAGTGCGCCCTCGAAATCCAGTTCGCCGCGCATCGCCCGCTCGGTGATCTCCGCGATCTGCGGCTTGATGCCCGCATAGTCGGCCAGTTCGTCGATACACTCGACGGTGATCATGGTGGAATCCATGTCTGCGATCAGCAGCATCTTTGCGCGGCCCTCGACCGGCTGGACGATCACGTCCACCTTGTCGCCTACATCGGTCAGTGCCGCGCGGGCGGCTACCGGATCAGCGGCGAAGAAGAGGTCGGCGGCCTTACCCTCGTCCAGCCATGCGACATCGCCCGGCTGGCATCCGGCATCGCGCAGCCGGTCGCTCGCCTGCGCAATATCCCCCTGCCCGAGTCGATCACTTGCCACTAAGGTCGCGACGAACATGCACACTCCTGAACCCATTGCGGGCGAATCCCGCCCGCGCGTCGCGCTTATTGCCGGGCCGACCGCCAGCGGCAAGAGCGCGCTCGCTTGTCGCTTGGCGCAGGTAACCGGGGGCGTCGTCATCAATGCCGACGCCAGCCAGGTCTATGCCGACCTCGCCATCCTGTCCGCCAGGCCAAGCCCGCAGGAGATGGGCGATGTCCCCCATCGTCTGTTCGGTCATATCGATGGCGCGGAGGCCTGCACCGCGCCGCGCTGGGCGGCCGAGGCGAAGGCGCAGATCGCCGCGGCGCATGAGGCGGGCAAGCTGCCGGTGCTGGTTGGCGGCACCGGCCTCTATATCCGCACGCTGCTGGACGGGATCGCCCCGGTGCCGGAGATCGACATCGACATACGCGCTGCCGTGCGGGCCTTGCCGGTCGCAGAAGCACATGAAGCCCTGTCGCGAGAAGACCCCGAAGCCGCCGCCCGCCTGGCCCCGGCCGACACCACCCGCGTTGCCCGCGCGCTGGAGGTGGTGCGATCGACCGGTCGCCCGCTCAAGATATGGCAACAGCATAAGCAGGGCGGCATCGCCGATCGCATCACCCTGGGGCCCATGATCCTGCGCCCGCCGCGCGACTGGCTGATCGATCGCTGCGACCGCCGTTTCGCGCAGATGATCGACGCTGGCGCGATCGCCGAAGTGAAGGCGCTGCTAACCCGCAACCTCCACCCAGACCTGCCTGTCATGCGCGCGATCGGCGTGCCGGAGATCGCCGCCTATCTGCACGGAGACAACGATCTGGACAGTTGTATCGCCAAAGCGACCCTCGCCACCCGTCAATATGCCAAGCGCCAATATACCTGGTTCACCAACCAGCCCCCGCCCGCCTGGCCGCGCGAAGAACGAGAGATAGATGCTAAAATCATCGATGAATTAGCAATTAAGTTACAACAATAGGGGTTGACCCGTCATTTTGTGTCCATTAGAGGCAGCCACCTTGTCATCGCAGGCGTGCTGTCGCAAAGGACGTCGACCTGCACCCAGAACAGAAGGATTTTATCGTGGCCGAAAAGAGCGGCGCGGACATATTGGTTGAATGCCTGATCGATCTCGGTGTCGAGGTCGTGTTCGGCTATCCCGGCGGCGCGGTGCTGCCGATCTATGACGCGCTCTACAATCATCCCACGATCAAGCATGTGCTGGTCCGCCACGAACAGGGCGCGACCCACATGGCGGAGGGCTATGCCCGGTCGACCGGCAAGCCCGGCGTCGTGCTGGTCACGTCCGGGCCCGGCGCGACCAATGCCGTCACCGGCATCACCGACGCGCTGATGGATTCGATCCCCATGGTCGTCATCACCGGCCAGGTGCCGACGCAACTGATCGGCACGGATGCTTTCCAGGAAGCGGACACGATCGGCATCACGCGCCATTGTTCGAAGCATAATTATCTGGTGAAGACGCCCGGCAAGCTGGCCGAGGTGATTCATGAGGCGTTCCATATCGCCACTACCGGCCGTCCCGGCCCGGTCGTCGTCGATATCCCCAAGAACGTCCAGATCGCCACCGCGCCCTATGCGAGGCCGGAACTGAAGGTCCATGCCAGCTATCGTCCGCAGACGAAGGCAGACGCGGCAGGCATCGACGCAGCGGTCGAAATGCTGGCGGCAGCGGAACGGCCGGTCTTCTACACCGGCGGCGGCGTCATCAATGCTGGTCCGCAAGCCAGCGCCCTGTTGCGCGAACTGGCGGCGCTGACCGGCGCGCCCGTTACCTCCACGCTGATGGGTCTGGGCGCTTACCCTGCATCAGGGGACGCCTGGCTGGGGATGCTGGGGATGCACGGCACCTATGAAGCCAATTGGGCGATGAACCAGGCCGACCTGATCCTGTGCATCGGGGCGCGGTTCGACGATCGCGTCACCGGCCGTCTGGACGCCTTCGCGCCCAACAGCCGCAAAATCCATATCGATATCGACCGCAGCTCGATCAACAAGATCGTCGATGTCGACGTCGCCATCGTTGCCGATGTCGGCAGCGCACTGGACGACATGATCGCCCTGTGGAAGCAGCGTAACCATCAAAAGGTCGACCTGACCGAATGGTGGGCGCGGATCGCCGGCTGGCGGGCGAAAAGATCGCTCGACTATGCCGAAAATGGTGTCGAGATCATGCCCCAGCGCGCGATCGCGGACCTGTATGCCGCGACGAAGGCGACCGGCAAGGACATCATCATCACCACTGAAGTCGGCCAGCATCAGATGTGGGCTGCCCAGCATTTCGGCTTCGACGCGCCGAACAAGTGGCTGACCTCCGGTGGCCTGGGTACGATGGGCTATGGCTTCCCGGCCGCCATCGGTGCGCAGATGGGCAATCCCGACAGCATCACCATCTGCATTGCGGGCGACGCCTCCATTCAGATGAACATTCAGGAACTGGGCACCGCGTCACAATATCGCCTGCCGGTGAAGATCTTCATCCTGAACAATGAATATATGGGCATGGTCCGCCAGTGGCAGGAACTGACCTATGAAAGCCGCTATTCCAACAGCTATTCCGACAGCCTGCCCGATTTCGTGAAACTGGGCGAGGCCTATGGCTGGACCGGCATCCGGATTGAGGGGCCGCAGGAGCTGGAGGCCGGCATCCGCCAGATGCTGGAAACCGACGGCCCGGTGATCGTGGATTGCCGCGTCGCGAAAATGTCCAACTGCTTCCCGATGATCCCGTCGGGCGCATCCCATACCGACATGCTGCTTGATCCCAACCAGATCGCAGGCGTGATGTCGGACGAGGCGAAGGCGCTGGTATGATGGTCGTCCTGTGACGCAGCATCTCAAGCTGCGCATCCATGTGACGGAGCCGTGGGATTTCGAGAGAAATGCGGGCAGCGCCGAACTGACCGGCTGGACCATAGACCATGCCGACCCGGACAATGAGGAATGGGAAGTGCATCTGGACCATGGGTTCGACTTTAACGAGCGGCATATCGGCACATTGCTGGCCGGTCCCCGCTATGTAGGCGAGCATCTGGTGCGTATGTTCGACGCGGTGACGGGCTTTCCCGTCCGCCTGGCCCATCGGCAGGACAATGGCTGGCATTACGCCTTCACGGCGATGATTTCGCAGCGCCATGACGATCATGATGGCGCGGCAGTTACGGATAACGGGACAAGCATCTGATGCATATCCAGGAAGAACTCAGCCAGCGGCACGTCCTGTCGCTGACCGTTTCGAACGAAGCGGGCATATTGGCGCGCATCGCGGGCCTGTTCACCGCGCGCGGCTATAATATCGACAGCCTGACCGTGGCGGACATCACGCAGGATCACGGCGTCAGCCGCATCACCATCGTCACCAACGGCCCGCCCAAGGTGATCGACCAGATCATAGCCCAGCTCGACCGGTTGGTGCCCGTCCACAAGGTGACCGACCTGACCGAGGCCGGTCCCTTCGTGGAGCGCGAACTGGCACTGGTGAAGGTCGCAGGCGTGGGCGAGGACCGGATCGAGGCGCTGCGCCTGGCTGATGTGTTCCGCGCCAAGGTGGTCGATACCACGATCGAAAGCTTCATCTTCGAGATCACCGGCACGACCGACAAGATCGACAATTTCGTCGGCCTGATGCGCCAGATCGGCCTGGTCGAAGTCGGCCGCACCGGCGTCGTCGGGCTGATCCGGGGCAAGGAAGCGAATTAATTTCCCTCTCCCCATCGGGGGAGAGGGTTGCGCAGACTTGGCGGCGTAGCCGCCTAGTCGCAGCTGGGAGAGGGGGCAGCGACGGTTCGTGCGTCCCCCCTCTCCAATTCCATCTAGGTCCGGCTTCGCCGAACCAAGATTTCATATCCTCTCCCCCGGCGGGGCGAGGAAATCCGTTCGAGGGAAGAGACAATCATGAAGGTTTATTACGATCACGACGCGGACATCGGCCTGATCAAGGGCAAGAAGGTCGCCATCCTGGGTTACGGTTCGCAGGGTCACGCCCATGCGCAGAATCTGCGCGACAGCGGCGTGGCCGAAGTCGCCATCGCCCTGCGTGCCGGTTCGCCGTCCGCCAAGAAGGCCGAAGGCGCAGGCTTCAAGGTGCTGCCGAACAAGGAAGCCGCCGCCTGGGCCGACGTGCTCATGATCCTGGCCCCCGACGAGCATCAGGCCGCCATCTACGCCGACGACATCCACGCCAATCTGCGCCCCGGCGCGGCGCTGGCCTTCGCCCATGGCCTGAACGTCCATTTCGGCCTGATCGAAACCCGTAAGGACGTGGACGTCATCATGATCGCGCCCAAGGGTCCGGGTCACACTGTCCGCGGCGAATATGTGAAGGGCGGCGGCGTGCCCTGCCTGATCGCGATCCATCAGGACGCGACCGGCAATGCGCATGACATCGCCCTCTCCTACGCTTCGGGCGTCGGCGGCGGCCGCAGCGGCATCATCGAAACCAACTTCCGCGAGGAATGCGAAACTGACCTGTTCGGTGAACAGGCCGTGCTGTGCGGCGGCGCGACCGCGCTGGTCCAGGCCGGTTTCGAAACCCTGGTCGAGGCTGGCTACGCGCCGGAAATGGCCTATTTCGAATGCCTGCACGAACTCAAGCTGATCGTCGACCTGATGTATGAAGGCGGCATCGCCAACATGCGCTATTCGATCAGCAACACCGCCGAATATGGCGACATCAAGACCGGCCCGCGGATCATCACCGAAGAAACCAAGAAGGAAATGAAGCGCGTATTGGCCGACATCCAGTCTGGCCGTTTCGTCAAGGACTTCGTGCTCGACAACCGCGCCGGTCAGCCGGAACTGAAGGCCAGCCGCATCGCCGCCAAGCGTCATCCGATCGAGGAAACCGGCGCCAAGCTGCGCGCCATGATGCCCTGGATCGGCGCGAACAAGCTGGTGGATCAGGAAAAGAACTGACGGCCTCAAAAACCGTTCGTCCTGAGTAGCCATTGAGCGAAGTCGAAATGGCGTATCGAAGGATGCTTCGATACGAGGCTTCGACAAGCTCAGCCTCTACTCAGCACGAATGGCGTTGTGCTCAATTCTCCTGCTGCCGTCTTGCGGCCGAAAAGGGAACGATCCGTTTCCGCACACGGCTCTGGCGCAATCGAGGGGCGTGGCTTATTCAAGCTGCGCCCCTTGAGAGTTTTACGGAGAGTCTGTCCCATGAAGAAATTTCTGATCCCTGCCGCCGCCCTGATCGCGATTGCCGGCGGCACCGTCGTCGTCGCGCAGATGCCGACCAGCGCGCCCGGCACTAAGGACGTCGCCAAGGTCACCGGCGGCACGTACAAGGTCGATGGCGGCCATACCCAGGTCGTCTTCGCCTGGAACCATATGGGTTTCACCAATAATGCCGGCACCATCGCCGAGCCAACCGGCACGCTGACCCTGGACAAGGCGAACCCCGCCGCATCCAAGGTGTCGGTTCAGTTCACGATCGCCAATCTGCGCACCGGCGTCGCCAAGCTTGACGAGCATCTGATGAAGGCGGACTTCTTCGACGCCGCCAAATTCCCGACCGCGACCTTCGTGTCCACCAGCGTCAAGCCCGAAGGCGCGAGCGGCGCGGAAATCACCGGCAACCTGACGATCAAGGGCGTGACCAAGCCCGTCACGCTGGACGCCGAATTTTACGGCGCGGGCGTGCAGCCGATGAGCAAGAAGGAAAATGTCGGCTTCGTCGCCACCGGCACGATCAAGCGCAGCGAATTCGGCATGGGCTATGGCGTGCCTGTCGTCGGCGACGCGATCGAATTGAAGATCATCGCCGGCTTCGAAAAGCAATAAGCCGTGCGCCGTCCGGCGCAAGCCGCGCTGCTCCTGAGCATCGTCGCGCTTGCGCCGGCGGCCGCCCCGCCGCCCGCCCTTTATGCGCCCGGCCGCTATCAGGTCGATAGCGTCGCGACCAAGGTGCATTTCCGCGTGAAGGCGCTTGTGGGCGGCTATGAAGGCGATTTCGTTGCGCCCGACGGCGCTGTGACCATCGACCCGGCACGGCCCGACCGCGCGGCCGTGGACATCAGCTTCCCGGTGGAAAAGCTGGCCACCGGCGACGCCTCCACCGACGCGATGCTGAAGGGCGACAGCTTTTTCGACATGGCGCATTTCCCGACCATTCGCTTTACCGCGCAAAATGCCCCGCTGGCGCGCAGCGATGCGCCCACGCCGATAGCCGGGGAACTGACGATGCATGGGCAGACCCGCCCCGTCACCCTCTCCGTCCGGCTGGTCGGCACGACCCCCGACGAAGCGCCGGGCCTGTCCACCCTGCATTTCGTCGGCGCCATGACGGTCGAGCGCAGCCAGTTCGGCATGGGCTTTGGCCGACCCTTCGTGGCCGACAAGGTGGACCTTGGCATCGACGCGATTTTCAGCCGCGCGCCATTATGATCTTTACCCCCGCCCGGCAAACGGGTTAAGGAGATGCATCATGCAGAGCGGCACGCTTCTTACCCTGCTACGACTTACACGCCCTTAGGCGTGGTTTTTATGCTGCCTTTCGACTATGGGCAGCACCGATCCGCCTAAGGGCCTTCATCGCAGTCAAGTCATATACCGGAAAGCGCCCACCCGCGCGCCGCTGGCAAAGAAGTAGTGTAATCCCATGATGCTGACCGATCCCTCGCAGAAATACCGTGCCTTTCCGCAGGTGGACCTGCCCAATCGCCAATGGCCCGCCCAGGTCATCACCGCCCCGCCGCGCTGGCTGTCGACCGACATGCGCGACGGCAACCAGTCGCTGATCGACCCGATGAACGCGGAAAAGAAGCGCCGCTTCTTCGACCTGCTGCTCAAAGTGGGCGTCAAGGAGATCGAGATCGGTTTCCCCGCGGCCGGCGCGACCGAATTCGACTTCATTTCCGGGCTGGTCCGCGACGGCGCGATCCCCGACGATGTGATCGTGCAGGTGCTGACGCAGGCGCGCGCCGACCTGATCGCCACCACCTTCGAATCGCTGCGCGGCGCGCCCAAGGCGATCGTCCATGTCTATAACGCCGTGTCGCCCGCCTGGCGCAACATCGTGTTCCAGATGAGCCGGCCGGAGATCAAGGAGATCGCCGTCAACGCCGCCAAGCTGCTGCGCGACAATGCGGCGGCGCAGCCGGACACCGACTGGCATTTCGAATATTCGCCCGAAACCTTCTCCACCGCCGAGCTGGATTTCAGCCTGGAATGTTGCGAGGCGGTGATGGACATCCTCCAGCCGACGCCCGACCGCCCGCTGATCCTGAACCTGCCCGCGACGGTCGAATGCGCGACGCCTAACATCTATGCCGATCAGATCGAATGGATGTGCCGCCATATCAGCAAGCGCGACAGCGTGGTCATTTCCCTGCATCCGCATAACGACCGGGGCACCGGCGTCGCGGCGGCGGAACTGGGCCTGATGGCGGGCGCCGACCGCGTCGAAGGCTGCCTGTTCGGCAATGGCGAGCGGACCGGCAATTGCGATCTGGTGACCGTCGCGCTCAATATGTACACGCAGGGGATCAACCCGCAATTGGACTTCAGCGACATCGACACCGTCATCCAGACGGTCGAATATTGCAACCAGTTGCCAGTCCACCCGCGCCACCCTTATGCCGGCGAACTGGTGTTCACCGCCTTTTCCGGCAGTCATCAGGACGCGATCAAGAAGGGCTTCGCCGCGCAGGAAGCGCGCAACGACCTGATCTGGGACGTGCCCTATCTGCCGATCGACCCCAAGGATCTGGGCCGCGATTATGAAGCGGTGATCCGCGTCAATTCGCAATCGGGCAAGGGCGGCGTCGCCTGGGTGCTGCAACAGGACAAGGGCTATAAGATGCCCAAGCGGATGCAGGCCGAGTTCTCCAAGGTCGTGCAGGCGATGGCGGACGAAAGCAGCCGCGAACTCAACGCCGCCGACATATGGAGCGCGTTCCAGGCTCATTACCGCCTGACGGGCGAGCAGGCCTATAGCCTGATCGACTATCATGAGAGCGGCGTCGCGGGCGACCGCATCTTCACTGGCAAGATCGCGCATGAAGGGGTGGAGCGCTCGATTTCCGGGCGCGGCAACGGCCTGCTCTCCTCGGTGCTGGCCGCGCTGCGCGACGAATTCGGCGTCCAGTTGGAGATCGCCGACTATAGCGAACATGCGATCGGCGCGGGCAGCGACGTCAACGCCGCCGCCTATGTCGAATGCCGCACGCCTGATGGCCGCACCGTGTTCGGCGTGGGGACCGATGCGGATGTCGCGACGGCGTCGGTGCAAGCGGTGTTGTCGGCGGCGAACGGGATTGCGGCGCGGGGGTAAGGCGCACGCGAACAAAAACCGTTCGTGCTGAGTAGGGGCTGAGCTTGTCGAAGTCCCGTATCGAAGCATTGCGCATATCCTTCGATACGCCATTTCGACTTCGCTCAATGGCTACTCAGGACGAACGGTCTGGGAAACGACAGCCTTACTTCGCCAACCCGCGCACCACTGCGTCCCACTGCTCCAGCGATTCCCTGATCCCCGCCACCGGCACCCGCTCGTTCAGCCCATGGGCAAAGCCGTCCTGCGCCTTCATGAACAGGCTGGACACGCCGTAACTCGGTACGCCCAGCGCCCGGAAATAGAGGCTGTCGGTCGCGCCTGCCGACATGCCCGGCATCACCGTGATGTCCGCCGACCGCGCCGTCACGGCGTCGCGCACCACCTTCATCAAGTCGGCGCGCAACGGTGAAGCGTCGCTCGCCAGCGGATCGCCCAGCGTCTTCACGCTGGCACTCGGATCGGCCACCACCTTCACCAACTGCGCCTTCACATCCTCGATCGCCACGCCGGGAAAGATGCGGCAATTGACGCTGACCTTCGCGCTTTGCGGCAGAGCGTTCAGCGCATGGCCCGCATTCGCCATTGTCGCGACGCAGGTGGTGCGCACTTGGCCTACAAATTCCGGCCGGGTCGACAGCAGGTCCGCCGCCGCCGCATCGCCCGTCTCGGCATAGCGCTTCATTGCCTGTCCCACCTCGCCACCCATCCGGTCGGCCGACAGCGCCAGCGACGCCTTAGTCAGTTCGTTGCGCATCGGCGGGAATTGATAAGCCGCGATCGCGTCGATCGCCTTGGCCATGCGATAGATCGGATTGCCCGGCGTCGGCGCGCTCGAATGGCCGCCCGCATCGGTGAAGGCAAATTCGAAATCGGCATAGCTCTTCTCGCCCGCCTGCAACTGGTACAGCACCGGCTTGCCCTCATCATTCAGCAGCCCGCCGCCGCCATCGCCATTCAGCAACAGGTCGATGTCCTTATACTGCGCCGCCAGCGCCTTGGTCGTCACCATGTCGGTTTCCTCGTCCCCCGACAGGAGCAGAATGACGGTGCGGCGCGGTTTCCAGCCTTCCTTCTTTAGCTGCGCCATGGTCGCGACCATCATCGCGACGTCATATTTATTATCCTCCGCGCCCCGCCCGAAAATATAGCCATCTTCCTCCACCGGCACGAAAGGATCGCGGGTCCAGTCCGCCCGGTCCGCCGCCACCACATCCATATGGCCGATCAGGCCCAGGGGTTTGAGCTTGAGGTCGCTCCCCCTGATCGTAGCGGAAAGGGTTGCCGTCTCGCCGATCGGCGTGATGACGATATCCGCGTCGGCAAATCCCGCGCTTTTCAGCACGCTTGCATAATAGGCCGCCAGTTTGGGCACCTGCCCCGCACCCCGCACCGTCTTGATCGCGACGGAGCGCATCAAAATATCCTTGGCCGCGCCGGCATCCGCCGCCGCCATTGCGCCCTGCGGCAGCGCCAGCAGCGCCAAAGCCGAATATGCGCCGCGCATCATCATCTCTTGCAACTCCCCGATGGACCAATCATGCATATCTGGCATAGCGGATCGGCCCGGCCAATGCGTTGAATGGGCGAGCAGGGAAAGAGGGCCACCTTATCCCTGTTATACACACGTCAAGAATTGCTTGCGCGCAATCGCCCGGCCACCATCCGATATAGGCTGCCGGACGCCCACAGGAACGATAGCCATGGCCCTTCATTATCGCAGTTTCGGATTTCAGGTATTGGCCGGGATGGTCGTGGGCCTGTTGCTGGGCCTGGTCGCGCGCCAGATCGGTGCGGGGCCGGATGGCGACCTCAATTGGCTGGCGACCGCGCTCAAGACGGTCGGCTCGATCTTCGTCTCGCTGCTGAAAGCCATCGTGCCGCCCCTCGTCTTCGCCGCCATCGTCGCGTCGATCGCCAATCTGCGCGCGCTTGACAATGCCGCGCGGCTGGCCGGGCAGACATTGCTGTGGTTCGCCATCACCGCGCTGATCGCGGTCGCGATCGGCATCGCCATCGGCGTCATCGTGCAGCCGGGCATCGGCCTCTCCAGCGCGGCGCTCGCCGCCAAGCAGCCGGACTCGGTCGGCGGCTGGCTCGATTTCCTCAAAGGGCTGGTCCCCGGCAACAGCCTGGCGCTGTCGGGCAGCACCAAGATTGGCGAGAGTGGCGCGGCGACCACCAGCATCAGCTTCAACATCCTGCAATTGCTGGTCATTTCGATCGCCGTGGGCCTAGCCACTTTGAAGGTCGGGGAAAAGGCCAACGCTTTCCTAAGCTTCGTCCGCTCGCTGCTCGCGGTCGTGCGCGCGATCCTGGGCTGGGTCATCCGCCTGACGCCGATCGGCTCGGCCGCCCTCATTGGCACCGCCATCGCCACCTATGGCTGGAGCGCGCTGGCGCAGCTTGGCACGTTCACCGCCGCCATCTATCTCGGCCTCGCACTCGTGCTGCTGGTCGTCTATCCGGCGCTGCTGATCGCCAATGGCCTCAAACCTGGCCCCTATTTCGCCAAAGCCTGGCCCGCGATCCAACTGGGCTTCGTCTCGCGCTCGTCAGTGGGCACCCTGCCCGTCACCGAAGCCGTGACCGAGCGGCTGGGCGTGGACAAAGGCTATGCCGCCTTCGCGATCCCCTTAGCGTCCACGACGAAGATGGACGGCTGCGCGTCGATCTACCCCGCGCTGGCGGCCATCTTCGTCGCGGGCTTCTACGGCATCCCACTGCATTTCGTAGACTATGCATTGATCGTTTTCGTGTCCGTCATCGGATCGGCCGCGACCGCCGGCCTGACCGGCGCGATCGTGATGCTGACGCTGACGCTCTCGACGCTGGGCCTGCCGCTGGAGGGCGTAGGGCTGCTGCTCGCGATCGACCCGATTTTGGACATGGGCCGGACGGCGGTCAATGTCGCAGGCCAGGTTCTGGTCGGCGTGATCGTGGCGAAGCGGGAGGGGATTTTGGACGAGGCGGCTTATTATGGGGATGGAGAATTGGTCGCCGTTTAGCGGCAAGTCGCCGCCGACCTTGCGGGCTTAAGGCAGGTCTCGCAACCCATCTCCACAGCGCGCCGGTTCATATATTGCCCTGCTCTTCGATCGGGACATCATCGTCTGGTCCAAAATAGAGCGCGGCGCACTCGTCCCGCAAGCATCCCCCGTCGATGACAAGATCCTCGCGCCAGGCGTCCTGGATAAAATCGACCGTGTCGAGGTGACGGTCCTCGAAATACATCCGATGGACGTCGTCGCGGCCCGCGCCATAGACGATGCGCCCTATTTTCGCCCAGATTGACGCCATGGTGCACATCCCGCACGGCTGCAGCGTGGAATAAAGCGTGGCGTCCCGGATATCCATATCCCCATGGGCCTTGCCCGCGCGCCTGAACGCCATCATCTCCGCATGGGCCGTGGCGTCGAGAAGCTCTTCCGTCTGGTTGACCGCGCGCGCCAACTCCCGGCCATTGAGGACGATGATGGCGGCGATCGGCGTATCCTGCGGCGATGTCCCCTTGCTCTTTGCCAGTTTGATGGCTTCACGCATCCACGCCTTGTCGATCTCGCCTATCATGATTTTTCCGCCCCGTAATGGTATAGAGGCTTGCTTGACGTTTGGCGCCGCCCCCGGTTCCTTGCCCAAAGCAACGACCGCAGGGAACAAATCGCCACGCCGCCGGTCCGGTCTTCTATGCAGGATAGCGAAATGGCAGAAACCGGATCGGAAAAGATCGACGATCCCGAACGCCAGCCCAATGACGACCTGGACGCCACGGAGGTTCGCGACGTCGAGGACAGGCGCGCCAGCTCGTCCAGGATCGTGCATGAGGTCGTGCGATTGCAGGGCGAGGAGGAGCTGGCGCGGCCGGCGCTGGCTCTGATATTGTCCGGCACGGCTGCGGGGCTGGCCATGACGCTATCCTTGATGTGCGAGCTTTTCCTGCGCAGTCACCTGCCGGATACGGCATGGGCGCCATTGGTTTATTTTCTCGGTTATCCCGTGGGTTATCTGATCGTTATATTGGGGCGGATGCAGCTGTTTACCGAAAGCACCGTCACCGCCGTTCTGCCTGTCGCCACCAAACCCACCGGCCAGAATATCGGCAGACTGATGCGGCTCTGGCTCTGCGTGATTGTGGGAAATCTGGTTGGCGTCACATTGGTCAGCGCGCTGATGGCCGGCGAAATCATCATCACGCATGAGCAGCGCCTCATCGCGTTGGACCTGCTCGGCAAACTGGAACTTCAGCCTTGGCACCGCACCCTGACGCTGGCTATTCCCGCCGGCTTCATCATGGCTGCCATCGCCTGGGTGCTACCCAGCGCCAAAGGCAGCGAGTTCTGGGTGATCTTTACCCTAACCTACGTAATAGCGCTCGGCGGCTTCGCGCACGTTGTGACCGGGTCGTCCCAGGTCACCTTTCTATGGCTGAGCGGCAGTATCAGCATGGCCGAGTCCTGGCTGGCATTCACCTTGCCGGCATTGCTGGGCAACATCATCGGCGGGTCCGGCCTATTCGCCGTGCTGGCCCATGGACAGATGCGCAGCGATACGAGTGGGGAAACATAAATCGCCGGACGGGCGCGACATCACTTCGCAAAAATCTCCTATTGCGAAGTCCGCTATGCATACCCCAACCCGCGCAAAAACGAAGCCACGACGGTGTGAACTTCGCAGCTTTTGCCAATCGCCGAGCATGCCAAACGCCGCCGCAACCCGCCCTGTCCTACTCGCCCGCCATCGGCTATAGGCCCTGGCTCCAACGGCGAAAGCGCGGCATCAGGGCGAATATCAGTGGCAGATTATCAGGTTCATATCATCGGCGGCGGCCTCGCCGGAACGGAAGCCGCGTGGCAGCTTGCGCAGGCCGGCATCCGCGTGCGCCTGTCGGAAATGCGGGGAAGCGGCGACATGACGCCCGCGCACCAGACCGAGGGGTTGGCCGAACTGGTCTGCTCCAACAGCTTCCGTTCCGACGACGCGGACAAAAACGCCGTGGGCCTGCTGCATCAGGAAATGCGCCGGCTGGACTCGCTCATCATGGCGAGCGCCGAACCGGCCAAGGTGCCCGCCGGCTCCGCGCTGGCGGTCGATCGCCATGTCTTTTCGGCCGCCGTCACCCGCGCGCTGGCCGATCACCCCAATGTAGAGATCGTCCGCGAGCGGATCGACACGCTGCCCACGACAGGCATGACCATCATCGCAACTGGCCCGCTGACCGCGCCCGCGCTCGCCACCAGCATCGGCCAGGCAGCGGGGATGGAGCATCTGGCCTTCTTCGACGCGATCGCGCCCGTCATCCATTATGACAGCATTGATATGGACCAGTGCTGGATGGCCAACCGCTGGGACAAGATCGGCCCCGGCGGCGGCGAGGGGAAGGATTATATCAACTGCCCGATGGACAAGGACCAGTATCAGGCCTTCGTCCAGGGGTTGCTCGACGGCGAAAAGACCGAGTTCAAGGAATGGGAGGCGAGCACCCCCTATTTCGAGGGATGCATGCCGATCGAGGTGATGGCGTCGCGCGGGCCGGAAACCCTCCGTCACGGCCCGATGAAGCCGATGGGCCTCGACAATCCGCGCACCGGCCGCTGGCCCTATGCCGTGGTGCAATTGCGGCAGGACAATGCCAGCGGCACGCTGTGGAACATGGTCGGTTTCCAGACCAAGCTCAAACATGGCGCGCAGGTGGAGTTGTTCCGTACCATTCCGGGCCTGCAAAATGCCGAATTTGCGCGACTCGGCGGACTGCACCGCAATACGTTCATCCAGTCGCCCAAATTGCTGGACCCGACGCTGCGGTTGAAGAGCGCGCCGCATATCCGCTTCGCCGGGCAGATGACGGGCTGCGAAGGCTATGTCGAGAGCGCCGCGATCGGCCTGATCGCCGGACGTTTTGCCGCCGCCGAACTGCTGGGCCGCGAACTGACGCCGCCGCCCGCCGACACGGCGCTGGGCGCGCTGCTGGGGCATGTGACCGGCAATGTGGTGAGCGCCGACTATCAGCCGATGAACGTCAATTTCGGTCTGTTCCCGACGCTGGACGAGGTGAAGAAGAAGCAGCGCAAGGAAGCCTATACCTCTCGCGCCCGCGCGTCCTTTGGGGTGTGGATGGGGGAGATGGAACTGGCGTGACAACCCAAATACCGTTCAGTTCGAGATTGTCGAGAACCCTTGCACCGGCTTCTCGACAAGCTCGAACCGAACGGCATTTTGTTCAGCACCTACACTTCGCCTTCGGTGCCCGCTTCGGCGCCGTCGCGGCGAACTCCGCCGGGGTTAGCTTGCCGTCCTTGTCGCCGTCCGCCGTGCCGAAACGGTCCGCTGTCGCCACCGCCCATTCCTCGAAGGACAACAGGTTGTCGCCATCCTTGTCCAGCGCCTTAAACGCCTTGGTCCGGCTACCCATCATCTCGACCCGCGTAATGACGCCATCGCGGTTCCGGTCGTAGCGTGCGAAGCGCTTCTGCTCGCGGCTCTGCGGACTGGCCTCGCCGGGCATCGGCGGCGCATCGCCGACCGCATCGGGATCACCCTGCGGCAGCGCTTCTATCTGCGGCGGGGGTGGTGGGGCAGAAGCAAGCTGGGGCACCGGTGCCGTATCCGCCCGCCCCTGCCACCAGAACAGGCCGCCCGCGACCAGCAGCAGCGCCGCCATGCCACCTGCCAGCAATCGCCCCATGCCGCCCTCCTCAAGTCCGTGGGAACCCAGCCTATCCCGACCGGCTATCGTCCGACAAGCGCGATCCGCAGCAACCGTCCCGCCAGCGCCCGCGGCATCCCCAGCGGCGCGGCGCGACCCGCCAGCACATCCTGCCGCGCCAGGGTGAAGGCGATCCGCAACGGCTTCCACGCCCGCGGCCAGCGCGCGCCGTCAACCTGCGGCAGCAGGTCGCGACCCAGCGCCAGCGCAGCGTCCGCCAGTGCCCTGTCCCCGACATGCCCGGCCAGATCCCACAGCGCCCACACCTGCCCAGCCGCCGCCAGCCACTCTGGCGCGTCGGCGGCATCGGCCAAAGCGCGGAACAAACCGCCGCCCCGCCCCGCGGCATACTCACGCAACCCCTGCACATCGATGTCGGGTTCGACCACCAGCACTTCCCAGCCGTCGATCACCGCCACCAGCCCTGGCGCTCCACAAGCCCCCGTCGCCCGCATCGCATCGACCACTGGTTCGCCCTGCCCCTTGATCCCGGCCGCATCGTCGATGACGTCATTCCACCAGGCAAGGCGCATCTGCCCGATCATCGGCTCGCTGGTGGTGCGGGCGACCTTAGCCAGCCGCGCGTCGAACGCCCAGAGCGCCCGGTGCCGCGCCGCCTGTTCCCCGCCGGCATGTGCCGCCAGCAAAAGGCCCAGCGGCGGCACGGCGTCTTTGTCCAGGCTCATGGCGCGACTCCTGTCTGGACAAGGACTAGGCAGGTTATCGGTCCTTTAACCATCTTCCTCATACACATTCTAACCAGTGCGCCTGCATAGGCGAACAGGCTGCCCGACCCAGTATTGGGGGGCGTGGGGCGCGACATGGGTGATTGCAGGCAAATGGGCAAGGGTAACGAGCATCCTACGGGATTTCTGAGTCGGCTGGCGGGCAACCAGGCGGGCAACGTGCTGGGCATCGCTGCTGCCGCCATGATCCCGTTGGCTGGTATGATCGGCGGGGGTCTGGACATCAGCCGCGGCTATCTCAGCAAGACCCGCCTGCAACAGGCGTGCGATGCCGGCGTGCTGGCCGGGCGCAAGTTGATGGGCACCGGCGGCGCCGTGACGACGGAAGTAACCGCGGAAGTGCGCAAATATGTGAAGTTCAACTATCCCAACAATTATCTTGGCTCCACCCTGCAAGACGCCAATATCGTGCCGACGCTTGGCAGCAACGACCAGATCCAATTGACGGTATCCACGACAGTTCCTACCGTTGTCATGGGATTGTTCGGCAAGCAGAATATTGCTGTCACAGCGACGTGCAGCGGGCGTAACGATTATTCCAACATCGACATCGTGCTGGTGCTCGACACGACGGGATCGATGGCGTGCAAGCCTGAACTGACCGCGGAAGAGTGCAGCGACTGGATCAACGACAATAATCGCGGCGGCAAAAAACTGACTGTCGATGGCAAGGTCGTCACCTATGTCGATGAGGACAAGACCGGCGGCACCAACATTTCACGCATGCAGGCGCTCCGCACGGCGCTCGCCAACTTGCAAACCCAAATGGCGACAATCGAAAGCCAGTTCAACATGACCGAACAGGGCAAGCGAAAGCGGGTCCGCTGGGCGGTGGTGCCTTTTTCGCAAATGGTCAACGCGGGGTTCAGCAAGGGGAGCGCTGGCACCACGCTTTATGCCCGTCAACCGACATGGTTTAACGCGACCGGCACCTATCGCGCTTATTCTTGCGGCAGGTACAGTTGTAGCTATCCAAGTACAACTGTTACACATGACAGTAACTGGATGACGAACACCTGGGACGGTTGCGTCGAGGAACAAAGCACCAGCAACAGCATTACTTCGACGTCCAGCACGATACCATCGACAGCTTATGATATGCTGCCTGATACCGTACCGTCCTCTACGGCGACGCGCTGGACGGTGGCTGATCCCGATCGAGTCGGAAGCGCGCAATATGCCTGTCCCAGGGCGATGCTGGAAATGCAGCAGCTGACGGCGACAAATTTCAACAATTATTTTTCATTCAACAACGGCTTCGTCGCCAATGGCGGCACGTATCTCGATGTCGGCTTGCTATGGGCTGCCAGACTATTGTCGCGCACTGGCAATTGGTCCAGCGAAAATCCGACGCTCTACAATACCTATCCAGTCAATCGCTACGTCATATTCATGACCGACGGGCTCATGGATACCGGTAATACCGGCTATGGCGCCTATGCCCAGGAAACGACTTGGCGACGGGTCGCGGCCGATGGCACCAAAGACACGTCCAACGCCAACCATACCGCCCGTTGGCAGCTGACCTGCGCTGCGATCAAGAATATGGCGAGCACGAAAATCTATACCATTTCCTTTGGCGCGGGTTCGCCCCTCAGCCAGGACATGATCGACTGTTCTTCGGGCGCGAAGGACGAATATGCGTTCGAGGCGGACGATGCTTCCGACCTCAATGACGTATTCCGGGACATCGGGGAAAATATCGGATCGTTGAGGCTGTCGCAATGACGGTTGCTTCGGCCTTTGCCCGACGGATCAAAGGGGATCAACGCGGTGCGGCCATATCCGAGTTCGCCCTGATCCTCCTGCCGCTCTGCCTTCTGTTGTTCGGCGGGCTGGAGATGGGCTATCAGATTTATGTCCGATCGGTGCTTTTGGGTGCCATGGAGCGCGCGACGCGCCTCACAACCTTGCAGACGGTCGATAGCACGGCGGTAGAGACCGACATCGAGGCCACAGTGAAACGCGTCGCGCCCAATGCGACCGTGCTGACGACCAAAGGCAGTTTCCTGCAATATAGCCAGATCAACGCCATGGAGCGGTTGACGAAGGATACGAACAACAATGCCACGCTGGACAGCGGCGATTGCTGGGAAGATGTGGATGACAATGGCGTGCGCAACATCGTGACGGCGGGCAAGACGGGGATCGGCGGCGCGGACGATATCGTGCGCTATAATACGGTCGTTACCTATAACCGGATATTGCCGATTTATCGGTTCATCGGGATCGGCAATACCGCCACGCTGACCGCGACCACCATGACGCGCCGGCAACCTTATGAATTGCAGAGCACGCTAACCCCCAAATGCAAGGCATGAGCATGACGGTCCGTACAATCCTTCGCCCCTCGTTGCGGGACATCGGTCGCCATGTTGCGGGTATGGCTGCTGTCGAATTCGCGCTGGCGCTGCCTGTGCTGGTCGGCCTGACGATGGGGGGGGCCGAGGCCGCCAACATGGCCTATACCTCGCAAAAACTGGGGGATATTGCGACGATGAGCGCCGACAGCATATCCCGCATCCGCTTGAGCATTTCGAACGGCGACGTCACCGACGCATTGGGCGGCATCAAGATATTGGGCGATCCCATCAGCCTGCGTAACAACGGCCGGATCATCGTATCCAGCATTGCACCCGTGCTGGATGCGTCGGGCAACGTCACCAACCAGAAATTACGATGGCAGCGTTGTTCAGGCGCATTGGTGAAAAACTCCGCCTTTGAAACAACAGAAAACACGAACCTAGGCGCAGCAGGTATTGGACCAACCGGGCGCAAAATCGCCGCGACGAAGGGCAGCGAAATGATCTTCGTCGAGGTTTATTATACCTATAAACCGTTGATATCGTCATCCTTCTTCGGGACGCCGCAAATGTCGGCCTATGCCGCGATGGCGGTGCGGGAACGCACGGCCAACGATCTTCTGACGAGCGGCACCAACTCCCCCTGCACGACCTACGCCGCCTGAACGCGGCGCAGGTCGTCCAGCTTTAGCGGTAGCAGACCTTCTTGGCCGCCGCGACGACGCGGGCGGCGTCGATCAGCGCCGCCTTTTCAAGGTTCGCCGCATAGGGCAGCGGCACATCTTCATTGGTCACGCGCAGCACCGGGGCGTCCAGATCGTCGAAGCCTTGCTCCATAACCACGGCCGCAATTTCCGACGCGATCGAGCAGGTCGGCCAACCTTCTTCCACCACAACCAGCCGGTTGGTCTTCTTAAGGCTTTCCAGCACCGTCGCGGTGTCGAGCGGGCGCAGCGTGCGCAGGTCGATGACCTCCGCATCGATGCCTTCGCCTGCCAGCGTCTCCGCCGCGTCGAGCGCCAGGCCCACGCCGATCGAATAGCTGACCAAGGTCACGTCCTTGCCCGGACGCATGATCCGCGCCTTGCCGATCGGCAGGACATAGTCATCGACCTTGGGCACGTCGAAGCTGCGGCCGTAGAGAAGCTCGTTCTCCAGGAACACGACCGGATCGGTCGATCGGATCGCAGCCTTGAGCAGGCCCTTGGCATCCGCCGCATCATAGGGCGCGATGACGATCAGGCCGGGGACGGACGCATACCAGGGACCGTAATTCTGGCTATGCTGCGCGCCGACGCGGCTGGCGGCGCCATTGGGGCCGCGGAACACGATGGGGCAGCGCATCTGGCCGCCGGACATATAATTGGTCTTGGCCGCCGAATTGATGATGTGGTCGATCGCCTGCATGGCGAAGTTGAACGTCATGAATTCGATGATCGGACGCAGGCCGCCCATGGCCGCGCCCGTCCCGATGCCGGCAAAGCCATATTCGGTAATCGGCGTGTCGATGACGCGCTTGTCGCCAAATTCGTCCAGCAGGCCCTGGGTCACCTTATAGGCGCCCTGATATTCCGCGACTTCCTCACCCATCACGAACACGCGCTCATCCTTGCGCATTTCTTCGGCCATGGCGTCACGCAGCGCTTCGCGCACGGTCGTCTTTACATATTCGGTGCCTTCGGGCAGGTCCGGGTCGGCCACGGTCGCCTTGGCTTCCGACGCCAGCTTGGACGTGCCGCTTTCGGCCTTCTTGGGGGCTTCAGGGGCGGACTCGGGCTTTGCGGGCGCGTCTTCTGTCTTGGCCGCAGGTGCGGGCGCTGCGTCTTCGCCGCCTTCGCCCGCCATCTCGGCAATGACGGTGCCGACCTTCACGCCTTCGGTGCCTTCGGCGATCATGATCTTACCGATCTTGCCCTCGTCCACGGCTTCGAATTCCATCGTCGCCTTGTCGGTCTCGATCTCGGCCAGGATGTCGCCGGACTTGACCTCATCGCCTTCCTTCACCAGCCATTTGGCCAGCGTGCCCTCTTCCATGGTCGGCGAGAGCGCCGGCATCTTGATTACGATACCCATCAATATTGCTCCACCAGCACGTCGGTATAGAGTTCGGACATTTCAGGTTCGGGCGAGCTTTCCGCAAAATCGGCCGCCTCGGCAACGGTCTTGCGGATAGCCTGGTCGATACCCTTGATCTCGTCTTCGCTGACGCCGGCCTCGATCAGATATTTCTTCGCGCCCTCAATCGGGTCGGACTTGTCGCGCATCGCCTGCACTTCCTCGCGCGACCGGTATTTGGCCGGGTCGGACATGGAGTGGCCACGATAGCGGTAGGTCTTCATTTCCAGCAGGATCGGGCCATTGCCCTCCTGCACCCATTTGAGCGCTTCCTCGGTCGCGCCGCGCACGGCCAGAACGTCCATGCCGTCGACCTGGAGGCCGGGGATGCGGAAACTTTCGCCGCGGCGGTAAAGCTGGTCTTCGGACGAGGCGCGGTTGACGCTGGTGCCCATGGCATATTGGTTGTTCTCGATCACGAAGATGATCGGCAGCTTCCACAATTCGGCCATGTTGAACGATTCATAAACCTGGCCCTGGTTGGCCGCGCCATCGCCGAAATAGGCGACGCACACGCCGCCATCGCCATTATATTTATGCGCAAAGCCCAGACCCGCGCCCAGCGACACCTGCGCGCCGACGATGCCATGGCCGCCGAAGAATTTATGTTCGACGCTGAACATGTGCATCGAACCGCCCTTGCCACGGGAAATGCCCGCGCCACGACCGGTCAGTTCCGCCATGATGACATTGGGGTCGATGCCATAGGCGAGCATGTGACCATGGTCGCGATAGCCGGTGATAACGCTGTCTTTGCCGGGCTTGAGCGCGGATTGGATGCCGACCGCGACTGCTTCCTGGCCAATATAGAGATGGCAGAAGCCGCCGATCAGGCCCAAGCCGTACAACTGGCCGGCCTTTTCCTCGAAGCGGCGGATGAGAACCATCTGACGATAAAATTCCAGCAACTCTTCCTTGCTGGCCTTATAATCGGTCGGGGTTTGCGGGCGAGGCCGATTGTGGTCCGCACCGGCAGCGGGTGCAGCCGCTTTCGCCTTTGCAGTCGAAGCACGCGGCGTCGTTGGTTTCGCCAAGGCTCTTATCCTTTTGCGTGGGGGTAGGATGGAAGGAAGGCCGATATAGCGGCAGAGTTGCATATATTGCAACGGCGGACCCCACGGAATCCGGGTAGAACCAATAGCCGCAGCCAAAAATTGATGGCGAGAAACCTGCCTGCTACACACAGCCTTTCGCCGTTCGTAGTAAAATTACCGAGACGGCATCTTCAACGCAAAATCATTTCACGAACCTGCGCAACATGACGCTGCTCAGTTGAGCGGCACTACCACTTCGTCATGATGGATGACCCCCAGCTGGCGGCGGATCAGTTCGTCCGACAGGTCGGGATCGACGCGACGCGGGTTGAGCAAATCGACCCGGTTGCGCAGTTCGGCGCGCGCTTCCTGCACCTGCTTCAATTCCGTCTTCGCTTCATGCAACTGGCGCGAATAGTCCCCCCAGGCAAGCACGCCGTTTGACCCCAGCACCACATAGCCCGCGAAGAACAGCAGCAACAGCAGCGCGATCGCAGGGCCAATGGCCGACCAGATAAGGAGACGAAGTTTAGCGATATGCGCCATGGCCCAGAAGAATCACAGGAAAAGGCTGGCGGCAAGCGAAAAATGCGTCGCTTGCGGCCAGCCGAGTCTGCTGATGTTTAGCGGAAGATCGAGCGCCCCGCATAAACGGCGATATCGCCCAGCTCTTCCTCGATACGGATGAGCTGGTTATATTTGGCGAGCCGGTCCGAACGGGCGAGCGAGCCCGTCTTGATCTGCCCGCAATTGGTGGCGACGGCGAGGTCGGCGATGGTCGCGTCTTCGGTCTCGCCCGACCGATGCGACATCACGGCGGTGTAGCGCGCGCGGTGAGCCATATCGACCGCCGCTAGCGTCTCCGTGAGCGTGCCGATCTGATTGACCTTGACCAGCAGCGAATTGGCCAGCCCCTTGCCGATGCCCATAGACAGGCGCGCCGGGTTGGTGACGAACAGGTCGTCGCCGACCAACTGCACCTGATGCCCGATCTTATCGGTCAGCGCCTTCCAGCCTTCGAAATCATCCTCGCTCATGCCGTCCTCGATCGACTTGATCGGATAGTCGGCGGTGAGCGCAGCAAGATAATCGGCCATTTCGACCGGCGACAGGGACAGGCCCTCGCCCGAAATCTCATACCTGCCGTTCTTGAAGAATTCGGTGGCGGCGCAGTCGAGCGCCAGAACGACATCGTCGCCGGGCGTATAGCCCGCCTTCTCGATGCTCGCGAGGATGAAGTCGAGCGCGTCGCGAGTCGATGCGATGTTGGGGGCAAAGCCGCCCTCGTCGCCGACCGATGTCGCCAGCCCCTTGTCATGCAGGCCTTTTTTCAGGGTATGGAAGATTTCCGACCCGATCCGCACGGCGTCCGCGATGCTGTCCGCACCGACCGGCATAATCATGAATTCCTGAAAATCGATCGGGTTGTCGGCATGTTCGCCACCATTGATGATGTTCATCATCGGGACCGGCAGAACATGCGAGGAGACGCCGCCGACATAGCGATAGAGGGGCAGGCCACGCGCATCGGCAGCGGCCTTAGCCGCGGCGAGGCTGACGCCCAGGATCGCGTTGGCGCCCAGGCGCGACTTGTTGTCCGTGCCGTCCAGCGCGATCATCGCGGCATCGACTTCGCCCTGGTCTTCGGCGTCCAAGCCGATCAGTTCGCCAGCAATCTCGTCATTGACAGCCGCCACGGCGGCCAGCACGCCCTTGCCCAGATATTTGCTCATGTCGCCGTCGCGCTTTTCCACCGCCTCATAGGCGCCGGTGGACGCGCCCGACGGCACCGCGGCGCGGCCGAAGCTGCCATCTTCCAGCATGACATCGACTTCAACGGTGGGATTGCCGCGGCTGTCGAGTATCTGGCGGGCGTGAATATCGAGAATGGCGGTCATGATCGCTCCTGCACTTAGCGTCGTAACGGGCGGCCGGTGGCCGGGAATGTGCGCTCCGCTTAGCCAGCGCCCTCCCCCTTGGCAATGCGGGGCTTGCGCGGACGCAAAAAATGCCGATGGTCGAAAATGTAACGGCAACGGAACTGTAGGCCGCCGCGATGCATTTGTTCGATGATGCCCGCCGGCCTTCGCGGCCGCCATACTGCTTTTGAAAGGGAGATTGAGACGATGGCTGACACCCCCGAAACGCCCAAGCGCGTGAAGAAGATGCCCGTCTCCACGACGGTTAAGGCAAAGCCTGCCAAATCGGCGATCGCCACACCATCATCCGCACCGGTCGCATCAGCCCCGATCAAGAAGGCGGCCACGCGCAAGGCAGCGATAACGCCCCCCAGCAACGGCACGCATGCCGGATGGGCCGACCAGATCGCGCCCATCAAGGCAAAGGCGGAAAAGGCCGCGAAAGCGGCGACCGACAAACTGTCCGCAGTCGATTGGAAAGCGCATATCGAGCCGATCAAGGAACAGGCCGGCAAGACCGCCAAATCGGCCGCCGGCGTCGCCAAGGAAAAGACCGGCACCGCCATGCAGAGCCTGGCCAAGCTGATTGCCGAAACCGCCGGGACGGTCGATGCCAAGCTGGGACCGCAATATGGTGATTATGCCCGCCAGGCGGCAGAATCCGTCGCGGGCGCAGCCGACACGCTCGATGCCAAGGATGTCGATGAGCTGCTTGGTGAAGCGCGTGATTTCGTGCGCAAAAGCCCGGCGGTCGCCATCGGCGCTGCGGCTGTGGTCGGCTTCGTGCTGATGCGCCTGGCCAAGGGATCGGACGACAAGGCCTGATCCCGCCCATCATTTCCTGACCGACGCACGATCCTGCACGGCGGGACGGAGGCCCAATTGATAGACGATCCAGCGGATACGGCGGTGACGCCGCACACCGATGGGCAGCGCGATGGCGCGCCCGATGACGGCACGCCGGCCCAGGAAGGCGTTAGAGAGGTGATCGCCCGCCTCTACGCCGACGGTCGCGCCTATGCAGCCGCCGAAGCGGAAAAACAGAAGTTGCGGGCCAGCATTATTGGCGCGGGCATACGCAATGTAGCGATCTTCGGCATCGTGGCGTTGATGCTTGCGTTCGCTACCATCGTCGCTCTCCTGGTTGGACTCACCATCGCGCTGGCGCAGCTGGTCGCGCCGCTATGGGCGACACTGATCGTCGTCGGCGGAGGATTGCTGATGGTCCTCATCCTGCTCTTCGCGGCGAAAGGGGCCATCACCCGTATGAAGAAGGCGATTGCGCCATGACGCTGGAAGCTCGTTATCGCGAAGCCTGTGCGCGCGCGGACCTGGCGCGCGGTCGTCTCCACCTTACGGCGCAGGAGGCCAAGGCGCGCGTAGCGCCTGCCAGGCTCAAACAGGATGTGAAGGACAAGGCGAGCAACGCCGTGCTGAACGGCGTCGCCACCGCGGCAGCGAAGGCGCAGCAACGGCCCTTTGCGGTCGGTGCGGCAGTTGCGGCCTTCGGACTCTTTCTGGCGCGGCGTCCGCTGGCGGCACTTTTCCGTCGGTTATACGTTCGCTTCCAGGACACCCAATCAGACAATGTGGAGAATGACAATGGCTGACATCCGCGCCCAATTGAGCCGCGCCCGTGAAGCAGCGAACGACGCCGCCGCAACCGCTTCCGACCGGATCAAGGATACCGGCGAAAAAGCGCGCGAAAGCGCGGGCGAGTTGATCCAGACCAGCCGCGACAAGGCGAGCGAAGCCTATGGCGAGGCGCGCGACAAGACCCAGCGCGTGGCCACCCGCGCCAACCAGATCGTGCAGGAGCATCCGATCGTCGCGGTGGCCGGCGCCGTCGCCGTCGGCGCTGTCGTCGCCTGGATGTTCCCCAAGAGCCGCGCCGCCATGAAGGCGCTGCCGGGGTTCGCGGTGACCGCCGGCTCGCGTCTTCTGGAGGCCAGCGCCGCGGCGCGTGCCGCTGCTGCGGAAGGTGCCAAGACGGCTAAGCAAAGCGCGGCCCATGCCCTCCACGCTGCAGGCGACGTAGCATCGGACGCCCGCGACACTGTTGTCGCGTCCGATCTGCCCGCCAAGGCATCGAAGCTGGCCGACGAAGTGACCGCATTGGTCGCGGCAAAAGTCGATGCCCTGAGCGACGCGATCAAGGCGCGGTTGCCCAAAAGCTAATCGCAATTGCGGCAAACGCAATCGACCTGCCGTCTTGCTCTTCTTGGCGTATCGCGGTGACGATGCTAAGGCATCGCGATACGCATAAGGAGAATAGATAACGCCATGAGCAAAATGCATCTGGTGCTGGGTGGTCGCGTAACCGATCCGCAGACTCTCGAATTTCAGGATCTCAGCAAAGTCGATCTGGTTGGCGTATATCCCGACTATGCGTCAGCCGAAAAGGCATGGCGCGGCGCGGCGCAGCGCACGGTTGATGATGCCGAGATGCGCTATGTCATCGTACATCTGCACCGCTTACTGGAACCGGAACTGCCGGGCGCTTAAGTCAAGCACGCTGTTCCCCGGCGAAGGCCGGGGTTCAGACCTCCGCTTGTTACTGGACCCCGGCCTTCGCCGGGGAACAGGGCTCCATCTCAATGCACCGCGCGCGGCTTTTTCCTGAAGCGCCAGCGCAGAAGCGGCCGGGTCAGCGCCAGGCCTGCCAAGAAGCCGCCGATATGCGCGGCGATCGCGATCTGGCCGAGCTCGCTCATACCCGCACCGCTCGCCAGCCCGATCATCAATTGCACCGCGATCCACGCGCCCGCCAGCCACAGCACACGCACCAGATTAGCCGACAGAGGCCCGATCGAGCGCACCTGCTGCTGGCTGTAAAGCAGCGCATAGGGCGCGATGATTGCGGAAATCGCGCCGCTGGCGCCGACCATCGGATTGGTCGATCCCGGATCGATCGCCCATTGTGCCAGGCATGCGCCATAAGCGCCAAGGACATAGAGGAGAAGCGTCCCGGCCCAACCCAGCACATGCTCCACCTGCCGCCCGCAAAAGAGCAGCATCAACATGTTGAAGCCGATATGCAGCCAGCCGGCGTGAATGAAGGTGCAGCTGAGCGGCGTCAGCCAGGTCGGCACCGCCGCCATCCCGGCCAGCAGCGCCGGATCGCCCAGGCGCGCAGGAATGAAGCCACCGACGACCGCGGCGTTATCGACCTGTCCAGTCAGATAGATCAGCAGGAACGCGGCGACCGTAATCACCCCGATCCCATTGGTCAGTCGGCCAGCCGGCAGCTTCACGGTCAGATGAAATCGATCTTATCGACCGAATAGAATTTGTCGCCGGACGGCACCGACACTTCTACATCCTCGCCCACCGTGCGGCCGATCAACGCGCGGCCCAGCGGGCTGTTATAGCTGATCATGCCCTGCTTGGCGTCGGCTTCGGCCTGGCCGACAATCTGGTATTTCACCGGCTTGTCGTCTTCATCGAGCAGGGTCACGGTCGCGCCGAACACGATCTTGTCGCCCGACAGCGTCTTGGGGTCGATGACCTGGGCGCGGGACAGCTTGTCCTCCAGGTCGTTGATCGTCGCCTCGACCTGGCCCTGCCGCTCCTTGGCGGCGTGATATTCGGCGTTTTCGGACAAATCGCCGTGCGCGCGCGCTTCTTCGATGGCGTCCACGATCAAAGGCCGCTCGGCCTTCAACTCGCGGAGCTGCGCGGTGAGCTTGTCATAGCCCATCTGCAGCATCGGCATCTTCTCGACGGTCGCCATGAGTGCAAATCCTTCGTCAAAACTTCCCTTTGGCGACCCGAACGTCGGGCCACCCGCAGCATGCTTCCTTGTGCAGGGGATCAGGCTTGCGACAGGGGATAATAGGACTGGAGCGAGCGCACTTCAAGGGCATGACCCCGTAAAGCCTCGATCGCATCGGCCGCAGCGACGCTGGCGGCGGCCGTAGTGAAGCTGGCGATTTTGTGGCGCAGCGCGCTGATGCGGATCGCCTTGCTGTCTTTCAATGACTGCCAGCCTTCGGTGGTGTTGAAGATCAGTTGCACATCACCATCGGTGATCTTGTCCACGATGTGCGGACGGCCCTCTGCGACCTTGTTGACCCGCTGCACGGCGATGCCCTGATCCTCCAGATATTGGGCGGTGCCGCCGGTCGCGATCAGCTTGAAGCCCATGTCCACCAGCTTGCGCGCGGCAGGCAGGATGACCGGCTTGTCGCTGTCCTTGAGCGAGATGAACACCGTCCCCTCGGTCGGCAACATCGTGCCCGCCCCGATCTGCGCCTTGGCGAAGGCGGTGGCGAAATTGCTGTCTATGCCCATGACTTCGCCCGTGCTCTTCATTTCCGGCGAGAGAACGGGATCGACGCCGGGGAAGCGGCCGAAGGGGAAGACGGCTTCCTTGACCGCGACATGGTTGATCGCATTGCGGTCGATCTTGGGCAGATCCTTGATCTTCTCCCCCGCCATCACGCGCGACGCGATCTTGGCGATCGGGGTGCCGATCGCCTTGGCGACGAAGGGCACGGTCCGGCTGGCGCGCGGGTTCACCTCGATCAGATAGACGACACCGTCCTTGACCGCGAACTGGATGTTCATCAGGCCGCGCACCGACAGGGCGTGGGCCAGCACTTCGGTCTGCCGCTCAATCTCTGCGATGATATCGTCCGACAGGCTGTATGGGGGTAGCGAGCAGGCGCTGTCGCCCGAATGGACGCCGGCTTCCTCGATATGCTGCAGCACGCCCGCGACCACGACATCCTCGCCATCGCACAGCGCGTCAACATCGACCTCGATCGCGTCGCGCAGATACTGGTCGATCAGGACCGGGGAATCGCCCGACACCTTGACCGCCGTGGTGATATATTCCTCCAATTGCGCCTGGCCGTCGACAATCTCCATCGCCCGGCCACCCAGCACGTAGCTGGGCCGCATCAGCACGGGATAGCCGATCCGGTTGGCCACTGCGATCGCCTCTTCGCGGCTGCGGGCGATGCCGTTGGCGGGCTGGCGCAGCTTCAGCTTGTCAATCAGCGCGGCGAACCGCTCGCGATCTTCGGCCAGGTCGATTGCATCCGGGCTGGTGCCCAGAATGGGGATGCCCGCATCCTCCAGCGCCTGCGCCAGTTTGAGCGGCGTCTGGCCGCCGAACTGCACGATCACGCCCTTCAGCGTCCCGTTCGACATTTCGACATGCAGGATTTCCAGCACATCCTCGGCCGTCAGCGGCTCGAAATAGAGCCGGTCCGACGTATCGTAATCAGTAGAAACCGTCTCAGGATTGCAGTTTATCATGATGGTTTCATAGCCGACTTCGCTAAGCGCGAAGCAGGCGTGAACGCAGCAATAGTCGAACTCGATCCCCTGCCCGATCCGGTTCGGCCCGCCGCCCAGGATGACGACCTTCTCACGATCGGTCGGCGCGGATTCATTCTCCGCCTCGCCAAAGATCGGCGCTTCGTAGGTCGAATACATGTACGGCGTCTTCGCCTCGAACTCGGCGGCGCAGGTGTCGATGCGCTTGAAGACCGGGCGCACGCCCAGCTTGTGGCGCAGCTTGCGCACCTCATCCTCGGTCACGCCGCCGGTCATGGCGACCACCGCTTCATGAATCAGGCCCGACCCGCGCGCGATGCCACGCTCATTCCCCGCCAGATTGGCCGACTTGAGCGCCAGATAAGCCAGGCGCTTGTCGGAAAAGCCCATGGATTTGAGGCGCCGCATCCCGTCCGCATCGCGCGGCAGGCCGTTGGCCAGCACTTCGCCTTCCGCGTCCACGATTTCCTTGATCCGGTCCAAAAACCAGGGATCGAACTTGGCGATGTTATGGATTTCCTGAACGCTCAGCCCTTCACGCAGCGCCTGCGCGGCGACCAGCAGCCGGTCCGGCGTCGGCTGGGCGAGCGCAGCGATGATATCATCCTTGGGCGCGCCGACCAAATGATCGACTGTGTTGAAGCCCGACAGGCCGGTTTCCAGCCCGCGCAGCGCCTTCTGCATCGATTCATGGATGTTGCGGCCGATCGCCATGACTTCGCCAACGGACTTCATCGCGGTGCCCAGCAGCGGCTCGGCGCCCTTGAACTTTTCGAAGGCGAAGCGCGGAATCTTCGTCACTACATAGTCGATCGTCGGTTCGAACGACGCCGGCGTCGCGCCGGTGATGTCGTTCGTGATCTCGTCCAGCGTGTAACCCACCGCCAACTTCGCCGCGACCTTGGCGATCGGGAAGCCGGTCGCCTTAGACGCCAGCGCGGAAGACCGCGACACGCGCGGGTTCATCTCGATCACGACCAGGCGGCCGTCTTTCGGATTAACCGCGAACTGCACGTTGGAACCGCCTGTTTCCACACCGATTTCACGTAATACCGCGATGGATGCATTGCGCATGATCTGATATTCCTTGTCGGTCAGCGTCAGCGCCGGGGCGACGGTGATGCTGTCCCCGGTATGGACGCCCATCGGGTCCACATTCTCGATCGAACAGATGATGATGCAATTGTCGTTACGGTCCCGCACGACCTCCATCTCATATTCTTTCCAACCGAGCAGCGACTCCTCGATCAGCACCTCGGTCGTGGGCGACGCATCCAGTCCGCCGCGTACGATGGTCATGAACTCGTCGCGATTATAGGCGATGCCGCCGCCGGTGCCGCCCATGGTGAAGCTGGGCCGGATGATCGATGGCAGGCCGGTAAACTCCAGCCCTTCCAACGCCTCTTCCATCGTATGCGCAATGCGCGATCGGGCCGATTCCAGCCCGATCTTGTCCATAGCGTCGCGGAACTTGATCCGGTCCTCCGCCTTGTCGATCGCTTCGGCATCCGCGCCGATCATCTGCACGCCGTACTTCTCCAGCGTGCCGTCGTTGAACAGCGCCAGCGCGGTATTGAGCGCCGTCTGCCCGCCCATCGTCGGCAGCACCGCATCCGGCCGCTCCTTCTCGATGATCTTCGCCACGATTTCAGGCGTGATCGGCTCGACATAGGTCGCGTCGGCAAATTCCGGGTCGGTCATGATCGTGGCCGGGTTGGAATTGACCAGGATGATGCGATAGCCCTCTTCCTTGAGCGCCTTCACCGCCTGCGTGCCCGAATAATCGAACTCGCACGCCTGGCCGATGATGATCGGGCCAGCGCCGATGATGAGGATGGAGGAGATGTCGGTGCGTTTGGGCATTATTCTTCTTTTCTCTCTTCAACGGCCGCGTTTCCGATGAACACAAGGCGGATGCCATGCTGGTCCAAACCCGACGCCATCCACGCGTCAGTCAGGCACTTGGCACCGGGGTTTGTAGGAAAGGTGAGGAAATCTTTTTTGTAGGTAAAGCTGTCAGCCCCGATCACTTCAAAAGCGCTTCCCGGATTAAGGCCGCAGAATACTTCCAGCGCTTTTAGATATTCGGCCAACGGCCGTTCAGCGGAGTAGCTGGGGAATGTATCCTGTTTCCCAGCTTTGCGAATCTTTTCCTGCGCCATCGCCTTCATCAGCGCGCCAGCTTCAGCGTTGTCATACGCCTGGTAGCGGGCACCAATTTCCGGTTCCTCAAACTCAACCATCGCGCGCGCCCATGTCGCAGAGCGAATGCATTCGAACATTTTGTCCGTCGCCCCGCTCGACGCCGCAATTGACAGCACGTCGCTCTGCAAGAGCGCTTCATAACGAAGAGACACACCGGAGCGCGATACGCCACAGCTTACAACCGCCTCCATAATGGGCACGTTGGATGGCGGCGGCAAATCAATCAATGCACCGCCCCCGTCTGCGCCTCGCACCCCCAGCCGTCATATTCGACGCCGCAGAGGATTTCGATCTGGAGGCATTTGCGGGTCAGCGCGCGGATCGACGCTTCATCGACCGGCTGCACACATTCCAGAAACAGGAACAGGTCGCCCTCGTCATCCTCTTCCCGGTCCAGTTCGACCATGCCGAACTGGCTGGCGATGGTGAGCAGCCGATCGAAATCCTTTTCGCTGCCGCGGAAGGACACGTCCACCGGCCGCGCGATCCGCGCCACGTCGCCATTGGCGGCGAGATTGGCGAGGACTTCGCGGTCCGCCTCCCACTCGGCGGCGAGGCGGGCTTCATCGACGGGAGGGAGGTTGATGCTCATGCCGCGACAGGCCCTTTAAGGCCCGCCACGAAGCGCTTGAACAGGTAGAAGCTGTCCTGCGGCCCCGGCGATGCTTCGGGGTGATATTGCACCGAGAAGGCGTTCCTGTCGGTCAGTTCGATGCCGCAATTGCTGCCGTCGAACAGCGACACATGGGTCGCGCGGACATTGGCGGGCAGCGTGGCGGCATCGACCGCAAAGCCGTGGTTCATGCTGGTGATCTCGACAAGGCCATCGTCCAGCCGCTTGACCGGATGGTTCGCGCCGCGATGACCCTGATGCATCTTGATCGTCTTGGCGCCGACCGCCAGACCCAGCAACTGATGCCCCAGGCAAATGCCGAAGATCGGCACATTCTCGGTCAGCAACGCGGCGATCACCGGTACGGCATAGGCGCCGGTCGCTGCCGGATCGCCAGGGCCATTGGACAGGAACACGCCGTCGGGCTGCAAGTCCATCACCTGTTCGAACGTCGCGGTCGCGGGCAGCACGGTCACGCGCGCGCCGGCCTTCACCAGATTGCGGAAAATATTGTTCTTCGCGCCATAATCGATCGCCACGACATGTGGACGCGGCGCGGGGGTCGGCAAATCCTGTTCCGCGAAAAGCAGCGGGTTGCCCTCGGCATCGCTGGCCGGATAGCCCGCCGCCACCGTTTCCAGTGCGTCGGTGGCATCCACATCATAGCCCTTGCCCAGCGTCCATCCGCCATCCTTCCACAGGCGCGTTTCCTTGCCGGTGACTGCGATGGCCAGGTCCATGCCCTCCAGCCCCGGCCAGCCCGCCGCCTTGGCCGCCAGCGCGGTGATGTCGAACGCACCATCGGGATCATGCGCGATAACGACATTGGGCGCGCCCTTCACCCGGATCAGGCGGGTCAGCGCGCGGGTATCGACCCCGGCGAGGCCAATGCGGCCGTTTTCCGCCATCCACTGATCGAACGGTTCGACATTGCGGAAATTGCTGGGCGCGGTCACATCCTCGCGCACGATGCAGCCCAGCGCGTATGGATTATCCGCCTCGACATCGTCCAGGTTGGTGCCGACGTTACCGATATGGGGAAAGGTGAAATTGATGATCTGCCCGGCATAGGAGGGATCGGTCATGATCTCCTGATAGCCGGTGATGGAGGTGTTGAAGCAGAGTTCGCCCACCGCTTCGCCGACCGCCCCAAAGCCGCGGCCGAACACAGCGCTGCCATCGGCGAAAACCACGACCCCTGTCGCTCCTTTAGGCACAATGAGGGTCTTGGCGTCAGCCATGGTGTCAGCGTCCTTTATGCTTTTGCGGGAACCCGTCTGATGCGGGTTAAACGGCCGGTCACCTATGCCCCCGCGCCCGCAAGGTCAACGTCTGTTAAAAATCTCTTTTGCCGCTATATCTGCTCCTTTCCGCAAGACACAGGATTCATTCGTCGATGATTCGCGATACCATCAAGAGCGCCCAGATCACCGCCATGAAGGCCGGCGACAAGGAAAGGCTGGCGGCCGTCCGCCTGATACTGGCGAAGCTGAAGGATCGCGACATCGAACTGCGCACTGCGTCGACCATGCCGGACGACGACGCCATCGTGGTCGAAGTGCTCCAGAAGATGGTCAAGCAGCGCCGCGAATCGATCGAGATGTTCACCAGCGGCGGCCGCGAAGAACTGGCGGCCAAGGAACAGGCGGAGCTTGCGGTGATCGAAGGCTTCCTTCCCGCGCAGCTGAGTGAGGACGAGACGAAAGCGGCGATCGAGGGGATCAAGGCGGAGGTCGGCGCGGCAAGCGTGAAGGACATGGGCAAGGTGATGGCGGTGCTCAAGGAACGCCATGGCAGCGTGATCGACATGAGCAAGGCAAGCGGGCTGGTGAAGGCGGCGCTTTCGTAAAGAGTCGTGTGAAACACCCCTCCCCCTGACGCGAGGGGCTGAGACAAGCCTCATCGTCCGTTCGTTTCGAGCGAAGTCGAGAAACGCATAGCACTATGCTCGACACGCGCGCGGGTTCAGGCATATTCCACCAATGGCGTTCTGGACCTACATGCTCAAATGTTCCGACGGTCGCTATTACACCGGCCATACCGACAATCTGGAATATCGCATCGGTCAGCATCAATGCGGACAGGGCAGCGAATTTACCAAGCGTCGCCTACCAGTGGTCTTGGTCTGGAGCGAAGTATTTGGAACACGAATCGAGGCGTTGGAGGCGGAGCGCATCGTTGGCGGATGGTCGCGGGCGAAAAAGGAAGCGTTGATAGCGGGCAACTGGTCCTTGGTTTCGCATTTCGCTCGGCCGCCAAAAGAACGAGACAATCCGCAAACTCCGTTCGTTTCGAACGAAGTCGAGAAACGCAAGGAATGTGCTAGCCGTTTCTCGACTTCGCTCGAAACGAACGGATGTAGTGTGCCAAATTCTGAGCGCCACGCATGACCCTCACTCCCCAATGGCTGGACGAACTGCGCGCGCGCACGTTGCTTTCCACCCTCATCGGCAAGACCGTCAAGGTCACCAAAGCGGGGCGCGAGTACAAAGCCTGCTGCCCTTTCCATAACGAAAAGACGCCCAGCTTCACGATCAACGACGAGAAGGGCTTCTACCATTGCTTCGGCTGCGGCGCGCATGGCGATGCGATCCGCTGGATGACCGACCAGCGCGGCCTGCCCTTCATGGAGGCGGTCAAGGAACTGGCGCAGGCGGCGAGCATGGATGTGCCCGCGCCCGATCCGCGTGCGGCCAAACGGGCGGAAGCGGCCAAGGGCCTGCATGACGCCATGGCCGCGGCGCAGGGCTTTTTCGAGGAGCAACTGGGCGGCATCGATGGCGGCGAAGCGCGCGCCTATCTGCAAAAGCGCGGCATAAGCGACGCGACCCGCCGTGCCTTCGGTTTCGGCTTTTCCCCTGACGGTCGCGGTCGGTTGAAAAGCGCGCTCAAGGATTTCGGCGAGCCGATGCTGGTCGAGGCCGGCCTGTTGATCGACCCAGACGGCGAACGCGACAGCTATGACCGCTTCCGTGGCCGCCTGATGCTGCCCATCCGCGACATTCGCGGCCGCGTCATCGCCTTTGGCGGCCGCATATTGGGTGCGGGCGAGCCGAAATATCTGAACTCGCCCGATACGCCGTTGTTCGACAAGGGGCGCACGCTCTATAATATCGACCGCGCCTCCCCCGCCAGCCGCCAGACCGAGCGGGTGATCGTGGTCGAAGGCTATATGGACGTAATCGCCCTGGCGCAGGCGGGCTTCGACGACGCCGTCGCCCCGCTTGGCACCGCGCTGACCGAACATCAGATCGAACGATTGTGGAAAATGGTCGAGGTGCCGATCCTCTGCTTCGATGGCGACGCGGCCGGACAGAAGGCCGCGATCCGCGCCGCCATGCGCGCGCTGCCCCTACTGCGCCCCGGCCACAGCCTGTGTTTCGCCACTTTGCCGCCGGGCAAAGACCCGGACGATCTGATCCGCGACAGCGGCCCCCAAGCGATGGATGCGGTGCTGAAGGCTGCCGAACCGCTTATCGAACGGCTGTGGAGCCATGAGCTCAGCGCCATGCCGCTCGAAACACCCGAACAGAAGGCCGCGCTCAAGCAGCGGCTGCGCGCCATAACGGATGCGATCGCCCATCCCGACGTGCGCGCCCATTACGCCCATGCATTTCGCGAACGCTATGACGCGCGCTTTTTTGCAAGGCGCGAGAGCGGTCCGACGCAAAGGCCGGCGCGTGGCGGCAGCGATGGCGGCCGCTGGCAACGGGACAAGCGCGGCAATTGGAAAGCGCCGATTCCCGCGGCCGGCTTCGAAGCCCGCGCGATCGGCACCAATGGCCTGGAACAACGGCTGCTCCGCGCAGTCCTGGCCAGCCTGCTGCGCCATCCCGAACTGATTCGGCCGCATCGCGAGATGCTGTCGGCCCTGCAAATCGGTGATCCGCTGCTGGCGCAGTTGCTGGACGTGATGATAAGCACGTCCTTCCGCAAAGAAACAGTTGAAACGCAGGCCCTCCTTACCATATTGGGGCAAGGTGAGTTGTATAATATGGCTAAGGGGATGCTCCGGGCCGACGCGTTGAAACTCACTCCCGACAGGACGACCACCGATCCTGATCGCGTCGCACGCGATCTTGAGGAAGCCGTTCGGGTTATGACGCAGGGACCAGAGCTTGAGCGGAATTTGGCCGTGGCGACCGAGCGGGTGAAGGCGGATGTGAGTGATGAGAATTTGCTGGCGCAACATCGTGCGCTGGTGGCTCATCGCAACCATCTCATCCGCTTGGCGGAACTAGGCCAGCCCGAAGACATTATTTGATGAGATCGCCCTCGCAAGGGGCGGCGGAGTTAAGGCGAATACATGGCGACCAAGGCGAACAGCAAGAGTGCGGCAGGTGCAGGCGATGGCGGGGATGAAGGCGGCGATGCCCCCCTGCTCGACCTCAACGAAGCCTCTGTCAAAAAGCTGATCGCGCGCGCTAAGAAGCGCGGCTACATCACCTATGACGAGTTGAACAACGCCCTGCCGCAGGACCAGATGTCCTCCGAGCAGATCGAGGACGTGATGTCCGCGCTCAATGACATGGGCGTCAACATCGTCGAAAACGAAGAAGCGAGCGAAGACGGCGACGAGCAGCGCGAGCGCGAAGACGCCGAGGACGCCGAAGATGAGGCGGGCGACGATGACGGCCCGAAGCTCATCACCGAAAAGAAGAAAGAAACGGTCGATCGCACCGACGATCCCGTGCGCATGTATCTGCGCGAAATGGGCGCGGTGGAACTGCTCAGCCGCGAAGGCGAAATCGCCATCGCCAAGCGGATCGAGGCTGGTCGCGACACCATGATTTTGGGCCTGTGCGAAAGCCCGACGACCTTTAACGCGATCATCGAATGGTCGACCGCGCTGAACAATGGCGAAATGCAGCTACGCGAGATACTCGATCTCGACGCCATGCTGTCCAAAGATCCTGCCCCGGAAAGCCTGGAGGAAGGCGCCGAGGACGATGATGGCGAGATCAGCGAGAAGACCGCCGGCCCCAGCTTCAAGGAAGAAGAAGAGCCGGAGGAGGAACCCGCTGACGCGGACGAGGACGAGGAAGGCGCCGCACGCCGCGCCCGTCGCGTAGAAGAGGAAGAGGAAGAGGACAACACCCTCTCCCTGGCCCAGATGGAAGAGACGCTCAAGCCGATGGCGCTTGAGAAGTTCGCCACTATAACTGAAATCTTTCGCGCTTTCTCCGCCGCCCAGGCGTCGCGCATGGTCGCCATGAGCACTGGCGAAGTGCTCAGCCAAAAGGACGAGGACGACTATCAGGAACTGCGCGAAAGCCTCACTGCGCAGGTCGAGAGCGTGCAGTTCCACCAGCAGAAGATCGAATATCTGGTCGATCAGCTCTATGCCTATAACCGGCGCCTGACCGCGCTCGGTGGACAGATGCTGCGGCTGGCCGAACGGCATAAAGTGCCGCGCAAGGATTTCCTCGACCGTTATGTGAACCATGAACTGGACGATGGCTGGCTCGACAAGGTCGGCGGTCTGGACAAGAAGTGGACCGCCTTCGTCGCCGCCGAAGGGCGCGCGGTCGATCGCATCCGCAACGAGATCGGCGAAATCGCCCAGGCGACCGGCATGTCGCTCAGCGAGTTCCGCCGCATCGTGAACATGGTGCAAAAGGGCGAACGCGAAGCGCGCCTGGCGAAGAAGGAAATGGTCGAGGCGAACCTGCGCCTGGTCATCTCCATCGCTAAAAAATATACGAACCGTGGCCTGCAATTCCTTGATCTCATTCAGGAAGGTAATATCGGCCTGATGAAGGCGGTGGATAAATTCGAATATCGCCGCGGCTATAAATTCAGCACCTACGCCACTTGGTGGATCAGGCAGGCGATCACCCGGTCGATCGCGGACCAGGCGCGGACCATCCGCATCCCAGTCCACATGATCGAGACCATCAACAAGCTGGTCCGCACTAGCCGCCAGTTCCTGCACGAGCAGGGCCGCGAACCGACCCCGGAGGAAATGGCCGAACGCCTGTCCATGCCGCTGGAAAAGGTCCGCAAGGTGATGAAGATCGCCAAGGAGCCGATATCTCTCGAAACGCCGATCGGCGACGAGGAAGACAGCCATCTGGGCGACTTTATCGAGGACAAGAATGCGATCATTCCTGTGGATGCCGCCATTCAGGCGAATCTGAAAGAGACGGTCACCCGCGTCCTTGCCTCGCTCACCCCGCGTGAGGAGCGCGTGCTGCGCATGCGCTTTGGCATCGGCATGAATACCGACCATACGCTCGAGGAAGTGGGCCAGCAGTTCAGTGTGACGCGCGAACGTATCCGCCAGATCGAGGCGAAGGCGCTGCGCAAGCTCAAGCATCCGTCGCGCTCGCGTAAAATGCGGTCCTTCCTGGACCAATAATTACAGTCGATCGGTAAATAGTAATTAACCATCGTTGACGGAAAAGGGCGGCTTTCACGGTCGCCCTTTTTGATTCCGTAAACCGGACGTTTACTTGGCCGCGTTATCTCTATGTGCTCAGCCGCACATGCGGGGGCATCACAGGGATTTGGGCATGAGCGAAGCGGCACCGCGCTATCAATTCGGCGACATAGCGCGAATCCTGGAGGCGCTGGTCGCCGCCGATGGAACCGCCGCCCATGCCTATGCCAATCGCGCCAGCACCGGCGTCGCCCGCGACACGCTGCTGTCCCTGTCCGATCTCGCCGACGCCGCTTATTATCTCTGCATGCTCCACGGCCGCCATCCCGGCGTGATCGATCATGCCGCGACCCGCTCCGCTGACAATGCCGCGCGCCAGTGGCTGATCGAAACCGGCGACGCCTTCGCTCGCGAACGCGCCTATCTGACCCAGGTCACGGTTGCCGTCGGCCCCGCGCCGAGCACGGCGGGCCAGGCCGATTGCGAAACCGCCGTCAGCCAGCAACGCCACGCACTCGACATGCTCGCCCAATCCGACCGGCGTGGCTGCGCCATGGGCGCGGCGATGGCGCTGGCGCTGGACTGGCGCGCCGTGCGTCATGTGCTCGACATGGCGGCGCTGCGCGCAGGGCTGGAACCCCATGCCTGCACCTTGCCCGATCGCCATGTGACATTGGACGTCGCCCGCGCCATTGGCGGCGATGACGCCATCGACCGGGCGATCCAGTTCGGCGCACGCCAGTTGCTCAATCAGCATCGCGGCCTGTGGGATCTGCTCGCCGCCCGCGCCGACGTGCGCGCCCGGCAGGCCTGACCAGCCCTTTAACGCCTGATTTCCCTTTCGCGATTGCGCCTGCCCGCGGCTTTGCCTAGTCCGGTTGCCATAGGCAACGGAATGGACCAGCAAGATGCGCTTTGAAGGCACGCAGGATTATGTCGCGACCGACGACCTGAAAGTCGCGGTCAATGCCGCCGTGCTGCTGCGCCGGCCGCTGCTGGTGAAGGGGGAGCCAGGCACCGGCAAGACCGTCCTGGCCCAGGAAATTGCCAAGGCGCTGGACGCCCCGCTGATCGAATGGAACGTCAAATCCACGACGAAGGCGCATCAGGGCCTCTATGAATATGACGCCGTCGCTCGTCTGCGCGATGGGCAGCTGGGCGACGAACGCGTCCATGATATCGCCAATTATATCCGCAAGGGCAAATTGTGGGAGGCCTTCACCTCCCCCAAGCTACCCGTCCTGCTGATCGACGAGATCGACAAGGCCGACATCGAATTTCCCAACGACCTGTTGCAGGAACTCGACCGCATGGCCTTCCACGTCTATGAAACGGGCGAGACGGTTGCGGCGGCCGATCGCCCGATCGTCATCATCACGTCGAACAACGAAAAGGAACTGCCCGACGCCTTCCTGCGCCGCTGCTTCTTCCACTATATCAAATTCCCCGACCGCGAGACGCTGACACAAATCGTCGATGTCCATTTCCCTGGTATCCAGAAGATATTGGTCAGCAAGGCGATGGATATTTTCTACGAGATTCGCGACGTGCCGGGTCTGAAAAAGAAGCCCAGCAC